>NZ_JBHTAC010000021.1:91850-123180 GCF_042663325.1 Catellatospora aurea
GCGATCTTGGGTCAGGGGTTGGCCGCGGTGACCAGTTGCGCGATCGCTTCGAGGGTCAGCGGGCTGCCCGGGAAAGCCGCCATCCGGCTCAACGGCACCCCAGCCATCAGGGTGAACATCTGCGGGTCGGCGGCCATGCCGATCAGGCCGCCGCCGCCCTGGGCGGCCGCCGCGGCGAACGCCTGCGCGAGCACCTGCCCGCCCAGCGGGTCGGACAGCCACTCACCGAGCGTCGACTCGGCCGTCAGCGGCACCCGGGTGTCGTCGCCGTCGACCTTCACGGTGACGGTGCAGCGCAGGTCACGTGACGACGCGCCGACGGCGAGCAGGTAGTCGCCGCCCTCGACGGCCCAGCGGCGCAGGCTCGGGTCCCAGTACGCAAGGTCGTCGCGGTCGATCCGGACCACCACGTCGGCCGTCTCCCCGGCCGCGATCGCGACCGAGGTGAAGCCCTTCAGCTCGCGCACCGCGCGTCGGACCCGGGAACCTGGCAGGCTCGCGTACACCTGCACGACCTCGCGCCCGTCCCGCCCGCCGGTGTTGGTCACCCGGACACGCACCTCGATCCCGCCGTCGTCGGCCGTCGCGGTGGCATCGCCGTACGTGAACGTGGTGTAGGACAGGCCGAAGCCGAACGGGTACGCGACCTCCTGCTCGCGGGCGTCGAAGCCGCGGTAGCCGACGTGGATGCCCTCGCCGTAGCGCACGTGGCTCGCCTCGCCGGGGAAGTCCAGATGGGAGGGGTGGTGCGCGAGTTTGAGCGGGATCGTCTCGGTGAGCCGCCCGGACGGGTTGACGACGCCGAACAGCACGTCCGCGATCGCCCCGCCGCCGGCCTGGCCGAGCAGCCAGCCCTCGACGAGCGCGGGCACGTCGCGGTCCCACGGGCTGGTGAGCACGACCGCGCCGTGCGACAGCACCACGACGGTGTTCGGGTTGACCGCGGCGACCCGGGCGACGAGGGCGAGCTGCGCGGCGGGCAGTTCCAGGGTGTCCCGGTCGGCGCCTTCGGTCTCCTGGGCGGTGCCGATGAACACTACTGCCACGTCGGCGTGCCGGGCGGTGTCCACGGCCTCGGCGGTCAGCCGCTCGTCGCCGGCGCCGTCGGCGGTGTAGCCGGCGGCGAAGCGCACCGGCCCGTCGGACAGCGAGGTGATCTCGGTCAGCGCGTCGTCGAGCCGGGTCGGGTTCATCTGCGAGCTGCCGCCGCCCTGGAAGCGCGGGGTGCGGGCGTGCTCGCCGATGACGGCGATCGTGATGTCCTGGCGGGGCAGCGGCAGCAGGTCGCCGTCGTTCTTGAGCAGCACGATGCCGCGTCCGGCGGCCTCGCGGGCCAGCGCGTGGTGAGCGTCGGCGTCGTAGCTCGCGGCCGGGTCCAGGGCCGCGACCGAGCGCTCGACCAGGGCGCGCATCCGCGCGGCGGCGGTGTCCAGCGCCGCCGGGTCGAGCGTGCCGTCGGCGACGGCCCGCACCAGCGCCTCGTCTCCGGCGCGGTCGGGGCCGGGCATGGTCAGGTCGAGCCCGGCGCGTACGGCCGCGACCCGGTCGACGACCGCGCCCCAGTCGGACACGACCAGTCCTTCGAAGCCCCACTCGTCGCGCAGCACCGTGGTGAGCAGCCACGGGTCCTGCGAGGCGTGCACGCCGTTGATCCGGTTGTAGGAGCACATCACGGTCCACGGCTGCGCCTGCTGCACGACCCGCTGGAAGGCGCGCAGGTACATCTCGCGCAGGGTGCGCTCGTCGACGTCGGCGCTGACCCGCATCCGGTCGGTCTCCTGGCTGTTGACCGCGAAGTGCTTGAGCGACGCGCCGACGCCGCGGCTCTGCAGGCCGCGTACCCACTGGGTGGCGAGCACGCCGGTGAGCAGCGGATCTTCTGCGTAGTACTCGAAGTTGCGGCCGCCGAGCGGGCTGCGCTTGAGGTTGATGCCGGGGCCGAGCAGCACCGACACGCCCATGGCGCGGGCCTCCTCGCCGAGCGCCTCGCCGACCCGGCGGACCAGGTCGGGGTCCCAGGTCGAGCCCAGGGCCACCGCGGGCGGGAAACACGTCGCGGGTTCGCTGGCCAGCAGCCCGGGCTGGCCCGCGTCGGCGATCTGCTTGCGTACGCCGTGCGGCCCGTCGGTCAGCATGATCTTCGGCAGGTCGGCGACGGCGGTGCTGTGCCAGAAGTCGCCGCCGCTGGTGAGCGCGGCCTGCTCGGCGGTGGTGAGCCGGGATGATCCCGCGTCGGTGGTCAAGTGGTTCCTCCCTGGGGTGGACTCCGGCGAACGTTACCTAGCACCTAGTAGGTAGTAACTTGGCTGTAACCTAGAGCCTGTGCCGCGCCGCGGCAAGAGGCTCAGCGAAAGGTGGCGTGCCGATGACCGGGCCGGCCTACCGGCGGGATCGCGCCCGCCTGCCCGCGGCGCAACGCCGTCGCCAGATCATGGAGGCGACCGCCGAGCTCATCGCCGAACGCGGGTTCTGGGGCCTGTCGATGCAGGACGTCGCCGACCGGTGCGGGCTGACCGTGCCCGGCCTGCTGCACCACGTCGGCTCCAAGGACGGCCTGCTGGTCGCCGTCCTGGAGCACCGCGACGCCGAGGACGCCCGCTCGCTGGCCGCGCAGCTCGGCATCTCCGACCTCACCGCCCCGTGGGCCGGCGGCGAGCTGCCGCCGGGCGTCGACCTGCGGCGGATGTGCGCCGCGCTGGTGCGCCGCAACGCCGGGCAGCCCGAGATCGTACGGCTGTTCGCCGTCCTGGAAGCCGAGTCGCTCGCGCCCAGCCACCCCGCGCACGACTACTTCGCCGCCCGCCAGGAGCACACCCTGGCCGTGTTCGCCGCGCTCGCCAAGGACGTCACCGCCGAGCCGCACGCGCTGGCCCGCCAGCTCATGGCCATGATGGACGGCCTGCAGATCCAGTGGCTGCGCTCCCCGCACACCAACGACCTGGTCCAGGCCTGGGAGGACGCGGCGGAGCTGCTGTTCGCCGACCGGTGACCGGGTTCCCGGTCGACGCACCGCCGCGCCGGTGGCGAGGAATGATCGCCTTGTGATCTACCGTGTTCGGTTCGCGGCGAATAGGCTAGCAATCCGGTCGGAGATGTGGGAAAGAGCCGGCCGGTAGCCGAGGAGAGCACAGATGACGTTCCACTGGTTCCTGCCCACGTCGGGCGACGGCCACGAGGTCGGCGCGGCCACCGTCGCGGCGGGCGCGGCCCGGCACGCGCGTACGGCGTCGATCGGCTACCTCGCCGACGTCGCCCGGGCGGCCGAGCAGTCGGGCTTCACCGCTGCGCTGACCCCGGTCGGCGCGGCCTGCCCCGACCCATGGATCGTGTGCGCCGCGGTCGCCCAGCACACCGAGCGGCTCAAGCTGCTCGTCGCGTTCCGGACCGGATTCGCGCTGCCCACGCTCATCGCCCAGCAGGCCGAGGCGTTCCAGGAGATGTCCGGCGGGCGGCTGGCCCTCAACGCGGTGACCGGCGGCGACGGCGCGGAGCAGCGCGCGTACGGCGACTTCCTCGACCATGACGCGCGCTACGACCGCACCGCGGAGTGTCTGGACGTCATCCGGCGCTGCTGGGCGGGGGAGCGCTTCGACTTTTCCGGCGGGCACTACCGGGTCGAGGGCGGCGGCTTCGGCGCGGCGCTGGACCCGGCCCCGCCGATCTACTTCGGTGGCGCGTCCGCCGCCGCCGAGCAGGTCGCGGCCCGGCTGTCCGACGTGTACCTGATGTGGGGCGAACCGCCGGCGGCGATCGGCGAGCGGGCCGCCCGGATGCGCGCCCTGGCCGCCGAGAACGGCCGCGCCCTGCGGCTGGGCGTGCGCATCCACGTCATCGCCCGGCCCACCGCGCAGGAGGCCTGGGCCGAGGCCGACCGGCTGCTGTCGGGCATGGACCCCGAGCGCATCGCCGCCGCGCAGCAGCGTTTCGCCCGGATGGAGTCGGTCGGCCAGGCGCGCATGGCCGCCCTGCACGGCGGCCGGGCCGACGGCCTGGTCATCGCGCCGAACCTGTGGGCCGGGGTGGGCCTGGTCCGGGAAGGCGCGGGCACCGCCCTGGTCGGCAGCTACACCGAGGTCGCCGAGCGGCTCAGCGAGTACGCGGCGCTCGGCGTCGACGAGTTCATCCTGTCCGCGTGGCCGCACCTGGAGGAGGCCCGCCGCGTCGGCGAGCACGTGCTCCCCCTGGTCCGCACCGCCCCGGCCTGACCGCCGCGTCCCGAGATCGCTCGACTTGCCCGGCACCTGTGCGTATCTTGAGCGCGCTTTCGCCCACCTGCCCGGCAAGTCGAGCGATCTTGGCGGGCGACCGCCGTCCGGCTGCGGCGGAACGGCGGGCCTGGCATCCTGGACATGCGGGAGCCGCACATGCTGCCGCGCTGGGCAGGTACACGATGAAATACGACGAGACCGCCATCGATCCGAGCGTCCCGCCGAGCGGCGCGGGCTGCGTGGAATGCGACCAGACCGGCGGGTGGTGGTTCCACCTGAGACGCTGCACGGCCTGCGGCCACATCGGCTGCTGCGACAACTCCCCGGCCCAGCACGCGACCGGTCATGCCAAAGCGAGCGGGCATTCCGTCATCTGCAGCTTCGAACCGGGCGAGGACTGGTTCTGGGACTACCGGACCGAGTCGTTCATGCACGGTCCCGCGCTCGCGTCGCCCACCCACCGCCCGGTCGACCAGCCCGCGCCGGGGCCTCGCGGCCGGGTGCCGGCCGACTGGCAGGCCAAACTCCATCCGTGACTGCGGCCGGGGAGTTCCTCGGGCGGCCGACAGCACCGAGCGCTCGGCTTCCGGTGGAACTGGCACGATGACACTCGTCATGGACTGCCGTACACGCCTCAGGAGTCTCCCGTGCCGATGATCCAGCTCACCGCGCCGGCGGGCGCGCTCACGCCCGCCGGCCGCGACAGCATCCAGAAGACCCTGGCCACGGTGCTGCTGCGCTGGGAGGGCGCACCGGACAACCCCCTGTTCCGCAGCCTGGCCTGGACCTACCTGCACGAGCTGCCCGCCGGGGCGCAGACCACCGCCGAGGACGACGCCCCCAGGTTCCGGGTGGAGATCACCGTTCCGGTCGGCGCGCTGTCCGAACGCCGCAAGGCCGGGCTCGTCGGCGAGATCACGACCGCCGTGCTGGACGCGGCGGGCCTGACCGACGCCGACGCCCAGCGCGTCTGGGTGCTCATCCACGAACAGCCGGACGGCACCTGGGCCGCGGGCGGCAAGATCGTGCGCTTCGCCGACCTGGTCGCCCTCGCGGCCCAATAGCCCGGTCACCCGCGTAGCAACGGCAGTAGTCGGTCGCCCTGCCGCCTGATCTCCGGCAGGTAGGGCGTGTCGGACAGCACGAAGTGGGTGACCCCGAGCTGCTGATACCTGCGCAGTGACCGCGCCACGTCCTGCGCCGACCCGACCAGCCAGGTGGTGGCCGCACCGCCGCCGCCGAACCGGCCGGGAGCCGTGTACAGGTTCTCGTCGAGCACCTCGCCCCGAGCGGCGAGGTCGAGCAGCCGCCGCTGCCCGCCAGCGCAGGGGCATGAGAGTTCGTCCCGGCGACGGGTACGCGTCGGCCGGGCGTGGACGAGCACGGCGCGGCAGGGCGCGGCCGTGGATCGGGGAGAGAAGCGGCAGCCGGTGGTCGGCTTCGTCGCGAAAGGAGGCGGTGCCGCTCAGCAGCAGCCGCGGGCGGTGGTCCAGCAACGGCAGCAGCCCCGCGACACCGCGACGGCGGTGGCGTCGAGCGGGGTCTGCCGAGTGGTCATGCCGGAGACGCTATCCCACATATCCTATCGGCGAAATAGGAGTTCCAATTAGTGGGATTCGCCGGTCGAAAACGTGCCGGGCCAGGCATCCGCCCAGCCCGGCACGTGCACCGGAAACGTTCGTCAGCCGGCGCGATACGCCCGGATGATGGTCTGCTCCACCGCGCTGCCCGCGGAGGCCTCGACCTTGACCCGCAACGACACCGCCTGCCCGGCCGACGGCGTCGGCAGCGTCGCGCCGAAGCCGTCACCATGAGCCGTCACGGCCGCCGGCTGCCAGGTGGCGCCGTCGTCCAACGAGGTCCACAGCCGGAACGACGTGACGTTCTGCCGGGGCACGCCGTGCGCCTGGCGGACCTGGAACGCGGCGACACCGCCGGTGGGCCGGTTCGCGACGTCCAGCGGCAGCGCGTAGTCGACCGACAGCAGCGCCACCGGGGCGCTGCCGGTGCCCGCGGGCCCCGTCGACCGGAACGTCCACGCCGTGGTCACCTGGGTGGAGACCGGCAGCAGGGCGCTCGCGTCCAGGTCGTACGTGAGCCGGTAGGCGCCAGCCGCCGCCGGGACGGCGAAGTCGCCGAACGACTCCGGATGCTGCCCCAGCAGGACGCCGTTGCGGTGCAGGGTCAGCGTCCGGGTCGTCGCCGACCAGCCGTCACCCCAGCCCAGGCAGTCGAAACGCTGGTGCTCGTCGGTCAGGTCGACCAGTTCGACGTGCAGGTTGCCGCGCGTGCGCCGCACGGGCGCGGGCACGCAGCCGCTCGACGACGGCACCGGATCGTCGTACCAGTCCGGCCGCAGCGGCTGGCGCGCCCACACCTTCTGCTGCCTGCTGCCCGGCTCGTACGTGCGCTGAGACTCCTGAGTCACCACGCCGTAGCCGACGTTGGCGTTGAAGAACGCCTCGTCCTTCCAGGCGAAGCCCGGGGTGACGTAGTCGACGCGATCGCCCGACAGGCCGTCGGTGTCGGCCTCGGCGATGTACCCGCCGGACGGGCTGTACCCGTACCGCTTGTGCCCGGCGAAGGTGTCCGCGATGTCGAACAGGTGGAAGCGCTGGTCGATGCGGGCGAGCCGGGCCTGTTCGGCCGCGCCGACCCGGTAGGCGAGATCGTCCGGGATGCCGCTGCCCAGCGGGCGGATCAGGTCGTACAGGTACGGGCTCGGCCCGTCACCGGGCGCCACCAGCGAGTACGAGGCGTACGCGGCGAACGTGCCGATGCCCGGCCCGGCCGCCGGGGTCGCGAACACGCTGCCCTTGCGCGCGTCCTCACCCCACGCGAACGCGTAGTCGGACCAACCCGGCCCGTGCCGGGGCGTCTGCTCGTAGGTGAGCCCGACGGCGTTCGCGACCGTCTCGACCCCGTCCACGGTCGCCGTCACCGGCTTGGCCCGCGACCCGTCGAGCACCAGGGAGGTGTCCGCGCCGACCGCCACGTCGGGATCACCGGCCAGGCCCATCCGCCAGGCCGACTCGTGCATGTCCCAGATCGAGGCCAGCACGCTGTACCGGCCGGCTGGCACCCGCAGCGGCACGGTCTCGCCGAGCGGGACCTCCCAGCGCCGCGCGTACAGCGCCCGGTCGTCGAGGTTCACCACGACCGCGGTGACCCAGACGTCCGCGCCCTCGGGGGTCTGCGGCAGGGCGGTGGAGGTCAGCGTCAGCTCGTGGGTGGGCGGCTCCACGTAGAAGGTCACCGGGGTGCTGGACACGAACCCTCCGCCGAACGTGTGCGCGGTGACCACGGCCGTGTACAGCCCCGGCGAGGCCGCGAGCCGGGACCGGTCGATCCGCAGGCCGACCGACGCCTTCGCGCCCGGTGCGACGACCGCCGCCGACGCCGACAGGGTTGCCGCGCGTCGCACGGTCGTGCCGTTCCGGTCGGCCACGGCCACGCTGAATCGCAGCTTGGCGGGCTCGGTCGCGGTGTTCGACCACGACAGCGTCGTGCGCGCGGTGCCCGACTGCGGATACGGGAACGTGCCGAGGTTGACGACCGGCTGCTCGCTGACCGCGCCGTGCAGCGCCCGTGCGACGTTCAGCCTGCCCGCGCCGACCGTGTACGGGTCAGCACCGGTCAGCGGCTCGCTCGCGCCGACCAGCGCCGCCTTGTACTGCGCGGGCTTCCAGTCCGGGTGCCGCTGCGCCAGGATCGCTGCCGCGCCCGCGACATGCGGGGCCGCCATCGAGGTCCCGGAGACCGCCGTGTAGCGGGCGTCGATCACGTCGCCGATCCCGGTGCCCGCCGCGCGAGCGGCGACGATGTCGACGCCCGGCGCGACCAGCTCAGGCTTGGCCGCCCACGTGTTGACCAGCGGGCCGCGGCCGGAGAAGTCCGCCGGCACGTCGGCGGCGTCCACCGCGCCGACGGTCAGCGCGGACGCCGCCGCGGCGGGCGACGACACGGTGCCGTCGGCCGGGCCGTCGTTGCCCGCGGCCACCACGAACAGTGCGCCGTGCTGCTCGGTCAGCGCGTCCACGGCCAGCGACAGCGGGTCGGTGCCGTCGCTCGGCTCCCAGCCGCCCAGGCTCATGTTGATCACGTCGGCGCGCGGGGCGGCCCACTCCATCCCGGCGATGATCTGCGAATCGGTGCCGTACCCGGAGTCGTCGAGCACCTTGCCGATCAGCAGCTCCGCCCCGGGGGCGACCCCGCGCCGCGCACCGCCGGAGGCCGCGCCCGTGCCCGCGATGGTCGCCGCGACATGGGTGCCGTGTCCGAAGCGGTCGACGCCGTCACCGTCCTGCGTGCTGAAGTCGGCCCACTGGGCTACGCGCCCCTTGAGGTCGGGGTGGGTGAAGTCGACGCCCGTGTCGAGCACCGCCACCTTCGTGCCGCGGCCGGTGAAGCCCGCCGCCCAGGCCTGCGGCGCCTGCACCTGGCGCAGGTTCGCGTCGAGGCCCGCGCCGCCCGCCTCCGCCGTCGTACGCACCCGCCGGTCCAGCCACACCCGGGTGCCGGAACCGGCGACCGTACGGGCGGTGCCCAGCTGCGCCAGCGTGTTCGTGAAGTCGGCCGACTTCGCCTTGGGGTGCCGTCCCGCCACCGCCCCGATGCTCGCCAGCGTGCGGGTGCGACCCAGACCGGCGGTCAGCGACCCCCGGGCCTGCGTGCCGCCGCCCTGTCGCACGATCAGCGGGATGTCCTTGGCCCGCGCGTCGTCGTAGCCGTCGAGGATCAGGGTGGTCACGTCGAACAGCGCCTCGTCCAGCACCGTTCCGATCAGCGCCGCGGCCTGCCCCGGCACGACCCGGACGTGCCCGTCGGGGCCGCAGCTGCGCTGAAGCACACCGCTCGGCTTCGCCGGCCGGACCGAGACCAGCGGGCAGCCCTGCTGCCGCGTCTGCACCGTCACCACGTCGCCGGTCAGCAACGTCACCGTGTACTGCTTGCCGGCCGGCAGCGGGGTGGGAGCCGCGGTCGCGGTCCCGGCGGGTTGCTCGGCGGCACCGGTGCCCGCGCCGCCGACCGACGCGACGAGCACCGCGATCGGCAGCGCGAGCAGGAGATTTCGGGGTCTGATGTGGAACACACCGACTCCTTTCGGGATCGAGGCCGCCGTCGAGGGAGTGACCGGCGCACCTCTGTCCATAACGGAGCCCGGGTGACGCATGGTTGTACGAGTCCGCAGAATTGCCGTGATCCGCTGCGAATCGGCTGGGCAGACGGCTGGGCGGCCCGCCAAGCCGGCGGGCCGCCCAGGTATCGGTGGGTCAGGCGTCGATCCGCTCGCGGTTCGGGGCACCCTCGACCGGGGCGAAGGCCACGGTTCGCGGCGTCGTGAAGGCGTGGATGAAGCCGGCGATCGACAGCAGCGCCAGCACCAGGGCGGCGAGGTAGGCGACCAGTGCGGCCTGGCCCGCCTTGACGCCGAACTCGCTGAACCCGTAGGTGGTCAGCAGCAGGCCCCGCAGCGTCTCGCCCTTGAACACGGTCTCCCGCTGGGCGGTGACGTCGGCCAGCTGCTGCTGCAGCGCGGCGAGGTTCGGGTCGTTGTTCTTGGCCGCGTCGGCCACCTGGGTGCGCAGCTGCGCCTGCGGGACGCCGAGGTCGGCGTAGGTCTTGCCGCCCGCGGTGTTCTTCAGGTGCAGGCCGATGAACTCGTTGGCGTACACCTCGGCCTGCTTGCCGGTGGTCATCTTCTGCCCGGCGTACTCGACCAGGCCCGGCTGCTCGCGCTCCTCCGGGGTGAGGGTGTCCAGGGTCTTGAACGTGATGTTCTGCTGGGTGAGCTGGTCGGCGACGTAGGTGTTGGCGAAGTTCGCGTTGGCCGACAGCACGACGCCGGCGACGGTCAGCAGGATGGCGATGGCCACGCCGCCGAGGCTGAACATGAGGTCGAGGGTCCTGCGCTTCACGGTCGTCTCCTTGGACGTCGGGGGTCTGCACACAGAGTCCCGCCCGTCACACCGGTCACAGCAGAGTTCGACGGCCCCTCGTGACGGGACCAAAGACTCCCCGTCGCGCGGACCGTGGACCCGCCTATCCTTTGTGGAGCTGCGCATTCGCCGAAAGGGGCCCGGCAGTTGAGCGGGGAGCACCGGGTCGTGATCCGGGTGGCGGGAAACACCGGCGGTCCGGCGTTGTTCGCCCTGCGCGCGAAGGGCTACGCGGTCGAGCTGAGCTACCTGCTGGACGGGCCCGGCGAGTACACGGCCGAATACACCGCTCTCAAGGACGGCCGCCTGTTCAGCGCCGGAACCGGGGAGGAGCTGCTCGGGCTCGTCGCGATGTGGGAGACGCGCGGCGACGGCTGGCGTACCGGCACCGACGAGGAGCGGTCATGGCACGACGCCCTCATGGAGGCGGCGACGGTCCATGACCGCGACGGAAACGTGGTCGACGACAGCTGATTCCCGCGTACCTCAGTTGCGGTGACGACCTGCTCGAACGGCAGGATGTCCGGATCTCGTGGTCGTCGAGCAGGAACACACGGGCCACCGCATTCTCCGCTCCGGCCGCCCCTCCCGGGTAGGGACCAAAGACCTGTCACCGGCCGGGACCCTCGCCCCGCCCGCCACGGGCCCGCCGGCACTGCCCGCCGCGCCGCGCCGGGCGGACAGTGAGGGCATGACAGCAGTCGAGACGAACCGCGAACAGGCGCTGCGCGACGCGGCCCGCACCGCGCTCGCCGCGCCGTCGGTCTTCAACACCCAGCCGTGGCGCTGGCACGCCGGCCCGGACGGGCTGCGCCTGTACGCCGACCGCCAGCGCCTTCTCCCGGTCGCCGATCCGGCCGGCAGGCTGCTGACCGTCAGCTGCGGGGCCGCGCTGCACCACGCCCGCACCGCCCTGGCCGCGGCCGGACACGACGCGCAGGTGCGGCAGCTACCCGACCCGGCCGACCCGGACCTGCTCGCCGAGCTGCGCATCGTCGGCCCGCATCGGCCGCAGCTGGCCGAGCTGCAGACCTACGCGGCGATCAAGCGTCGCCGCACGGACCGCCGGCCGTTCACGTCCGAGCCGGTGACCGAGGCCGCCTGCTGGGCGCTGATCCTCGCGGGCGAGCGGGAGCACGCCCACGTCCACCTGGTCGACATCGACCAGATCCCGGTGCTGGCCATGGCGGCCGTGCGGGCCGGCGCCCTGCAGCTGTCCGATGCCGACTACCGGGCCGAACTCGCCGACTGGACGCACCGTCCGCCGTGGAGCGGCGAGGGTGTGCCCACCGAGACCACGGTACGGGCGGTGCAGCGGCGGGTGCCGATCCGCGACTACGCGCCGTTCGGCGGCCAGACCATGCACCCCGGCCGCGACACCGACGCGGGAGCCCGCTACCTGATCGTCTTCACCGACGACGACACCCCGTCGGCGTGGCTGCGGGCCGGGCAGGCGCTGTCCGCGATGCTGCTCACCGCCGCAGTGCACGGCCTGGGCAGCGCGCCGATCAGTGACGTCACCGAGGTCGCCGACACCCGCGACGAGCTGCGCCGGCTGCTGCCGGGCCTCGGCGAGCCGCAGGTGTGCGTCCGGGTCGGCCATGCCCCGCCCGGAGCGCCGCCTGCCACCACCCGCCGTTCCCACGAGGAGTCGATCAATCCGCCGGGGCGGTGACGCTCACCCGTCTGCGCGCCTGAGCGGGCGACGCCGCGGGCCAGGCCTTCAGCGGCCGCGCCGCTTCGGGGACGTGCGGGGGCTGGGTCCGCCGCGCCGTGTGGGCGTCCGGCCTGACGGGGGAGTGGCGCGAGGCGCGGCCTTGGCCGCCGGGCGGGCGGGCGGTTCGGGCTGGGTGCGGCCGCGGGTGCTGTTCGCGGTCCGGCCCCGGACGATCCCGATCATCTCCTCGACCAGGTCGGTGTACCGGTCGCGGGCCCACACGAGCCCGATCGACGACGTCGGGGCGTCGGTGACCACCCGGTAGGTGAGGTCGCGGCGGTGGTGGGCACGGGCCAGCGACTGCGGCACGACCAGCACGCCGACGCCGGCGGCCACGAGTTCGACCGCGTCGGCCGTGGTGTCCGGGCGGTGATCGAGGACGGCCGGGGCGCCCGGCACACCGGTCCAGTCGATCACGTCGTCCAAGGGGCTCAGCAGCATCTCGTCGGCGAGGTCGGCGACGGTCAGCTCGTCGGCGGCCGACAGCAGGTGATCGCGCTGCACCACGACGACCGTCACCTCGGTGTACAGCGGGATGGCGTGGAAGACGTCCTGGTCGACCGGCGTCCGGAGCAGTCCGGCGTCGGCCTCCACCGCCAGCAGCGCGGCGGCCTCGGCCGCCTCGGCGGGCTCCACCCGCAGCTCGACCTTCGGCCGGCGCTCGGACCAGACCCGGGCCCACTTGTCGACGGTGACGCCGGGCACGGCCAGCAGGCGGAACACGGGACGGGCGTCCTCGGGGTCGGTCACGGTTACCTCCGAAGCGTCGACCGGCCAGGCACCGGCGTACGGGCAGCGCTGCGGTTGGCGCAACCTGGTCAGGGTACCGGGAGCCCGGTGTCCCCGGACCGGGGACGGCAGGCACCGCGGTCAGCGGCGACCTACCCGACCGTTAGGCTGAGGCGGTGACCAAGTCCAAGAAGCCCCAGGTGATGAAGGCCGCCACGGCGGCGCTGAAGCTGGATGTGTACCTGCCGTCCACGCCGAAGGAGTTCCAGGAGAGCTTGGTTTCGCGCGAGGAGCTCGACGAGCTGCAGCGCAACCCTCCGCAGTGGCTGTCCGACCTGCGCCGCGACGGCCCGCACCCACGCAACGTGGTCGCCGCTCGCCTGCGGGTGTCCAACAGCGGGCTGGCCCGCGCTGGCATCACCGAGGCGCTCACCACCGCGCAGATCGCGGAGCTGGTCGCGGACCCGCCGGAGTGGCTGATCGCCGAACGCGCCACGCACGCCGAGGTGCTGCGTGAGCAGAAGCGGCTCAAGGAACGGCAGGAGCAGGAGCCGGCGGCGAAGCCCGCGGCCCCGGCGAAGCGCCCCGAGCGCCGCAAGAGCCCGACGTCCCGGGGCGGGCGCACCGCGCGGCGGTGACGGCCGGCGGGTCGTCCACCAGCGGCGAAGCACGGACCCGGCCGGGAAAAGATCGTTAGCATGGATGGGTGCCGGCTCTGGGCGATCCGTCGGCGGCCGCTCTCGAAGAGGCTGCCTCGGTGTTCGCGAGCCTGCGCCCGCGCCTGTTCGGCATCGCCTACCGCATGCTGGGCAGCGCGGCCGAGGCCGAGGACATCGTGCAGGAGGCCTGGCTGCGCTGGCAGGCCTACGACCGCGACACGGTGCGGGATCCGGGCGCGTTCCTCGCCACGACGACGACCCGGTTGGCGATCAACGCCGCGCAGTCGGCCCGTGCCCGCCGGGAGACCTACATCGGGCCGTGGCTGCCCGAGCCGGTCGATACCAGCGCAGATCCGGCTTTAGGGGCGGAACGGGGCGAAGCCCTGGAGATGGCGATGCTGGTCCTGATGGAGAAGCTGACGCCGACCGAGCGGGCCGCGTACGTGCTGCGGGAGGCGTTCAGCTACCCGTACCGGCAGATCGCCGACATCGTCCAGGCGACCGAGGACAGCGCCCGCCAGCTGGTCAGCCGGGCCCGTAAACGGGTCGCCGACTCCCCGCGCGAGTCCGTGCGCCCGGCCGAGCAGCGGCCGCTGCTGAGCGCGTTCCTGACCGCGGCCCGCACGGGCGACTTCGCCGCGCTGGAGGAGCTGCTCGCCTCCGACGTCGTCAGCTACTCCGACAGCGGCGGAGCCGTACGCGCCGCCCGTATCCCGGTCGTCGGCCGGACGACGGTGGCGAAGTTCATCGTGGCGTTCGCCCCGCACTTCTGGACCGGGGCCGAGTTCACCTGGATCGAGGCCAACGGCGGGCCCGCGGTGCTGATCTCCCGGGACGGCGTCAGCGTCGCGCTCGCGGCGATCCATGCCACGCCGGAGGGTATCGACCAGGTCATGTGGGTGATGAACCCCGCCAAACTAGCCCGGATCTCCACCGCCAGACCCGCATGATCGTCTTGAGGGCTGTCACAGGAGCTACAGCTGCCCTGTCTTAGCTGGTAGCGGGCGGCGACCGGCCGTCCCGGCGAACGGGAGGACGCTATGAAGATCGTGGTGATCGGCGGCACCGGCCTGATCGGCTCGAAGCTGGTGTCCAAGCTCGGCGAGCACGGCCACGAAGCGGTGGCCGCCTCCCCGAACACCGGCGTGAACACCCTCACCGGCGAGGGCCTGGCCGACGCCCTGACCGGTGCGGACGTGGTGATCGACGTGTCGAACTCGCCGTCGTTCGAAGACGCCGCGGTGATGGACTTCTTCACCACCTCGACCCGCAACCTGCTGGCCGCCGAGGCGGCGGCGGGCGTCCGGCACCACGTGGCCCTGTCCGTGGTCGGCACCGACCGGCTGCAGGCCAGCGGCTACTTCCGGGCCAAGAGCGCCCAGGAAGAGCTGATCGAGAACTCGCCGGTCCCGTACTCGATCGTGCACGCGACGCAGTTCTTCGAGTTCGTGAAGAGCATGGCCGACGCGGGCACGGACGGCGACACCGTGCACTTCGCGCCGGTGCTGTTCCAGCCCATCGCGAGCGACGAGGTGGCCCGGGCCGTCGGCCGGGTCGCGGTCGGTGCGCCGCTGAACGCGACGGTCGAGGTGGCCGGACCCGAACCGGTCCGCATGGACGAGTTCTTCCGCGACGCCCTGGCCGGCCGCAACGATCCGCGACAGGTCGTCACCGACCCGCACGCCGCCTACTTCGGCGCCGAACTGGGCGAGCGGACCCTGCTGCCCGGCGACGGCGCGGCGCTCGGCGAGATCCGCTACCGCGACTGGCCGGGCCGCGACGGCACCACGAAATGAACCGTCCTGGAGGAACGATGAACACCCCGACCGGCGACAACGCCTTCCTGCACGACCTCGAGACCGAGGTCAGGGCCGAACTGGCCCAGGCCGCGGCGAGCCTGCCCGAGGAGCAGGCCGTCGAGGTGCCCATGGACGAGTGGATGCTCGATCCGGCGTACACCCAGAGCGAGGAGGTCGGCCTGCGCAACCTGCTCGGCGCGGTGGAGGCCGTGGAGGACACCGCCCGGCCCGACGACGGCAGCCGGGGGCGGGCATGACAGCGGGCCATCTGCTCAACCAGACCGGACCGGACCACGGCGAGGCATACGCTCGGCAGGTGAGCGGCGCTCCAGCACACGCGCACGGCAGCCAGATCGCCGCGCGGGACCACTGCCTGAGCATGGCGCGCGCCGTGGACCGGCCCACCGGCGCGGCCCGCTACGGGCGCATGTTCCCCGACCTCGCCCCGCTGGGCACCGACCCGCAGCTGCTGGTGCGCGCGGGCGTCGACGGCGGGGTCTGCGACGCCACGGCGGTCCTGGACCGGCTCAATCCCGGGCGCGACGACGCGACCGAGGCCGCCGGCTGGCCGTTCTTCGGCCAGCTCATCGCCCACGACATCACCGCCGACCGCTCGCCGATCATGGGTGGCGTCGACCCGGAGGCGCTGCGCAACGCCCGCGCCCCGAAACTCAACCTGGAGATGGTCTACTCCGACGGCCCGATCGGCTCGCCGTTCCTGTTCGACGTGCACGATCCGGCGAAGTTCCTGCTCGGTCCCGACGGCGGCGACGTGCCGCGCAACCAGCAGGGCGTGGCGCTGATCGGCGACCCCCGCAACGACTCGCACCTGTTCGCCCTGTCGCTGCACATGGCGCTGCTGCGCGCGCACAACCGCATCGTCGACGTGCTCCGCGAGAAAGGCGTGCCCGAGGCCGACGTGTTCGACAAGGCCCGGATCACCCTCACCTGGCACTACCAGTGGATCACGGTCCACGACTTCCTGCCGCGACTGGCCGGGGCCGAGCTGGTCGAGCAGGTGCTCGCCGAGGGCGGCCGGTGGTTCGCGCCGCCGGTCGGGCAGGCGTACATCCCGCTGGAGTTCGCCGACGCCGCGTTCCGCTACGGCCACGGCCAGATCCGGCACACCTACCGGCTCGTCGACGGCGGCCCCGCGGTGCCGCTCTTCCCGGACCTGGTCGGCTTCGGCCCGGTGTCCGCCGACCGCAGACTCGACCTCGCCCAGGTCTTCGACCTGCCCGGCCACCCGCCCGCGCAGCGGGCCAAACGCCTCGACGGGCGGCTCGCCGCCAGCCTCATCGGCCTGCCCGAGCAGGTCACCGGGGCGGTCGACACGGAGGCGTACCGCTCGCTGGCCGTCCGGGACCTGCTGCGCGGCGACACGACCGCGCTGCCCAGCGGCGAAGCCGTCGCCGGACTGCTCGGGGCGGATCCGCTGACCGCGGACGAGCTGGAACAGAGCTGGCCGCAGGGCACCCCGCTGTGGTTCTACATCCTCAAGGAGGCCGAACACCGCGGCGGCGGCGACCGGCTCGGCCCGGTCGGCGGCCGCATCGTCGCCGAGGTCCTCATCGGCCTGCAACGCGCCGACGCCCTGAGCTACCTGAGCCTGGAACCGGACTGGCAACCGGTCCTGCCGTCCGCCGGTGCGGGCTTCGGCATGGCCGACCTGCTCACCCTCGGCCTCGCCGGCCAGGCGTGACCAGGATCAGCCACCCATCTCACCACGGAGGAATCTCTCATGGCAGGCAGCAACCCGGCCGACGGGCAGCCGAGGTCGACCGCGTGGCAGACGGCGCTCACCATGCTGCAGGAGGCGCAGCCGCCGTTCATCCCGGCCGGAGCCCACGCGATGACCGTGGTCATCGAGTACCCGCCCGGCGACCCCGGCACGCCGCCGCACCGGCACTCGGGACCGGCCTTCGGCTACGTGCTGGAAGGCGAGATGCTGTTCGAACTGGAGGGCGAGCCCGAGCGGGTCGTCCGCGCGGGCGAGGTGTTCTGGGAGCCCGGCGGCGATGTCATCCACTACCAGGACGGCAACAACCGCGACGACGCACGCGTGCGCTTTCTCGTCACCATGCTGTGCGAACCGGGCAAGCCGATGCTCGTCCTGGTGGACGACCAGGAGCTCGCCCAGCGCAAGGACAGGCGTGCGCCTCGGCCGACGTGAGCCGCGAGCACGCGCCACCCGGCCGGGCAGCGGCGTCGAGCGGCCGCCGAATCCCGCCGCCGACTGGGCTGCCGCCCAGGTCGCGGGGGTACGCGACGACCCGCTGCGCCGGACCGCGCTGCTGGCCCGCACCTACCACGGTCCGGAGGGCCGGGCCCCGCAGCACCTGCCGTTCCGGCGGGCCGCGATGTCGTTCATGCGCTGGCAGGCCCGTCGCGGGGTGCTCAACTCCCTCACCGCGCAGCCGCCGGGCAGCCGCTGGTGGCGAGCGGTCAACGACCGGCTGCTGCGCGACGGCTGCGAAGCCATGGCCCATTCCGGCGGTATGCCGGGCGAGCCGTCCTCACCGGCGGTCGTGCTGTGGTCCGCCTTCATCCACCACCCGACGGCGCGCAACTGGTACCGGGCCCACAACGCCAGCATCGTCGCCGGCTATCTGGACAACCGGGAGCTCGCCGAACGCGAGTCGATGCCCGAACGCTTCTTCCTCAACGTCGCCCTGCTCCGGGTCCTGTACACCCACGCGCTGGTCGCCGCGCCGAAGCTGGCCCTGGGCCGGCTCGCGGTGCTGGGCCGGTTGCTCGGTGACCCGCGACTGGGCATGGCCGGGGTGTTCCTGTCGCTGGGCCGGGTCCTGCCCGACCGCTACCCGCCGGCCGCGGAACTGCACGCCTACCTCGCCCACGAGCACCGCCTCGGCCGGATGCTCGACTACGGCGTGATCCAGCCGCGCCTGCAGCTGCTGTACGAGTGGTCGGCGTGCGAACTCGGCCTGCCCGGACTGTGCGACCTCGTCCGCGACGGCAACCCCACCTACGCCTGGTCCTACGAGGACCGCGACGTCTGGACGCCGCCCGCCGGACCGCTGCCCCGCCTCCTGGGACGGATCACAGCGCCCCGGCCGTGACGGCGACCGTATGCTGTCGCCCTCACGGAGGGCGGCGACGATGGCGTACGAGCAGAGCGCGACCTCGACGTTCACGTGCCCGCAATGCGCGGGTGTGGCGACGTACGACGTGGTCGGCTGGCTGGACGGGGTGCGGATCCGCTGGGATGCCTCGGAGCGGTGCGCCGCCTGTGCGTACGCCGTGGAGATCCTGCTCGGCCCGAGCGTCGACGGGAAGGACCACGCTCTGCTGCGCGCGCAGGGCGGCTGGTTCGGACTGCAGGTTTCCGTCCCGGACGCCGACCGGGTTCGCCTTGTGAAGGAGCTGCGTGCGGCGCTGAACCTGCCGATGTCCGAGGCCGCCCGCATGCTGACCGTGCGGACGGGGCCGCTCGCCTACGGGCTGGAGCTGGAGATGCGCAGGTTGGAGGCGATCGTGCGGCGCGCCGTCACCGACGCGCAGCCCATCGTCGTGCGCGTCGGTGACTGAGCGGGCCGACCGTTCAGGCCGTTGCCGGATGTACGCCGGCGCGGCTCCACTGCGCGGTCGGGCGGCCGTCGAGCCGCCACGGGTGTCCGCTGACGCGCGGCCAGCCGTCAGGGGAGTCCTCCCAACCCTCCTGCCGGCCGTACACCGTCAGGTCCAGGGCGTGGTAGCTCGTCATCAGCGCCTCCACGCCCCGGCCGGTGGTCCAGTAGGTCTCGTGGACCTGGTCGCCGTCACGCAGGTAGCAGGCGATGAACCCGAAGTCGCGCCCGTCGGCCAGGGCCGGATCACTGTCGCGTGCCGAATACCAGGGGAACGGGTACCCCATGAACTGCGCGAACGCGGTGCTGTCGGCGTACGGCCCCTGGCAGAACACGGCGTAGGTGACGTCCCGGGCGTGCAGGTAGTCCAGCGGCTGCACGTGGCAGGTGGAGAAGGTGCAGCCTTCGCACTGCTGCTCGAACGGCTCGCCGTCGTGCCACATGTGGAAGTACGCGATGAGCATCCGGCGTCCCTCGAACACGTCCAGCAGCGGGGTCGGGCCGCCGGGGCCCTGCACGGAGACCGGCGGCAGCAGGGTCATCGGCAGCCTGCGGCGGGCGGCGGCGATGGCGTCGCCTTCGCGCGTATGGGCCTTCTCCCGGGCCAGCAGTTCCTCGCGGGCCCGCAGCCAGGTCCGCCGGTCGACGACGGGTGGGCTCTCGGCGCGGAGCATGGGGTTCGCCGACATGGTGTGGTCCTCTCGTGAATCGGATCGGTCACGGTTCAGACGAGCGCGGGCGGCTTCCGTCATCGGTCACCGATGAAGGATCGGTCCGCCGATCGTCAGTACCGTCGTGACGACGAACGAGCTCCGGGAGAACCGCATGTCCGACGCGGCTGACGAGCGGGCTGCACGGCTGCAGGCTGCTTTCGGCCGCGACCTGCACCTGCACTGCTATCACCTGGTCGGCAACGTCCCCGACGCCGACGACCTGGTGCAGGAGACGTTCCTGCGCGCCTGGCGAGCCCGCGACCGGTTCGAGGGACGCGCCTCCGTGCGGACCTGGCTGTACCGGATCGCGACCAACGCCTTTCTCGACAGCCGCAAAGCCGCAGCCCGCCGGACCGCGCCGGCGGGTGACCTGCTGGAGTGGTCCACCGAGATCGGCCCCTATCCCGACGCCCTGCTCGCCGACGACCCGCAGACCGGCGTGGCCGCCCGGGAGACCGTCGAGCTGGCCCTGATCGCGGCGCTCATGTACCTGCCGGGACGCCAGCGGGCCGCCTTCGTGCTGCGCGACGTCCACGGCTGGACTCCGCAGGAGATCGCGACCGCGCTCGGCACCCCGGTGTCCACGGTCAACAGCCTCCTTCAGCGGGCCCGCCACACCGTGCGCCACCACGCCCCGGCCGACCCGTGCGACTGGCGGCGCCCGCCGCTGACCCGTGAGGACGAGGAGATCCTGCGCCGGTACGCCGACGCGGCCGACCCGCCGTCGCTGCGCGCCCTGCTCGCCGACGACGTGCGCATCACCATGCCGCCCGAGCCGCCGGTCGTCGGGATCGACGCGGTCGTGCGCTTCCTCAGCCGACCCCTCGACTGGCGTACCTTTCCCAGCTCCGCCAACGGCCGTCCCGCGCTAGTCTGCTACCTGCGCGAACCTGGCAGCCCGCGCTACGAGGCTTTGGTCGTCGACGTGCTGCGGGTCGAGCGGGGGAGGATCGTGGAGAGCAACGCCTTCGTCGGCGCGCACCATGTCGCCGCCTTCGGCATGACCGCGACGCTGGAGCCCTAGCCGGCGCAGGTCACCAGGCTGCACCAGCGGCGCATGCCGGCCTCGTCCAGGAACAGCCACCGGCAGTGCGACTGTGCGCAGGAACGCACGGTCAGCCGGCGGGGGTCGGCGAGCAGCTCGGCGGCGCTCCAGGCGGCGGCGTGCAGCGGCAGCCGCAGTCCGGCTTCCAGACTGGGTCGCCAGCGGCCGCCGCCGGTCTCGTCGCGGACGTACTCCAGCGTCTTGGCGGCCGCCTCGGCGGCTCTGGCGACCGCGTCGAACGCGGTGTTGTCGGCCTGCCCGCTCAGGCACGCGTAGATGTGCGAGCGCAGCGCCCACGCCTCGGCCAGGGTCTGTTCGGCTGCGGCAGGGTCGCGGTCGGCCAGGGTGAGCAGGCGGCTGACCGTCGGGTCGTCGGCGAGGCCGAGGTAGCCGCACCAGACGGCGAAGGTGCGGTAGCTGCGCAGCCACTCGGCGCCGGGCAGGGGCGTCGGCAGGCCCCAGCCGGCGAAGGTGTTGCAGAAGTCGAGCGCGGGGTGGCCGCCGACGATCCAGGGCAGCGTCTCGTCGCGGACCCGCACCTCGTACACCGGGCGGCGGGGCTGGTCGAGGACGGGATCGTTGCGGAGGATGCGCCGGTGCAGTTCCTGCAGGTCGGGGCCGGGGTCGACACCCAGTTCGGCAGCCAGGGCCTTGCGGGTGGCCTCGTACAGCAGCAGGGCGTCGGCCTGGCGGGCGGCGCGGTAGTGGGCGGTCATCAGCAGGCCGACGAGCCGCTCGCGCAGCGGGTGCTGGGTGGCGAGTTCGGTCAGGTCCCTGGTCACCCGCGGGTGCCTGCCGAGGTCGAGGTGCGCTTGGGCGCGTGCCTCGACGGCCACCAGCCTGGCCTCGGTGAGCTGCCCGTCGAGCCGGTCGCGCAGCGCGTCGTCGGCGACGTCGGCCAGCAGCGGTCCGCGCCAGAGCCGCAGCGCCTCGTCGAGCAGTCCGGCCCGGGCCGCGGGGTCGGCCAGGTCCAGCGCCCGCTGCACGGTGCGGTGGAAGTCGGTGACGTCGACGCGGTGCTCGTCGGCCTCGACGAGGTAACCGTCGGCGCGCGTGGTGATGCGCACGCCGTGGGGGCTCAGTGCCGCGCGCAGGCGGCCCACGTACGTGTACACGGCGCCGCGGGCCGACGCGGGCGCGTCGCCGTTCCACAGCAGGCTGATGAGCCGGTCGATGGTGACCAGGTGCCCGAGGTCGAGCAGCAGCAGCGCCAGCAGGCAGCGCTCCTGGCGGCGGCTGGCGACCTCGACCGGGTGACCGTCGTGGCCGGTCTCGAACGGGCCGAGCAGGCGGAACTCCATACCCGTAGGACGCGTTGCCGGCGCCGTGCGGTTGACCTTGGCGCGTGTCGAGGTGGTGGTGAGGTCGCTTGCCCGAGCCCTCGGGGTTCGCGCGCGCAGGCCACGATTTGCAGGTTTTTGTCCCTTCCTGATGGTCAGTCGCTGGTGAGGCCGTCCGGCCAGGCTGTCCCGGCACGTGACGAACAACGAGAGGAGCGCTCATGCGCAGAGCAGTCATCGCGATCGTGGCGGTGGTCGGCACGCTGGTGACCGGGGCCGCACCGGTTCAGGCGGCGGAGGCGGGCGTGCACGGCGGCTGGGTGCCGGCTCCGCAGGCCGGCTACGAGCAGCCCGCCGGGGCCCGCTGCGACTTCGCCGTGCGCAGCGAGCCGGTTCTGGACGAGGTGCGCAAGCTCGTGCTGGACACGTACCCCGACGGCAAACCGAAGCGCGAACTCTATGCCGGTGACCTGATCGTCAAGTTCACCAATCTGGAGACCGGCGCGTCGAAGGAGTTCGACGCCAGCGGCACCGCGATGATCGACTACGGCACCGACGGCTCGATGACCTGGTACGCGGTCGGGCCGGCGATCTTCGGGTTCCGGGTGGACGGCGGCAATCTGCCGCGCGGCATCTGGGTGATCGACGGCGTCTACACCATCGCGTTCACGCCCACGTACTACAAGACCGTCACGATGGTGCACGGCACCACGGACAACGTCTGCACGCACCTGGACTGAAGGGTCGCGGCCGGGTGGGCTCGCCTGCCCGGCCGCGCACCGCCGGAATGTGGCGCTGATCGCCGTGTCACGGGCCCGTACGGTGCGAGCGGGTTCGATACCGTGAGCGCATGGCTGACGACACCGTACCTGGCCGCCGGTCCCTGCGCGCGATGCTGGAGCGGGCCGAGGCGGGAGTGCTGCTGCTCGGCATCACCCCGCCGCGCAGCAGTGTCTCGGCCGAGCAGGCCGCCCAGATCGCCGAGGTGACCCTGGCCCGGCTGGCCACGGTGGACCTCGACGGGCTGATCCTCTACGACATCGACGACGAGAGCGACCGCAACCCGCAGGAGCGCCCGTTCCCTTACCTGCCGACGATGGACCCCGTGTCGTTCCACCGCGATCACCTCGGCGGCTGGGAGCGGCCCGCGGTCATCTACCGGTGCGTCGGCAAGTACACCGAGCCCGAGCTGGCGGACTGGCTCGGCGAGGTGGACACCGACCGGGTGCTGAGCGTCTTCGTCGGCGCGTCGTCGCGGGACAAGGGCGTGCGCACCGGCCTGACCCAGGCGTACGCCCTGCGCGACCGGGTGCGCGCCGATCTGCCGCTGGGCGCGGTCGCCATCACCGAGCGCTACACCCGCAGCGGCGACGAGCACCTGCGCATGCTGACCAAGCAGGACCGCGGCGCGTCGTTCTTCATCACGCAGGTGGTGTACGACGTCGACGCGACCAAGAGCATGCTGTCGGACTACTTCTACACCTGCGCGGCCAAGGGCGTCGCGCCCCGTCCGGTGATCTTCACGCTGTCGGTGTGCGGCTCGCTGAAGACGCTGTCGTTCCTGCACTGGCTCGGCGTGGACGTGCCCCGCTGGCTGGAGAACGCGCTGCGCTACTCCGAGGACCCGCTGACGGAGTCCTACCAGCAGTGCATCGCCACGGCGCGGGAGCTTTCGGCGTTCTGCCGGCGGCTGGGCGTGCCGTTCGGATTCAACGTCGAGAGCGTGTCCATCCGCAAGGTCGAGATCGAGGCCTCGGTCGAACTCGCCCGCGAGGTCCGCGAGCTGCTGGCCTCCTGAGCACGGGTCATACGCCCGGGGCGGTGTGGAAGACCACCGACCACGGCGGCGGCGCTCCCTCCGCGCGTTCCGGCGCGGGCAGGCCCGCGGAGCGGGTGAGGACCTCACCGGCGACCGCGGCGAAGCGCGACGCCGCCGGGTGCGGCGACCGGCGCGGCCACACGGCCGCGACCTGCTGCCAGAGGGGGTCGCCGGTCAGTGGCCGCCAGGTGACCCGCGGCTCGCGGCGGATCGCGGACTCCCGCTCCAGCGCCACGCCCTGACCGGCGAGCACCAGCCCGCACAGGAATTCGGGGTTGCGGGCATGCCGGATCCGGCCCGGGATGAAACCCTGCTCGCGGCACACCGCCAGCAGGTGGTCATACCAGTCGGGTGCGGTGGCGCGGGGGAACACGACCAGGCCGTGCCCGGCCAGGTCGGCCAGGGTCAGCTCGGTCGACCTGGCCAGCGGGGAGGTGCGGGGCAGCACCACGCCCAGTCGCGTGCGGACGCCCGGACCCGCGCACAGGTCCACGTCGTCGACCGGCTGATGCACCAGGCCCACGTCGAGCCGGGCGGCGGCGAGCAGTTCCAGCTGCTCGGCCGTGGTCAGCTCCTGCAGATCGACGTCGAGCCCGGGGGCCTGCTCGGTCAGCCGCCGCAGCAGCTCGCCCAGGGCGGCAGCCGGGGTCTCGGGCGGCACGCCGGCGCGCAGGGTGCCGAGCGCGCCGTCGCGGATGGTGCTCATCAGTGTGCGCAGCCGCTGCTCGGCGGCCAGGAACTCGCGTGCTTCGTCGCGCAGCGCATGGCCCGCGGCGGTCAGGGCCGTCTCGCGGGGCAGCCGGTCGAACAGGGTCACGCCGAGCTCGTCCTCCAGCCGCCGCATGGCCTGGCTGAGCGGGGGCTGCGCGATGCCGAGGATCGCCGCCGCCCGGCTGAAGTGCAGTTCCTCCGCGACGGTCAGGAAGTAGCGCAGGTGTTTGGAGAGATCCACTGTCCGACCATAGGCTGAGCCGATGTTGATCACTAACCGGATCGCGGAGGCGTTCGCCGACGCGGACATGCGGGGGTGGCTGCACGCGCGCGACCTCGACACCGGCCGGGAGGTCGCCGTCGGCGCGGATGACCAGGTCGTCATCGGGTCCATCTTCAAGATCCTGCTGGTACTGGAGTTCGCCCGGCAGGTCGTCGCCGGCTCGCTCGACCCGGCCGAGCGGGTGCTCGTCCGCTCGCGTGACCGGCTCGGCGGCTGGGGGACGGCGGGCTGCGCCGACGACGTCGAGGTGTCGCTGCGCGACCTGGCCTACTTCACCATGTCCGTCAGCGACAACACCGCCGCCGACATGCTGCTGAGCCGCATCGGCGGCCCGGACCTGCTGCCACTGCTCGCCCAGGAGCTGGGCCTGGTCCGCACCCGGCTGATCGGCGGGCCGCGGGAGATCCTGGAGACAATGATCGCCGACGTCGGCGCTCGCGACGACGACGAGTTCGCCCGGATCTTCCCCGCCCTGCCCGAGGAGCAGATCCGGGCGCTGCGGGTGTACGACCCCGCGCACACCAACTCCAGCACCCCGGAGGAGATCACCCGGCTGCTCGCGCTGATCTGGCGGGACGAGGCCGGCCCGGCGCAGGCCTGCGCGACCGTACGCGCGCTGATGTTCCGGCAGCTGTTCTGGACCCGGCTCGCCGCCGCCTTCCCGCCCGGCGTCCGCGTCGCCGGCAAGACCGGCACGCTGCCCGGCCTGCACATGGAGGCCGGTGTCGTGGAGTACCCGGACGGCGGCCGCTACGCGGTGGCGGTGTTCGCCAGGACCGAGCGGCTGTCCATGCCGCGCCTGGACCTCGACCTGGTGCTCGGGCGGGCCGCGAAACTGGCCGTCGACGAGCTGCGCGGACAGTGACATAGGACACTTGCCGCGATTGTCGGCTGACGCCTGAACTGGGGTGATATCCGAACCGATATGGCAGGTGCCGCTCTCCGATCTTGGACGGTGCCGTCGGCCGGGTGTTTCGCTGCGCTGGTCACCTTGATCCACCGCACGAGGGGAAACACCATGTCAGAGCACCAGGTCGGCCGCCGCCGCTTCCTCGCGACGGCCGCCGCGGGCACCGCGCTCACCTCGATGGCCGCCATCCCGGTCGCCGCCGCGCCGGCCGCCGCCGCACCCAGCCCCCGATCGAGCACCGTGAAACGACAGACGGCGACCTTCCGCTGGCTGGGCACCTCCGGCTGGCGCATCGACATCGGCGCTCGCACCGTCCTGATCGACCCGTACGTCACCCGCTTCCCGACCGGCCTGTTCACCGGCGCGTTCGACCCCGCCACCGCGCTCACCGTCGACGCCGCGACCGTGGCCGCGCACGTGGGCAAGCCGGAGACCGTGTTCGTCACGCACACCCACTGGGACCACTTCAACGACGTGCCCCACGTGGCGACGACCACCGGCGCACGGGTCTTCGGCACGCTCACCGCGTACCACCTCGGGCTCGCGGCAGGCGTGCCCGCGTCGCAGCTCAGCCCGGTGAAGGGCGGCGAGGTGCTGGCGTTCGGCGACTACTCCGTCGAGGTCGTGCCCGCGCTGCACAGCCGCAACGGGTCGTACTCGATGGCGTTCCCCGGGGTGCGCACCAGCCCGCCGAGCCCGGCCCCGGCCACCATCGCCGACCTGCCCGAGGGCGACACGCTGTCGTACCAGCTCACCGTCACCGGCGGGCCCTCGGTGTTCTTCATGGGCGCCAGCGACTTCGTCGAGCGCAACCTGCGCGGCCTGAACCCGGACGTGGCGATGCTGGCCCTGCCGTCCAGCACCGCCACCCACGAGTACGTGCCCCGCCTGATCGAGGCGCTGGACCGCCCCGCGGTCGTGGTGCCGGTGCACTGGGACAACTTCGAGACGCCGCTGCAGAACCCGCCGGTCGTCGCGCCCGCCGACGCCCAGCGGCTGGCCGCGTTCGAGGCGGCGATCCGCCAGGTCGCCCCGCGCACGACGATCCTGCGCCCGCAGTACGCCACCCCGTACACCTTCTGATCAGGCACGGCCTCGACCGGGTCGGCAAACCCGGTCGAGGCCGGCGGCCCGATGGTGCGATCATCGGCCGATGACCAGGCAATGGATCGTCATGAGCGCCGACTACTGCTGCGGCCACCCGCTCTCGGTCACCGACGCCGACGGGATCTCGCAGGTGTGCGACCCCGCGTCCCTGCCGATCGGCGAAGCGCTGGTCGACGAGCTGGCGGCCTGGAAGGATCGCTTCGATCAGACCCTCGACCATGAGTACCCGCCGGACTCCGGGTTCGCGTCGCCCGACGACGAGCACGAGTTCTACGCCGACGGGCTGGTCCTGGCCGCGGCGCTGGCCCTCGAACTGCTGGACAGCCACGTCGTCGAGTACCACGACGACCGCTACCCCGCGGGTTTGCGCGAGCTGCGTCTGCTGGCGGACGGTGCGGTGATCGTGGAGGAGGGCCGGCTCGTCCTGCCCGCGCATTGGTCGGATCTCGCCGCCGACCCCGACCGGCGGCACGCCCTGCTGGCACAGTTCGAGCACGAGCGGGCCGCCGGGCATGTCCTGGAAGGCAAGGACCTCACCCTGCTCGCACGCTGCACCCGGTGCGACGACATCCTGTTCCGCGTCGAGGACGGCGGCCGGTACGCCGTCGTGCACCTCACCCGCAGTAGTAGCCGGGAGCCGGACGCCGCGTTTCCGTGGACGAACCTGCACGACGACCGGGTCGCGGTGCTCGCCGATCTCAGCGAGAAGCATTACCGGAGTTCAGCCCGGCCCTCAGGGCCTGGCAGGTAATGCGCCGCGTTCGACCGGGAAGCGTTCGCAGGTTCTTCTCAGCTTCACCGACCGGGCACGCCGAACCCTAGCCTCACTTAACGTGATTCCATGCGAAAAGCCCGAATCATGGGGATGATGGCCGCCACCTGCTCGCTGCTGGCCGGCTGCAGCCTCCTCCCGCCCAGCCTGACCGGGCAGGTCGGCCTCGCCGGCGTCGGGGACCCCTACTTCCCGACCTACGGCAACAGCGGCTACGACGTCGAGCGATACCAGCTGAAGGTCAAGTTCGATCCGGCCACCGGGCGGCTGGACGGGACCACAACGGTGCGCGCCAAGTCGACCCAGGCCCTCGACCGGTTCCACCTGGACCTGTACGGGCTGACGGTCGGCAAGGTCACCGTCGACGGGCGGGCCGCCAAGTCCGCGCGCGAGGGCGACGAACTGGTGATCACCCCGGCCGCGCCGGTCGCCTCCGGGGCTGTCTTCACCACCGAGGTCGTCTACGGCGGCCGCCCCGCCGACACCCCGGACGGCGACGCCGAGAACAACGGCTTCTTCACCAGCCGGCGCGGCGCGGTGGCCGTCGGCGAGCCGCAGTCGGCGGCGGCCTGGTTCCCGGTCAACGACCACCCGCGCGACAAGGCGCTGTACGACATCGAGCTGACCGTGCCGCCCGGCTACAGCGGGATCAGCAACGGGCTGCTGCGCGGGCGCACCGAGAACGCGGGCTGGAGCACCTGGCGCTGGGAGGTCACCTCGCCGATGGCGTCCTACCTGGCGCTGATGGCGGTCGGCAAGTTCCGGCTGGCGCAGGGCGAGCACAAGGGCAAGCCCGTGATCACCGCGATCGCGGAGAAGGTCCCGGTGGGGGAGGCCGACCGCAACCTGGCCCGGACCCCGGAGGTCGCCGACTTCCTGGAGACGATCGCCGGGCCGTACCCGTTCGACGCCTACGGCGGGATCGTGGTCGCCGAACGCCGCGTCGAGGACGAGATGGAGAGCCAGACCCGCCCGGTGTACACCGCCGAGACCTGGGCCGAGGGCCCCGACACCGGCATCCTCGCGCACGAGCTGGCGCACCAGTGGTTCGGGGACAGCGTCTCGGTGGACACCTGGCGCGACATCTGGCTCAACGAGGGCTTCGCCACCTACGCCGAGTGGATGTGGCTGGAGCACGACGGCGGCCCGACCGTGCAGCAGCAGTACGACAAACGCTACGCCGACAAGAAGTCGGACCTGTGGAAGGTCCCGCCCGGCGACCCGGGCCGCGAGGAGATCTTCTCCGACAGCGTCTACGAGCGCGGCGGCATGACCCTGCACGCGCTGCGCCGCCTCGTCGGCGACGAGAAGTTCTTCGGCATCCTGCACACCTGGACCGAGCAGCACAAGGACGGCAACGCCAGCACCGCCGACTTCATCGCCCTGGCCGAGCAGGCCGCGGGCCGGCAGCTGGACGGCTTCTTCGACCAGTGGCTGTACACCACCGGCCGCCCGTCCTGACGGCATGAGGCCCGGCGACCTGTTTCGGGTGCCGGGCCTCGACCGTGGCTACGCCACTTCGATGTAGTCCAGTTCGGCCCAGCGCGACAGGAACGTCAGCCGCACCGTATTCGTGCCGGCTGCCAGGGTGACGTCGACCGGGACCTGCCGCCAGGTCTCCCAGCCGGTGTTCGGGTAGTTGACGGTGGTGGGGGAGCCGCCGTTGACGGTCAGCGTGTGCTGGGCGTCGCCGAAGCCCGCCGCGTAGGCGACGTACACCGTGTAAGCCCCTGCTCGGGGTGCGAAGACGCTCAGCTGCACCCAGCTGTCGGCGTAGTCGATGTACGCGACGGCCTGGCCTTGCGACGCGGTGGTGGTGTTGCGGATCGCGCAGCGGTTCAGGGTGCCGCGTTCGGCCTCGGTGCGCACCCGGCTGCCCCGGACCACGGGGAAGCCGCCGGACCAGGCGAGCGCCGCCACGTACATGCCCCGGGCGCTGTAGTTGTTGATCCAGCCGTGGAACACCAGGTGGTCCCCGGCGGGGTCGCGGACCACGTCCGCGCCGCCCGGCCCGCGGACCGTGCCGTTGACGCTGTCGGTGGTGAGCAGCGACCGGTACGCCTTCGTGTATGGCCCGGCCAGCGACGCCGAGGTGGCGTAGCTGGTCTGGTAGCCGTCGCCGCCGTAGCTGCCCAGCGAGTAGAACAGCACGTACTGCGCGCCGACCTTGGTCAGCACCGGGCGAGCGCGAGGCACGCGGAGACGACGGGGGATCGGGTGCGGGGCATCGCTCCTCCTCAGAACGCTTTCGTAATAGGAAAGAAAGCATCAAGAAAGAGAAGGATATCGAAGTGTGACGTTATTATCATCCGTCCGGCCGGGCGTGATCGCCGCTCGCCGCGTTGTGCTCACCAGCCGAGTCGGGCCGCCACCGGCAGGTGGTCGCTGCCGGTGGCGGGCAGCACCCACGAGCTTTTCGGCTGTACGCCCTTGGTCAGGATCTGGTCGATCCGCACCACCGGGAACGCGGCCGGCCAGCTGAAGCCGAAGCCGTCCCCGGCCGCGACCTGGGCCGAGCGCAGCCGCGAGGTGAGGCCGGCCAGCGCGCGGTCGTCGACCGTGCCGTTCAGGTCGCCGAGCAGCACCACCCGCTCGTTGCGCTCGGCGGCGACGGCCTCGGCGAGCGCCTGGGCGTTGCGGTCACGGTCACCGGTCGAGAAGCCGCCCCGGGGGTTGACCCGGGCGGATCCCAGGTGGGCCACGTACACCGCCAGGGGACCCTTGCCGGTGGTCACCGTGGCGCGCAGCGCCCGGTTGTAGGCCAGTTTCTCCTCGGCCGGTTTGGTGTCCCCGAGTGGCCCGACGTCCATCCTGGTGTCGATCGGCCGGGTGTCCGACAGCGGCAGCCTGCTCCACAGCCCGACCGTGCCCTGCACCGTGTGATGCGGGTACGCCGCCGCCAGCCCTTGCTCGTACGTGCCCCGGGCCTGCTCGGTCAGCTCCACCAGGGCCAGCACGTCCGCTCCGGAGGTGGCCAGGTCGCGGGCGGTGCCGGCCGGGTCGGGATTCTCGGCGCCGACGTTGTGCTGCACCACCGTGAGGTCGCCGCCCGGCTGGGACTTGTCGCCGAGCAGCCCGCCGAAGAGGCTCAGCCACACCGCGGCCGGCAGCAGCAGCGCGGCCCCGGCGGCGGGGGAGCGACGCCACAGCGCCCCGGCCAGCAGCACCGGAATGCCCAGGCCGAACCACGGCAGGAAGGTCTCCACCAGGCTGCCGAGGTTCCCGATCCGGTTCGGGACCAGCTCGTGAAACAGCATGAGCACACCCAGCAGCAGGGCCATTGCGGCGACCACAGGGCCGCGCTTCCACGAGTCCGGCGCGAGGGCGGCGCGGACCTTCACGCGCCAGGTCCCGGCTTCGGTCTCCTTCGTGTCCAGCTGCGTCACCGTTAGTCCTCGCTCATTGCCGACTTCCGCCGGTGATTCGATCACTCAGCGTGTTACCGGAGCGTGAGCGGGCACCGGTAGCGCGCACCTGCCTGGTGCGGTTGCCCGCCAACTGCGCGCGCAAAAACTGTTATGACGGGTGGCGTCGCCGGGTCGCGAAAATTCCGCACACACTGATCCCGGTGACGGTCTCCCGGGTGAACAAGACCACCGTGCCTGATGCCTGTTCACCTGCACCTATCGCTCGCCCGGTGCACGAGGCATTTCCGGAAGTTTTCCGAAAGTTCTTGCCTGAAACAAACTCCGATGGCAGCATCCGCATTGATAAATCTCTCGATAGGACGTCCGGTCGTTCCGCCAACACGGCTCGGGTGCCCGCCAGAAGAAGGAGGCCAAGGTGGCCACAAGTCCCTCCGTCCATCGTGGCGAAACCCCGTGGACGAGATCGCCCATCGTCAGAGCGCTGTTAGCCGGCGCGGTCAGTGTCGCGGCATTGGCCACGGTTACGGTGATGATGCCGTCGGCGCAAGCGGCGGAGAGCACGCTGGGCGCGGCAGCCGCGCAGTCGGGCCGCTACTTCGGCACGGCGCTCGCGGCCGGTCGGCTCAGCAACTCGACGTACAGCACGATCGCCGCCCGTGAGTTCAACATGATCACGGCCGAGAA
>NZ_JBHTAC010000022.1:0-115652 GCF_042663325.1 Catellatospora aurea
GCGAGGTGGGGACTTTCACTGGCCACCAGCGGTGACACTTCCATGGCCACGGACATTCGTCAGCGCCGCAGCATGGTCGAACGGCGGCAGCGGCGGTTTGTCGGCCATGGTCGAGCCTCCTGAACGCGTCACCCGCGGGATCCGCCGCCGGCAGCCGTATGCGCTGCGTACGGCGCTACCGCACCACTGTGGCACGGCGAACGGCCCGCCGGGGGTCGTTCCCGCGCGTCAGGGCGTCTTGAAGGGCGCAATGGTGATCTCGTTGAGGCAGGCACGGTCGACGGGCCGGGTCGGATCGTCGAAGAAAGCGTCCATCATCGATCGCGCACACGGCGACTGCGCGATCACGTCGTGGCCGGCCCCCGGGATCGCGATCGTCTCGGAATTGCGCAGGCCCTTGGCCACGACCTCCGTCCACGCGGCCGGCGTGACCCCGTCCATCGCGCCGCCCATGAGCAGCGACGGCACGTCGCTGACGATCGGGGCGCGTTCGGCCGCCGTGGCACTGCCGACATCCCAGGCCGCACACTCGGCGAACAGCCGGCCGGGCACCATGATCAGCCGCAGGACGTCGTCGGGGAAGCCCGGCAGCGCCGCCTTGCCCGCCGCGGCGACGTCCTCGGTGGAACTCCACGACGCCATCTCGCGGCAGTACGCCCCGAAACCCAGCCCGTAGCCGGCCAGCCCCGGCGGAGCGACCCGGGCCAGCCGGGCCGCCGCGGCCTCGCGCCCGTCTCCCTGGGCCGCCGTATGGATCATGCTGGGGATCGTCGCGAACCCGCTCGGGCCCGTGTAGCTCTGGCCCGTCACCAGCCAGGCGAGGGTGTACCCGTCGATGACCACCTGCACCGGCCTGCCCGCGGCATCGTTCACGGTCACCTGGAGCGGTGTCCGGTTGAGCCGGTTGACGGCGGCGGTGAACTCGGCCTTCAGATCGGGATAGGCGGCGGCGCACTTCGGCTGGCTCGCGCAGGCGTCGAAGATCGCCTGATACATGCCCGCCGCGGCCGGCCACCCGTGAGTGAGCAGGTTCTGATCGATCGGCGACACCGAGTCGAGCACCATGCTGCGGATGCCTTCCGGATGGTCGCGCAGCAGCACCTGGGCCACGTTCGTGCCGTAGGACACCGAGTAGACGTTCCACTGCTCGATGCCCAGCGCTGTGCGCAGGTCGGCGATGTCCGCCGCGTTCTCCACCGTGTTGTACGACGCCAGGTGCGCGCCGGTGGCCGCGAGCTTGTCACGGCAGGCCTTGACCGCGGCCAGGTTCTGCGCGCCGGTGGACGGGGCGGCGAACTTCAGGCCCAGCGCGGTGCCGTCGGCGAAGCGATCGTAGTCGGGGCAGGTGAGCTGCGGGTCGGAGTGGTAGTTGCCGCGCTGGGCGACGAAGTAGACGTCCCGGTCGGCGTTCATGCCCGCGCCGACCTCGCGCACCGCGTCGAGGAACGCGACGCCACCCGGACCGTGCGTCAGGAAGACGATCGGGTCAGGCTTCGGCGTCGCCGAGACCGCCTTGGCGTGGGCCACCGCGACGCGGATCATCCGGCTGTCCGGGCGGCTGCGGTCCTCGGGCACGGTCAGATACCCGCAGGTGATCCCCGACGGGAGGTCGGCGCTGGGACCGAGCTCCGGGATGTTCGGCTTCGGGCACGGCGCTGCCGCATAGGACGGCGCCGGCTCGTTCGACGCGGACGCGGCGACCGCGGGCGTGAATGCCCCGGCGATCATCGCCGCGACCAGCGTCAGGCAGCGTGTTCGGTACATCTGCGGACTCCTCGTTCCCGGTCGGCCGGACTCGATATATTCGAGCTGTCTCGGTGGCCGAGCCGGTGGCGGCGAGGGCCGCGATCGGTGGACCGGAACCGTCATCCTCGGTACAGCGTATTTCCCGCCGCGCGGTGCTGCCCCACGTGTCGATGAATGCGCGGTACGACACGCATTGGGCGGATCAGGCCCGACGGTGGGCTTTCAGCGTCCCGGCCCCACCGCCGCGCTCGCGCTCGGTACTGTGCGTCGGTCGTGCGGACCGATGCGGTCCGGTGAAAGCCGGGACAGGTGGTGGACTGCGATGGCGAATCTGCCGTCGGGGGATGTGGCGCGAACCGGGGTCTGCCGAGGCCCCGGTGTCGTGGATCAGCCGCGGGTGCGCAGGCGGCTGACCACGCCGGGCGACGGACCGGCGCTGCCGACAGTCGACGGCGGGGTGGCCTACTTCGGTGACGCCGACGGGCACGTGTGCGCCATCGACGTCGCCGACGGTGGCATCCTCTGGCAGAGCCGGCACGACCTGCGCCATCGGGACGGCACGCCGGCTCTGTCCTCGGTGGCGGCGCTGCCGGCGGTGTCGGCGGAGCTGGTGCTGGCCGAAGCGGGCGAACAGGTCTTCGCGCACGACCGGCGCACCGGACAGGTGCGGTGGTCGATGCCGGAGATCAGCAGCCATCACGCGGTCCTGTTCGGCGACGCCGTCGTCGTGCTGCACGACCTGGCCGCCGTCGCCGCCTACCAGCTGCCCGCCGGTGGCAGGCGGTGGAGCAGCGTGGACACGGTCAGCGGCGTCGCCGACCACTACGGGTTCGGCCTGCTGGCGACGTTTCCCGCGACGGCCGATGGCCGGATGTTCCTGACCGAAGGATTCGAGGGCAATCGCACTCACGGCGGCCTGCATTCCTTCGATGTGGACAGCGGCGCGCTGCTGTGGGGCTTTCACGAGGACTTCGTCACGTGTGGACACGACGACTGCGAAGGTGATCAGCTGCAGGTCGCGCCGAACCGTCCGGTTTATGCGAGGGGCCTGGTATGGGTGGTCCGCGAAAGGTGGTGCGACGGCGCCGGTACGGCGGCGCTGTCGCTGGTCGGATTCGATCCGGCAACCGGTGCGGAGCGGGTCGCGCTCAAAGAGCCGGCCGAAGCCGGAATCGATGGCTGCTTCGGCTCGGCTCCGGTGTTCGGGGCAGATCTGATCTACTGCACCAGCGCAGACGCGATCCACGCCCTGGAACCAGGCTCCGGACGGGTGCGGTGGAGCCGTCGATTCCCGGCCCCGGTGGTGGACACACCGCTGCTGGCCGACCAGACCCTCCACCTCGCCAGCGAGGGCGGGAGGCTGCATGCGGTCGACGCCGCCACCGGCGTACCCCGCTGGGACGTGACCTTGGACGAGCCGACCAGCTGGTCCGCGGCGGTTCCCGGCGAGTACGACGAGCCGCAGCCTCCGCTCACCCTCGCCGACGGCGTGCTGTACGTCGTGACGGACCACGCTGTCCTGGCGCTTGCCTGAGCCGGGCAGGTCAGTGCGGGCAGGGCAGCAGCCGGGTGGTGGTGACGTGGAAGTCGAGCGAGTCCAGGGTGATCTGGCCGCTGCCGCTGCCCCCGTCCAGGCGCACCTGGGTGTCGACGTTGTCCGGGCGCATCCCGGCGGACGTGTTCCGGTCAGGCCGTCGCGGGGACGGTGGCGCGCAGCGCGGCGATGCCGGCCAGCAGCTCGTCGCGCCGCTCGAGCGGCATCATCCAGTCCGGCAGCTCCACCTGGTACGCGGGCAGGTAGGCGCCGCCGTCGGCCAGGCGCACCCGGGCGCGCAGGTGCTGCTCGATCGCTTCCAGATGGCCTGTCCCGTACGCCCACAGCCGCCGGCCGGCGCAGGGCTGCTGCAACCACAGCGGCAGGCGGAACACCGGGTCGTACACGGCGCTGCCGTCCCAGCGGTTGCCCTGCTTGAACTCCGGCCTACGCGTCGCGGTGTGCGGACAGTGGGAGCAGGGCACCCGCCACGCCGCCCGGTCCGGCCCGGGCGGCGTGGCGCACGCGACCTCGGCCTGGCCGGCGCACCGGGGACAGCGCACCAGGATCGGCACGCGCCCTCCGTCGACCTGGGACAGGATCGGCAGGTGCCGCTCCGCCGGCTGCTCGGTCAGCCCTTGCCGCATCAGGTATTCGCGCCACTGGCTCGGTTTGGGTTCGGGCAGACCACGTGTGCCGACCACCCAGGTCAGGTAACCGGCCCGCAGGCGTACCCCCTCGTCGGCGTGCTCGCCCAGCTCCCGCAGCCGGTCGCGCAGCGCGTCGTCGGCCAGCACCCGCGCCAGCCGGGCATAACGCTCGTCGCCGAGCCGGTGCGGCCGGTCCACCGCCAGCAGCACCAGGTCGGTCAGCACCGTCCGGATCCAGCCCGACAGCTCGTCCACGTGCTGGTGGAAGGTGCGCAGCAGGCTGGTCTTCGTACGCCAGGACTTCGCGTGCCAGGCCCATTCGTGTGGGAACCGCATCTCCCAGTCCAGGTAGAGCAGGCGGTAGCGCACGGCGCGCGGCACCCGCGCCAGGCCCGGCCAGGACCCGGTCCACAGCCCGTCGGGCAGCAGTCGGCGGCTCGCCTCCTCATACTCCTGCCGGGTGACGGCGGCCGCCCTGGCCATGCGGAGCCCGTCGAGCCGCAGGTGCGCGGCGTCGCGCCGGGCGGGGTCCGCGCTGATCAGGTCCCAGGCCCAGCCGAACCGCTCGTCCATGTCGTCGGCCATCCGGGCACTCGATCACGAGACGCCCCGCCCCGGCAAGGGCCGGCCGGGCAGAACCAAGACGGTGCGGGCGGCGGTGACGCCGCCCGCACCGAGCGGGATCAGCCGCCGTGGTTGAACGGGGCGCCGATCGTGTAGAGCAGCGTCGCCAGCGACGCGAGGGTCGGCGTGACGCGGATGCGCATGCTCAGCCTCCGTGTTCGTGTGGCGCGCCGACCGTGTAGAGCAGGGTGGCCAGCGCGGCCAGTGTCACGATGATGCGGATTCGCATGTCTGCTCCTAGCTCCCTTCCGTCATCGGCGCGCCGATCGTGTACAGCAGCAGGGCCAGCGATGCGAGAGTGAGCAGCGCGTAGGCGGCCCGGTTCCAGTTGATGGTCAGGGTCATGATTCACCTCCCTTGATGGTCTGGGCTTGCGGATCGGGTCGGTCGCGGCGGAGGCGCATCGCGAGCGCCGTCAGCGCGACGGTCCCGGCGCCGATGAGCAGGTCGCCGGGACTGACGACCTTGCTCAGGGGCGGGACGGGGACCGTGTCGCCCAGGAACGCGAGCCGGGTCGTGTCGTCGGAGGGCTCGTTCTTGGGCGTGGTGAGTCCGGGTCGCAGGCCGACCGCCTCGGCTGCGGTCGGCTCGTACGGCATACGCCCGTTCAGGGCGATGGCCAGCCCGTTGGCGAGCGCGCCGATCGTGATGGCGACGCCGGCGACACGGATCGCGAGCGTCCAGGCGTTGAGGTTCAGGGCCAGCCACCACAGGACCAGGCCGAATACGAGGATCAGCAGGGCGGGGTGCCGCAGGGGCGTCACGTAGTACTGCGCCGCTTGCACGGCGGCGGCCAGCCACAGCAGCCACAGGGCCGACAGCCTGAGGTCGCGCAGGCCGGCGAGGCGGCCACCGCACAGGTAGCCGATGGCGGCACCCATCGCCGGCGGTGCGATGAGCAGGATCAAGCCTTGGGCGTTCATCGCGCCACCACGCGGGCTTGCGATCCGGTCATGCGTGGCTCCCGTCGTCGGATGCCCCAGCAGATCGGTTCGTGTGGCGCGGATCAGCGAACTCCGACAGTTTCCGGATTCCGGAGGCGTCGTCGCTGGTCCTCAGGGTGCGGATTGCCGGCGCGCCGGACGGCGCCGGACACGCTCGCGGCGGGTGGCGTCGTACGGCCCTGGCGGGGGAGGGAATCCCGCACCAGGGCCGCGCCCATCAGTTCACGTAGCGGACCGACGGACTTGTCGAGCTGAGGCGGTAACTGCCCGAGCTGTTGTAGACGTCGATCTCGGTGTACACCGTGTACCAGATGTTGGGCAGGCTGTCGGTGTTCCGGTACCAGCAGCAGTAGTTGCCCTTGTGGTCGAGGCGTCCGGATCCCATGAGGTACCAGCTCCCGTTGACGTTGAGCCAGACCTTGAACGAGTGGTATTCGTCGCTCGGGTCGGCGTTCATGTAGAAGTCGGCCCGTACGCGGTTGCCGTAGGAACCCCAGTCGACGCAGGCGGAAATGGGGTACTTGCCGTTGCAGCCGCCGGCGGCCGCGGCGGGCGTGGCGGTGGTGAGCGTGGCCCCCGTGGTCACCAGCATGGCGACCAGCAGGCCACGCAGGGTGTTGCGCCACATGCCGACATGTCGAACTCTCGTCACCTGCGGTGTCGAGCCGGGCTCCGTGTGGCGTTCGTCCTCGATTTCGGGTGCTCTCAGGCGCATGACGATTCCTTCCCGTTGCTGTCGTCTGCTGCCACCCAATGAACCCGGTCACTGCGGGTCGGTGGCCCGCGCTCGGCAAACTCCGGAAGGACCCCGCATCGACCCTGGTCGCATGGTGCCGAACAGCCGAGGGTCCGGACGACACCGGACGACACCGGACGGCGCCGGAGCGGTGACGGAACGGCCGTCGGAGGAAACGCGACGGCGGGCCACCCGACCGAAGTCAAATGGCCCGCCGTGGAGTTCGTCAGTGCGCGACCGGGCAGCCGTTGGTGAGCTTGCCCAGGAACTGGTTCGGGTCGTAGTAGTGCTCGACCTCGACGAGCTTCAGGTCGTCGCTGACCTTGGCGACGCTGATCCCGAACATCTCGATCGTCTGCCCGTTCGGCTGGTGGCCGTGGTACTCGCCCTCGAACGCGCCCCAGTGCCGCCACTTGAACGTGACGACCGGCGGCGGGCTGATGACCTCCAGGACCTCCCAGTAGAACCCGCCCGGGAAGGCCTTGTGGAAGATGTGGTGCGAGGAGTCGAACGACTCCTGGCCGCTGCGGTAGAACGGGCTGTCGCCGATGAGGATGTTGTAGCTGCCGATGTCGGCGATGTCCTGGGCGCTGGCCCACGCTCCGCCGTTGACGTTGGTCCGGAAGTGCTCGGTCACCATGGAGACCCAGGTCGCCGGGTCCTTCTTGTACGAGACCTCCATCTCGAAGACCTGGACGATGCTCTCCACGATCGCCTCGAGCGAGTCGGGCGCATGCTGGGTGCTGCGCTGGCCCGGCATGACTTCGTGGGACAGGTGGTAGTCGGGGGTCTTGCCGTCACGCCACGCCGACTGGTCGGCGGCGTCGATGACGGCGGTGCGGCCCTGCAGCCACAGAGGGGTTTCGGACACGAGGATGTCGTCCTTTCACGAACGATGTGCGCGCCACGGCAGGCCGGCCGCCTGCCGGGAGTAGGGGAGGGCGCTACGCCCACGATCCGCGACACTATCGATGTTGCGACAACCATGGAACCCCGAAATCGGTTTCTGGGATGGTTAAATCCTCGTGCATCAGCGCGAACGGCGACGGCGGGTCTTGAGTGGACACATTCGTGCCCCGCTCGGGCGGATCGGCCCGGTCATCGGTCGAGCATCGCGACGATCAGGAACACCACGGTGCCGAGCGAGCCGACGGTGAAGAAAAGCATGATCACCTCGGCGGCGACCGCCGTGACATACGCGCCCGGCGTACGGCGAACCTCGTCGATGTTGGCCGGACGGCGCCGGTCGTACCGGACCATGATGCGATCGCCGACGGCGGGGACCTCCCGGCGGTCGGCGAGCCGCAGATGCACGGTCGGGCCGCCGTCGATGCGCACCTCGGCGTGGTGGATGACGAGGTCGTCCTCGTAGCGGTCGCTGCGGCCGACGACCGTCGCCCAACCGGTGACCCCGCGCAGCCGCCGCAGCCAGACCTTGCCGTAGGCGTAGCCCACGCTGACGGCGAACAGCAGGCAGACCACGATCAGCACCAGGAACCCGGCCGCGTCGACGGGATCGGGCCCTGCGGCCACATTCTCGCGCACGAATGCATTGTCGGGCATCACTGTCCGATCGTCGATCGCTTTCGCCGCCGGCCGGGTGCCGGCCTTCGGTTCCGGTAGGGTGCCGCCGTGACGAGCGATCCGCCGCTGGCCGAGCTCTGCCGGGTGTTCGGCCTGCCTGCGCCACGTTCCTCGATGCGGCTCGCGCACGGGATGATGAACCGCAACTGGCGCATGACCACCGGCGACGACCGCGAGTACGCCGTCAAGGAGCTGCGCGACGCGCAGCCCGATCAGGTCCGGTCACAGCACGCGTTGCTGCGACGGCTCGCGGGGCATGGCATCCCGGTGGTCGCACCGGTCGCCGACGCCGCGGGCGAGACAGTGGTCCGGCTGGCCGGCGTCGCATTCACCGTGACGCCCTGGGTCGACGGCGAACACCTGCCCGGAGCGCGGCTGGACGCCGCGGCATGCGACCGGCTGGGCCGACTGCTCGGGCGGGCGCATGCGGCGCTGGCCGCGATCGGCCCGAACCTTCCCGTCGCGGCGCCTGCGGACCCGCTGAGCCGCGCGGCGGCCGGCGAGCGTATCGAGCACTACCTCGCCGCGATCGCAGCCCGGCCGCTTCCGGACCTGGTCGACCGCGTCGCCGCCGATGACCTGCGCTGGCAACGGGAGCTGCTGGCGACCGAGGTCCGGCCCGTGGGTGAGCAGCCGGAGCAGGGCTGGACACATGGCGACTTCCACCAGTTCAACCTCGTCTGGCGCGACGGCGTCGTGGTCGCCCTGCTGGACTGGGACCGCGTACGCCGACAGCCGCCGGGCGCGGAGCTGATCCGTGCCTGCCTGCTGCATTTCGCGGACGCGGACGGCCGGCTCGACCTGGCCCGGATCGCCGCCGTCGTGCGTGGCTACCGCACGGTCAGGCCGGGCGACGGCGGGCTCGCCGCCGACCTCGTCCGTCGGGCCTGGTGGCAGTGGTTCACCGACTTCTGGCCGCTGAACCTGCGCTACGACGACGGCGACACGTCCTGTGACCACCAGTTCGTCGCCAACGAGCGCACGCTGCGCTGGTGGACCGCACACCGCCCGGAGGTGTCCGACGCCCTGTCGTAGCGGCGGATGGACAACTTACGTGGCGATCAGCGCCGGACGCGGGCATACAGCAGCTCGCCCGGCAGCGTGGGATGCGGCGCCTGCCGCCAGTTCGCGGCGTCCTCGTCACGTGGCAGCCAGTCCGCGAAGGGCAGGTACGTGATCCGCCAGACGATCCGGCAGATCAGGAAGTAGTTGTAGAACGGGATCATCAGCAGCAGGAAGTCCCGTTTGCGGTAGCCGACCCGAGTCGCGGGCAGGCACACCGTGAGTGCGACCACGCCGAGCGCGCCCCAGTCGCGCAGGTAGCCGCGGGTCGGCAACGACAGCACGGCGAGCACGAACTCGGCGGCCCGATTGGCGAGGATCAGCAGCGTCCCGATCGCCGCAGCGGTGAGCAGGACCCGGACGACGACGGACCGGGGTGTTCCGGAGGCCACCCGCGCCGAGGGATCCGGGGACGGCAGCACCCGGTCCGCCCGGGTCATGTGCTCCGACCAGCGTGTGCCGGTCCAGTAGCGCTGGTAGCCGTCGGCACCGGGATACCACCCCGCTGGTGGCGACTCCGTCATGACGTTCTCCCTGGTCCTCGCATGGAGGCAGGATCTTAACCTGACCAGGCCAGCCGGCCGATCGCCCGGTGAGCACGGGCCCAGACACTACAACGGTCACGCGGCGGGATAGTCGACTTGCTCGCCGAACGGTTCGATCGTCCCGTCCCAGCCGTTCCAGCCCTGCTGGGTGATCTGCCCGTCGGCGTAGGTGTAGGACCAGGTTCCGCCGTCCTCGCCTTCCAGGGAGACGACACCGGAGCGTACGAACGGCGCGATCGCGACATAGAAGGCCGTGGCCTGGTCCGACCACTTGGGGTCGTTGCCGTCGTCGTACTCGAACTCGATCCAGTCCCCGTTGCGGGTGATCGAGGCCGCGGCGAACTCCGCGATGTCCGCGAGCGTGCCGCTCGGCGAGTACGCATGCTCTGACTGCGGGTCGTACCAGCCGCGCCGATCGCGCCACGCGGCTTTGACGGCCGCCACGGCGGCGGAGTCCTGTGACTCCGGGAGGTTCAGCCGACCTGAAGGATGCACCAGATAGCCCACGACGCCCACGCTAAGCCATTTCCGGCGAACTGCGCTGCCCCCTTCTCGGCGCTCCCCGCGGTGGGCAGGCCGAGGCCCTGGACCGCTGGTGAAGTGCTCAGCTCAGCTGCTCGGCCAGGGCGAGGATGATGCCGCTCGGTCCGCGCAGGTAGCACATCAGGTACCTGTCCTCGAAGCGGGACACCTCGCCGATGAGTTCGGCGCCGTGCGGGCGCAGCCGGGCGAGCGTGTCCTCGAGGTCGTCGACGGCGAACATCACCCGGTGCAGGCCCAGCGTGTTCGGCGGGGTGAATGCCGGCTCGGGGGTGACCGCCTTCGGGCTGTGGTACGTCACCAGTTCGAGCCGTCCGGGCCCGTCCGGGACCCGCATCATCGCGACCTCGCTGCGCAGGCCGCCCAATCCGACGACCTGCTCCGCCCAGCTTCCTTCGATCAGCGACCTGCCTTCCAGCTCCATGCCGAGTTCGGTGAAGAACGCGACGGTGGCGTCGAGGTCGTCGACGACGATGCCGACGTTGTCCATCCGCTGAATCGTCATGTCCCCGAGGATAGGGGCCAGGGCCGACGGCGGTGGCTCGACCAGCGGGTTCGGCGTCGGCAGAACCTCATTCGACGGTCGCGGCGGCCGCCGGTTCCGCGCCTGGCGAGCCTGCCTGCCACGTGGCCCGCCACTGCGCGATCAGCGCGGTGTACTCGTCGACGCTCGCCCGGGCGGCGGCGAGGGTGTCCTGGGTGCGGGCCGCGTCGAAGCGGGCCTCCGTCGGCCCGCCGTGGGCTCCGAACGCGCGGGCGGTCGCTGCGAACGCCCGGTCCGCCGCCTGATACCACGGGGACTCGTGGCCGAAGAGCCGCACCAGCGCGGCCATGTTCAGCTCGGCCTGCACCAGCCGCCGCCCCGCTGTCTCGGTCGGGATGACCAGCCGGACGCGACTGCCGAACGGCATCCGCCTGGCGCGGGGCACCAGGGTGAAGCCAGGTTCACCATGAGCGGCCGCCTCTTCCAGGAAGGCGACGACGGCGGCGAGGTCGTCGGCGACGGCGCCGGGGACCGAGGCCAGCGCGTCACCGCTGCGCGGCCGGCCTGCCGTCAGCCGCGCCCACAGCGCGACGGTGCGGACCAGCGGCACCGCCACCAGCAGCACGGTCGCGCCGATGGCCAGGATGACCACCAGCCCTGTCCAGCGGCCGGTGACGTCGGCGGTCAGCCGCCAGTCAAGGATCTCCGTGACGCCGGGGCCGGGCAGCGAGTCCACGACGTGCCAGGCGGCTGCGGTCAGCGACTGCGACGCCTCCGTCCACGGGCCTGCCGTCGTGGCGGACGTGTGCGCGGACCGCAGCAGGGTCAGCGCCGCACCCGCCGCGATCACGACGTGCACGGCCCGCAGCACGTACGCCCGCAGGTCCTGGCGCAGCCCGCTCGCGGTGTCGCCGTAGTCGGCACGGCCCAGGATCTGCTGCCGCCGGGCCACCGCCCAGAGCAGGTGCACCAGGAACGCGACGGTGAACCAGGCGGCCGCGGTGGCGAGCACCCGGTCCAGCGGCAGCTCCCACGGCCGCCACGTGACGTGCTCACCCAGCCACCCGGCGGCCGGGGCGTCGGTGCCCAGGAAGCCGATCACCAGCGTGAGCGCGACCAGAGCCTCCAGGAACTCCGGGTCCGACCACAGGAAGACCAGCACGACCAGCAGCAGCACCAGCCACACGGCCAGCGTCACGCCGATCTTCGCCCATGTCCCGAGCGGGGCGGCCGAGGGCAGCAGCACCTGCCGGACCGGACTGTCGAACCAGACGAGCAGGGCCGCGCAGGCCAGGGTGATGAGAGCGGCCTGCTCGCTCAGGAAGTCGTACAGCCAGCGCACGGTGACCGTGGCGAGAACGGCCAGGGCCGCCGCCGCGACGGCACCCGCCAGCGTCGTCAGCGACACGACCCGGGTCGGGGTGTGGCGATAGAGACCCACGAGGATCCACCCGGCCCCCGCGGCCGTGGCGACCGTGGTCAACCGCGGGTCCGCGAGGCTGCTCCACGGCCTGCGGGCCCGGAACCGGTGGGCCAGCGCCTCGGTGTAGTTGCGCTCGCGGGCGCGGTCCTCGGCGTGGCCGTACAGGGCGATGCCGACGCGGACCAACGGCGGGATGACGACGAGGGCGAACGCCAGTTCGAGCACGTGTCCCGGCAACCCCGGCAGGACCGGCGGCTCGGCCCAGTCCAGCCGCGCCGGGATGTCCAGCAGCGGTACGGAGTCGAGCAGCCGCCACAGGTAGAACCGCTCGATGGTCCACAGCGGCGGCGGGTTGTCCGACAGCGCGATCGTCAGGGCGACGACGGCTTGGACGCTGGTCAGGATGCCCGCGCCCGAGGTGATGAGCGCGATCAGCAGCAGGCGGCGCTGGCTCGGGTCGGCCAGCGAGACGACCACGTTGCGGGTGACGACGGCCAGCACGACGACGGCCACCGTGCCGAGGAACGCGACGACCGTCCAGCGGCCGAACGAGCCGAACCCGACCGCCGCGGCCAGCAGCAGCCGGAACAGGCCGACGAACGCGGCGGTGACCGCGAACGCGAGCAGGATCGGAACGATCCATGACCGGATCGGTTTGCCCGCCGTCTCGTCGATCCAGCGCTGGGCCCGGTCGCGCCCCCGGTCGTACCCGTCGAACACCGGCGTCAGGAGACGCTCCACACGGTCCACATCGGCCCCCAAGTCTCGTGCGCGATGATGATCCGCCGCGACCCGCCGGCCGTCAATTCGTGGCGGGAGGTTGACGGGGGCGAATACCGTTGCCGTCATGCCGGATGGATTGAGCACCCTGCTGCTGGGACTTGTCGCGCTGTTCGCGCTGTACTGGGTGATCCGCGCCGCCGTCGCGCACGGCATGTGGGACGCCTGGCACCGGCGTGCCCGCCACGAACGTCAGGCGGTGCACCAGTCCGCCGTGCGGGCCGCCGCCGACGTGCCACAGGGGCCCGAGTCCGAGTAGCGACGTCGCCGCAGGGGCGTCTCTCAGCCGCCGGGGTTCAGGGTCGGGCCGGCTGGAACAGTTCGACGGGGTTCCCGGCGGGGTCGTCGAACACGGTTTGGCGGCCGCCGGGGCCGGTGATGACCTCGTTGCGGAACGTCACACCGGCGGCGCGCAGCCGGGCCGATTCGGCCTCGATGTCGTCGACGACGAGGTGGATGCGGTTCCAGCCGCCGGGTTGCGGAGTGCGCCCGTCGGGCATGGGCCTCCCGGCCGAACTCTGCGGCCCGGACAGCAGCAGGCGCAGGTTGCCGCGCCGGACGTCGGCGAACGCGGGCGGGAAGTTCGTGCCGAGCGTGAAGCCGAGGTGGGTCGTGTAGAAGTCGACCGCGGCCTGCACGTCGTCGACGAGGTATCGAACGTGCACGGTCGGGTCGTCGTGGTCGTTCATGGCACCTCCCACGGATACGATCCGATCAGGGTATCAACCGAGCACCTGCTCATGGCCGATTGCGTAACGGGGCGCGTCGCACGGTGGCCCTGCCCTGACGGGAACCGGGCGGCTCGCGGACCTGCTGCCCGCGAGCCACCCGGGTGGAACGAGGACCGTCAGACGGCCGTACGCGACCACTGCTGGTTGGCGCCGGTGTTGCATGTGTACTGCTTGAGGACCGCGCCATCCGCGGTCGAGGCGGCGGGCACGTCCACGCACTTGCCGCTGTGGCGCGCCCGCAGCTGGAACCAGCTGCCGTTGACGACCATCTGGAACTGCTGGTTGTTGCCGGTTCCGCAGGTGTACTGGATGAGTTCGGCGCCGTCGGCGGTCGAGCCGCTCACCACGTCGAGGCACTTTCCGCTGTGGCGGCTGACGATGCGCCAGTAGCCGCTGCCGGCGTCGGAGAACTGCCACTGCTGCCAGGCGCTGCCGTTGTAGGTGTACTGGGCGACGCGCGCACCGTTGTCGGTGTTCGGCGGCTGGACGTCCATGGCCTTGCCGCTGTGGCGTACGTCGATCCGGTAGTAGGTCGTCGGCGCGGGCGTCGGGTCGACCACCGTGTCGCCCCAGCCGTACCGGATCCGGTTGGCGCCGGAGATGTTGCGGATGGTCAGGTTGAGGTCGGTGCCGCTGCCGCTCAGGGCGAACATCGAGTACCAGTCGTAGCCGATGGTGCCGGGTTTGCCGCCGAGGGCGGGCCAGTAGGTGCCGCCCATCTGGTTGTCGCGCATGACCTGGGCCATGGCGCGGATGTGGCGGACGAAGTTGTCGGTGCTGCCGGCGTCGCCGTAGTTGAGGCCGGTGGACATCGGTCCGCCGAATTCTGTGGCCACCGCGCGGGAGGCGCAGTTGCCCAGCCGCGTCTGGATGTGGCTGCGGAACGCGTCATAGGTCATCGCGCTGTAGAAGAAGGCGTAGTGGTGGAAGGACAGCAGTGTGGCGTTGAAGCGGCTGTCGTTGCAGACGTCGCGCAGGTCCTGGCTGTAGCCGGTGCCGCCGATGAGCACCCGGCCGGGCACCGCCGAGTGGTGGTAGCTGAGCCAGTTCGCCGCGACGTCGCGCCACTCCGCCGACGTGTAGCCGTGCGGCTCGTTCATCGGCTCGAAGTAGACGTTGCCGTTCGAGCCGTAGGCATTGGTCACGCTCGACCACATCGTGTTCCACGCGGCGAGGTTGGTGATCCTGCCGCCGGAGGCCGCGCCGTCCTCCCAGTACGCCAGGATGACCTTGAAGCCGCGGGCGGTGGCGGCGTCGATGGCGCCGCGGTAGGCGTTCCACCAGGTCGTGTTGGCCACGGTGTGGGTGTTGATGGGCAGCCGGACGGTGTTGACGCCCATGGTGGCGGCCATGTCGTCGTAGAGGGCGTTGGCCTTGGCCCGTACGGTCGCGTTGCTGTCGGACTGGCTCAGGCCCTGCACGACGAGCGTGCCGGTGCTGAAGTTGTCACCCAGCACCGCCCAGTTCATGCCGCGGAACTGGCTGGTGGCGGCACTGGCCGGTGCTGCGGTCACGACGAGGCCGGCCACCGCGGCGAGCGCGGTCACTCCGAAGGCGATCAGCCACCGGCGCACCGGCCGGCCGCTCGGTGACGGTTCCGGTGCACGACCGTCGGACGACATGATCCGTGTCATTGGCAGTCCATTCCTTGGCTCCGATGTCCTGGTGACGACGTGATGGCGCAGCCGGATGTCGTCTGTGTTACATCGGAAAGGCAATCGAGCACTGACGCCACCAAACGATCCGAAACGTTCAGGAGCGCTCGGACCCGAACGCCGCACTCGGCGGCGGCGTCAGGCCGCCGGCCGGAACGGGTGGGCCATCGCCGTGAGCAGGCTGTGCTCGTCGTCGTCCCCGCCGAGATGCCAGGTGAACGCGCCCCGCAGGCCGTGCCGTGCGGCGAACGCGGCCCGCTCCTCGACGGACTGCGCATCCTCGTAGCTGGCGAACGTCGAGGTGCCGGGGTGGTGCAGCCACGGCGAGCGGGCCACCGGATGGCGGTGGCGCTGCCAGGCCGGATCGGGCAGCAGGTCACGTTTGATGTCGCGCCAGTCGCCGACCCGGACGGTGCCGGTCTGGGGCTGGTACAGCCCGGCGCTCTCGCCGGCGGAGGCCACCCGGAAGCCGCGGCCGTAGAACGGCACACCCAGCACGACCTTGTCCCGCGGCACGCCGTGGCGCTCGTAGTAGTCGACGGCTCCGGTGACGTTGTTCCACCGGCGCAGCTCGGCTTCGAGCGGGTCCTGGACCACCTCGGCCAGCGGCGCGTTGAACGTGGCGACGGGGGAGAAGCCCGTGCCGAAGTCGTAGGTCATCAGGTTCACGAAGTCGAGCTGCTCGGCGAAGGCCGCCAGCTCGTAGCTGTCCGCTGGGTCGTACGGGCCGGCCGACTGCAGCCGCCCGGCGGGCAGCGCGGCGACCAGCAGCCGGGACGGGTCGAGGCCGTCGCGGAGTTGCCGGGCGAGCAGGGTGGCGTGGTGCCGGTCCTCGGGCCGGTGGGTCACCTCGGCCGGGCCGCCCGAGACGGGGAACTCCCAGTCCAGGTCCAGGCCGTCGAACCCGTCGGCCAGTTCCAGGGTCTGCTCGACGAAGTCGGCCCGGGACCGCGGCGTGAGCGCCGCGTCGGAGAACCCGTCGGCGCCCCAGCCGCCGATCGACAGCACGATCCGCAGGTCGGGGTCGTCCTGCCGGCGCGCGGCTAAGGCCGCGCGATGCGCCGCCGCCCACGGTGGCAGTTGCCAGCGTCCGTTCTCGCAGGTGGCGAAGGCGTAGAAGAGGTGGGTCAGCACCCCGGCGGGCAGCGTGTCGATCGGTCGCGTGTTCTCGTCGGCCGCGTGGAAGTAGGCGCCCAGCACCGTCCGCCCCTTGATCATCCATGCACGGTATCAGCATCCGGTTGACCCGGGCCGTCTACTCCGGACGGTGATTCGCAGGTCAGGGGCCGAAAGATGGGCCAGGACAGGGGGTGCGCGCGATCTTCTCCAAAAACGACGGCAGGACCGCTTGACTTCCCGGGGACGTTTGAATAATCTCAAGCGTAGTTAAGAACATGAACGTGAAACACAGCTACAGCGACTAGCCGGACCGCCACGGTCCGGGTGAAGTGCCGAAGGAGGTGCAACACCATGGCCGAGACATCGACCACCTGGGACCTGATTCCCGAGTACGACATCGCGTTCGACCTGGATGACCTGGACCTGGGGCCGCTGACGGTCACGGCGATGCGGGACTCCATGGCGCTCCCGGAGACCGGGGCCTCGTGGATCAACACGAGCGGCAACGCGTCCTGCTCCTGCTGCTACGTCACGTGATCTGAGCTTCCCGCCGCCTCCTCCTCTTCAGCGGCGGGGGATCCACGACCGACCGACCAACGAAATGAGGTGAATTGAAATGTCGAACGAAGACTTCAACGTCGACGAGCTCGAGCTGGACGACCTGTCCGTGACCTCGATCCGCGACTCGGCCGCTCTGCCGGAGACCGGTGCCTCCTCGGGCAGCTCCAGCAGCTCCGCGTCGTCGTGCTGCGGCAGCTCCTCGTGCTGCTCGTCCTGCTCGGACGCGCCGATCGAGGCCGTCTGAACCAGCGCCAGTGGAACCGGAACGGCAGCGTCAGGGACTGCCGGCACTCCGGACGAACCGGGGCCTGAACCACCCCGCAGCACCGATCCGAGGGGGCACGAGTCATCGTGCCCCCTCTTTCATCTCCGGGAGAACCCGTGGAAGTCATAGCTCGCCTTGAACACGTCACCAAGACGTACGGCAAGGTGGTCGCCCTCAACGCCGTGTCGCTCACGGTCTCGCGCGGAGTGACCGCCGTCCTCGGCCCCAACGGGGCAGGCAAGTCCACCATGATCGAACTACTGTCCGGCCTGCGCCGCCCCACCGGCGGCCGCGTCGAGGTGCTCGGGGGCGACCCGGGCGACCTCGCCGTGAAGGCCCGCATCGGCATCACCCCGCAGCGCACCGCGCTGCCCTGGCGGCTCACCGTCGCCGAGACCCTCGACCTGCTCGCCGCGCACTACCCGAACCCGCTGACCCGCGACGAGGTCGTGCAGCGGCTCGGGCTGGGAGAGTTCCTCAAGAAGCGCAACGGCACCCTGTCCGGTGGACAGCGCCGCCGGGTCGCCCTGGGCGCCGCCCTCATCGGCAACCCGGAGCTGCTCTTCCTCGACGAGCCGACCAGCGGGCTCGACGCCGACAGCCGCGACAAGCTGTGGGCCGCCATCGCCGAGGTGTCGGCCGGCGGCCGCGCCGTCCTGCTCACCACCCACGACATGGCCGAGGCCGAGCACCTGGCCACCCGCATCGTCGTCATCGCCGACGGGCAGGTCGCCCGCGACGGCTCCCTCGACGACGTCATCGTCGAGGTCGGCCTGCACCTGGTCGAGCTGGAGGTCCCCGAGGGGACGTCGCCGCTGACCTTCACCACCATCCCCGCCGAGCGCGTCGAACAGCTCGGCAACCGCACGAAGATCTACACCGCCGATCCCGACGCGACCGTGCGCGCCCTCGTGCTGGACCGGGTGCCGTTCCGCGGCATCCGCGTCGAGCGCGTCGGCCTGGAGGAGGCGATCCGGGCGATCACCGCCGGCGACGGCGACTCCGTCGTGCCGGTCAGCCCCGCGGTTCCGTCGCTCGCCGAGAGGGTGTCCTGACATGCGCCACGTCCTCCTGCACGCCCGCGCGCACCTGCGCGACACCAGCCGGATGCCCGTCTACTGGGTGCCCGCGCTGCTGTTCCCGCTGGTCTTCTTCGGGCTGTTCGGCTACACCAACGCCGCCAGCCTGGCCAAGATCGGTCTGGGCAGCGAGTACGTCATCACCCCGTTCCTGCTGTTCACCACCCTCAACGTGACCATCGTCAGCCTCTCGGCCGGCGTCGCCGCCGACCGGGAGAACCCGTGGGAGCAGCGCCTACGGGTGCTGCCGCTGCCGGCGCTGTCCCGCTTCGCCGGGCGGCTGCTCTACGTGCTCGGGTTCAACCTGGTCAGCTGGGTCCCGCTGCTGGCGCTGGCGGTGTTCACCACCGACCTGCAGCTGCCGCTGTCGCAGTGGCCGATCTGGCTGGGCGGCGTGCTGCTCGGCGCGATCCCGTTCGGCCTGCTCGGCATGGCCATCGGCTACCGCTTCCCACCCCAGGGCGCGATGACGGTCGCCAACATCCTGTTCATGCTGCTGGCCTTCCTCGGCGGGCTGTTCGTGCCGGTCAAGCAGCTGCCCGCGGCGATCCGCGAGTTCGTGGTCTTCCTGCCCACCCACGAGTACCAGCACCTGGTGCTGTCCATCATCGGCCGCGCCGACCGGATCGACGCCCCCGTCTGGACCATCGGCGTGCTCGCCGCATGGACCGTCCTGTTCGCGTGGCTCGCCCGCATGGCGTTTCGGCGCGACGAGGGGGTGCGGTACGGATGACCGAGCTCGCCATCGCCGACGCCGCCGCCCGCACCGGGCGGCCCGACGACCGGAAGGCCGTCGAGCTGGCGCCGTACGCCCTCGTGCGGCTGGCCGCGCTGCCGTACCCCGCCGTGCCCGAGGGCGGTGCGGAGTTCCGCGACTGCCTGGCCCGGCTCGTGCGGCTACGTGTCCGGCTGACCGAGACGGCCGGTGACCTCGCCGACGCGCTCTACGCCAGCGCCGAGGGGCACGACGCGGAGTTCCACCGCAAGGTCGTGCTGCCGCTGCGGCGCGACGTGCACAACGGACGCCTGCCCCGGCCGGCGATCCTCGACGTGCTCGGCGACCTGCCGGACCGGGTCCCGCTGCTGCGGGAGTGGCTGGACGCGATGGCGGAGGTGACCGCGATCCGCGCGGCCCTGTCCGCCGCGGCCCCCTCGGCGCTGGCCGCCGAGCGGGCCGCGCTGGCGGCCACCTGCGCGGCGGACCCGCTGCGCAGGGCGGTCACCCTCACCGGCGCCGACCTGCTGCGCGGCATCGACCGCGCGGCAGCGGGCGGCGCCAACCCCGACTCGCGGGCCCGCAAGGGCGAGCACAACGCCCTGCGGTACGCGCTGCGCGCCAACTCCAAGACCAGCCCGCTGTCCTGGTTCACCTACGTGGCCTGGGGCGAGTGGGCCGGCCCCGGCGAGCCCGAGCAGCTGGCCGGCGAGCCGGTCGCCGTCGCTCGCGCCAACCGCACGCTGCTGGTCCGGGTCGCCGCCGCGGCGCTGAACCAGCTCCGGGACCGGGTGCCCTACCGGCTCGCGCCCAGCATCCGGGTGGTGGACGGGAAGGTCAACTACCGGCGGGACACCCCGCTCGGCTACGGCGACCGCATCGTCGCCGCTCGGGAGGAGGACGTCAGCCTCGCCTACAGCGCGCCGGTCGCGCTGGTGCTCAGCCTGGTCCGCGCGGCGGGCCCGGCCGGGGTGGCGCCCGCCGAGCTGGTCGCGGCGATCGCCGAGCGGCTGCCGGGCGACCGCGCCCGCGCCGCCGAGGTGGCCCGCCGCTACCTGGGCCAGATCACCGACGGTGGGCTGCTCGTCCCGATCCACCCGGCCGACCCGCAGGACATCGACGCGCTGGCCACCACCGCGGCCTGGCTCGACGGGTACGGCCAGACCGAACTCGCCGCGCTGCTGCGCGACATCGACGAGCGCACCGCCGGGTTCCCGGCGCTGCCGGTCGAGGAGCGGGTCGGGGCGCTGGCATCGCTGCGCGAGACGTGGCTCGCGGCGTATGCGCTCTCCGGCGCCGAGTGGCTGGAGTCGCCGGTCCTCAGCGAGGACGTCAACCTGCGTACCACGCTGCGGCTGGGTGCGGCGCACGGCCGTGACGCGGCGGCGGGACTGGCCGGGGTCGGGCCGGTCGTCGAGCTGTTCGACCAGTACCTCGTCTTCCGCCGGCTCAGCCGGGACCGGTTCGTGCAGCTGTACGGGCCGGGCGGGCGCTGCACCGACCTGGCCGGGTTCGCCCACGAGATGGGCCTGATCTGGCAGGCCGGCGGGCTGGTCTCGCTCGGTGGCAAGATCAGTGAGCAGCCGCGTTTCGCCGGGCTCGTCACCCCGGAGCTGATCGAGCTGGGGCAGGCGCGAGCCGCGGTCATGGGCGTCATCGACGCCGACAACGCCGGCGACCCGGCCGAGCGTGTCCTCAGCGAGCAGGCCGTGCGGCTGGCCGCCGAGGCGATGCCCGAGTGGGTGCGGGCGCGGCCGGCGTCATACAGCTTCTTCGTGCAGCCGGTCGCCGCGAACGGGCGCACCGAGCTGGTGCTCAACCACATCTACGGCGGCTGGGGCAGGTTCACCAGCCGGTTCCTCGACCTGATCGCGCCGCAGGCGCGGGCCAAGGTCGCCGCCCAGGTGCGCCGCGGTTTCGGACCCGGGGCGCGGGTGGCCCAGTGGCGGCCCGTCAGCGGCTTCAACGCCAACCTGCACCCGCTGGTCGTCGACGACGAGATCGCCGAGGACCCGGCCTGGTGCTCGATCGCGGTGGACCAGCTGGAGATCTGGCACGACCCGGCCACCGACCAGGTGCGCCTGCGCCACACGCCCAGCGGCGACACGCTCGACGTGCTCTACCTGGGCTTCCTGGTGCCGTTCCTGCTGCCGGACCGGTTCGTGCCGCTGTATCTCGACCTGTCCAGCGGCCTGGCGTCGCTGAACCACCTGGCGCCCAGCCGCAAGGTCGGCGACCTGCTGGTCCGGCCGCGGCTGCGCCACCGCGACATCGTCCTGGCGCGCCGGTCGTGGCGGGTGCCCGCCGACGACGTCGAGGCGTTCAAGGCCGCGATGGCCGCCGAGGGCGACGTGCCCGCCGAGGCCGCCGCCGCCTGGCTGGCCCGGCACGGGCTGCCGGCCGAGCTGTTCGTCGGCCCGGAGGGCGGCGAGATGAAGAGCGCCGACGACTTCCAGCGCTACATGGGCCAGCACAAGCCGCAGTACGTCGACTTCGGCAACGCGCTGCACCTGCGCAACCTGCCGAAACTGCTGGTGCGGCATGACCGCGGCGTCCGCGTCGAGGAGGCGTTGCCCGTGCCCGGCGCGGGCAACCCCGACGGGCGGGTCGTCGAGCTCGTCACCGAGGTCTACCGGAAGGGAAGCACACGATGACCACGCACGATGGCCTGGACGTCATCTGCCACTACTACGACGCGGTCAAGGCGCCGCTGCTGCGCGACGCGGTGCTGCCCGCGCTGGCGGAGACCACCGGCGTCGCGACGCACCTGGAACGGCACTGGTTGCACGGCCCGCACGTGCGGGTCTGCCTGCGCGGCGAGCCCGCCGCCGTGGCCGACGCGGCCGCGCTGGTCGCCGACCGGCTGCGCACGCACCTGGTCACGCGCGGCTCCAAGGCCGTGACCAGCGACGCCGAACTGCTGCACCGGGCCGCGATAGCCGGCCGGGTCGAGCTGGTCCCGCCGCCGTACACGCCGATCTGGCCGGACAACACGGTCAGCATCGTGCTGCCGCAGACCACGGCGCTGGAGTCGCTGCTGGGCGGGCCCGCCGCGGTCGAATGCCGCAACGAGCTGCTGCGCCTGGGCATGCCCGCGGTGTCGGCGTCGCTTTCGCACCTGGGCCAGCGCGGCGACGTCGCCGGGGCCCGGGTGTGGCTGCTGCTGGTGTCGATGGCCGCGCACGCCGGGCGCTACCCGCTCGGCCTGGGCGCAGGGCACCAGTCGTTCCTGTCGCACCTGGAGGACTTCCTGCTCTTCCACGACCCGGACGGCACGCTGCGCCAGACCTACGCCCGGCATTGGGACCGGCACGCCTCCGCCGTCACCGACCTGGTCACCAGGGTCGCCGACGGCCGCGCGCAGTCGCCGGTCGAGTCGGCGTGGCTGGACTGGACGGTGGCCGCCCGCGCCGCCGCCGAACCCGCCTTCGACCGCGGCGAGCTGCCGCTGGTGCCGGGCGCGGCGTACACCGACCGGGCCCGCCAGGTCGGCGACGAGCGCACCCTGCGCCAGTGGGACCCGACGCAGCGCACCGAGTTCAGCGCGTACCACGAGCAGCTGCGCAAGGTGGACTTCGAGAAGGTGCCGTTCGCCCGGGAGTTCGTGGTGTACCGCTTCGCCACCAACATCCTCTACCAGCTGCTCAGCGTCTGCGACGTGGAGCCGGCCGAGCGCTACCTGGCCGCGTACCTGGTCAGCCAGGCCGCCGAGCGGATCACGGGCATCACCTGGCGGGAGCGGCTTGACCGCTACCTGGCCGCGCAGCGGACAGGTCAGGAGCCCGGTCTCGCCGCGCAGCGGACGGGTCAGGAGCAGGGAACTGACCTGCAGCAGCCGGCGGGCGTCGGGGCGCAGCGGATGCTGAGCGAGGTGGCGTCATGACCACGCTCGCCACGCGCAGCGTGCCCACCCAGCGCACCGCACGGGTGTCGCCGGACCAGCGGGCGCAAGCCCCGCGCACGCTGGTCCGGCTGCGCCCGATCGTGCACGCGACGCCGACCGCGCAGGGCGTGCACGTCCGCGGCTGGTCGTCGAGCTTCACCGTCAAGGGCGGCAGCGGCCTGTGGAAGCTGTGGCAGATCCTGTCGGCCCGGCTGATCGAGGGCCTGCCCGCCGAGCAGGTCGTCGCTCCCACCGGTCGGCCCGAGGTGGTCCGCGCGGTGACCCTGCTGCTGGAGCAGCTGCGCGAACACGACATGCTCGTCGACCTGCCCGCGGGCTGGGTCGACGGCACCGACCCGGCGGCACCGCCCGCCGACGTGTGCGCCTGGCTCAGCTCCGTGGCGGCCGACCCGGCCGACGCGTGGCGGCGACTGCGTACCACCCCGGTGCGGCTGACCGGTGACGGACCCGTCGCCGAGGCCGCGGCCCGCGCGCTGGCGGGCATCGGCGTCGACGTCCTGCCCGGCGCGCTTCCCGCCGCGGCCGACGGCGTCACCGACCTGGTGCTGTCCACCGACGCCGGGATCGCGGTGGCCGCGCGCTGCCGCGGCGAGGTCGGCATGGTCGTGCCGGTGTCCGAAGTCGACTCCGTGCTGTGGTCGGCCCGCGAGGTCACCCGCCGGCTGGCCGGTGCGGCCGACCCGAGCGGCGCGCCGTACGCGCTGACGGCGCTGGTCGGCTCCGCCGCGGCGCACCGGCTGGTGTGCGCGGTCGCCGGACTGGCCGACCCCGCGATCGAGGCCGCCGAGCTGCACGACGACGACCAGCAGCCGGCCCCGGCCCGGCTGGAGCACCCGTCGGTGCTGGTCGCACGGCTGGACCCGCTGTCGCTGACGTACCACCCGTTCCTGCCCGCCGCGCCCGCCGCGCCGGCCGCCGACACCGTCGACGAGGCACTGCGCCGCATCGAGGCGCTCGTCGACGCCGAGCTGGGCCCGCTGACCGAACCGGCCGCCGGCAGCCTGCCGCAGGTCCCGGCCGCCCTGGCCGACGCCGGTGGCGTGGTCGGTATGGGCGCGAGCACCGACGCCGCCCGCCTCGACGCGGTGCTGCGCCAGGCCGAGGCGGTGCTGGCCGGCGGCGACGCCGGGCACTTCGCGGTCGGCGTGCACGACCGGCACGCCCAGGGCACGGCGCTGCGCCGCCTGGCCGACGCCGCCGTCGAGCAGCTCGACACGACCCCGGTCGCCGACGACGAGTGGATCGGCTTCCCGGCGGCCCGCCGCTGGTGGAAGGCGCTGACGCTGCGTTTCGGCCAGCCCGCGTGGGTCCACGTACGACGGCTTGCGCCCGACGCCGTGCACGCGCAGATCGCTTGCGGCGGCGAGGTCGTCGCCTGGGCCGTCGAGGCGCAGACGGCCGACGCGGTCGCGTTCGCGGCGCTGGCCGCGGTCGGCGCCGCCCAGGCGCGCGAGGCGGGCCTGGACGTGCCCGCAGGGCCGGTGACGCTGTCCGGTGCCGCGCCCGCCTCCCGGCCCGCCGGTGAGGACGTCACCCCGTGGTCGGCCGGCTGGCACTGGCCCGCCGGGGTCGACGCGGGCGAGGACCGGTTGCAGGCGGCGCTGCGCGCGCTCGCGCCGATCGCGCGGGCCACCGTGTGGCGACTCGGCGAGCTGAGCAGTGCCGAGGACGGCATGACCGAGCAGGCCGCGCAGCTGCGCCGGGAACTGTCGGCGGTCGGCTTCACGGTCGTGCGGTGGGCGTCATGAGCACCCTCGCCACCACCCTGCGCGGGCTTGACCTGCCGGTCCTCGATGCCGACCAGTTCGGCGCGACCGCTGGCGGCTGCCCGGACGGCACCGTCGTCATCGACCTGCCGGTCCTCGGCGACCTCCACGTCCGCGCGACCGGCGGCGCGCCACCGCACAGCGGCCCCGCCCCGGCGGACGCGGCACAGCGGCCGGCGGTCGTCGTGCTGCAGGACTGGACCCGGGCGCAGGCCGAGCAGCTCAGCCAGGCCGCGTACGCGGGGGAGCGGCCGGCGCTGCCGGTGCGGCTGGACGGCGGGCTGGTGCTGATCGGACCGCTGCTGCACCGGGCCGCCCCGGTCTGCCTGGGCTGCGCCGAAGGGGCCCGGCTCAGCGTCTTCGGGCCGACGGTGCCGCAGCGCACGCCCGGCCTGGCCTTCGGCGGGCTGCTGCCGCCGACCCTGCTCGCCCCGCTGGCCGCGCTGCTGGCCGGGGCGCTGGCCGACCCGGCCGCCTACGAGGGGACCGTGCTGGCGCTGCGCGCCGACCGGCTCACCGTGTCGACGCACCGGGTGCGCCCGGCCCGGCAGGGCTGCGCCGTCTGCTCGCCGCTGCCCGACGACACCCCGCAGACGGCCCGGATCACGCTCGCGCCGAGCCCGGCCGCGGACCCGTACGCGTTCCGCGCCGGCAACGAGCGCACCACCCGTGAAGGGCTGCGCGCCGAGCTGTTCGACTGGCGGCACGGGCCCGTGGCACATCTGCGGCGTACCGAGAACATGCCGCTGCCGCTGGTCACCGCGGAGCTGTCCGGCGATAGCATGATCCGGGAGTCCGGTTACGGCCGGGCCCGCACGTTCGCCGACGCCGAGCGCGTCGGGTTGTTCGAGGCCGCGGAGCGTTACACCGGCATGCGCCCGCACGGGCGGCGTACCGCGATCACGGCGGCCTATGCCGAGCTCGACCCGGCGACCACGATCGACCCCGTGCGGCTCGGGCTGCAGGACCCCGCGTACTACGACCACCCCGAGTTCAAGCTCAAGCCGTACACGCCGCAGCTGCGTACCGGCTGGGTGCACGGCTGGTCGCTGACCCGCGACCGGCTCGCCACCGTGCCCGAGCACGTCGCCTACTGGGGCCTGCACGCCAGTGCCGGGCCGCGTTTCCTCTACGAGAGCTCCAACGGCTGCGGCCTGGGCAACAGCCTCACCGAGGCGGTCCTGTACGGGCTGTACGAGGTCGCCGAGCGCGACGCGTTCCTGATGGCCTGGTACGCCCGCACCCCGCTGCGGCGGGTCGCGGTGCCCGCCGACGACCCGGTGCTGCCGCACCTGACCGACCGCCTGGAGCAGGCCGGCTACCGGCTGATGTTCTTCGACGCGACCAACGACTTCGGCGTGCCGACGGTGCTGGCCCTGGTGCTGCACCACGACCCGGCCTCCGGAGCGCCGCAGGCGCTGTTCGCGGCCGGGGCGCACCCCGACCCGCGGGCGGCGATGCGCTCGGCTGCGGCCGAGGCCGTCGTCGACGCGATCGTCACCCCCGACGTGGTCCGCGCCAAGCCGCACTACCTGGACCGGGCCCGGCTGCTGCCGATGCTCGGCGACCCGTCGCTCGTGCTCACCCTCGACGACCACGTCGCCCTGAACACCCTGCCGGAGGCGCGGGCACGCTACGACTTCCTGCTCGGTGACGACGACCCCGACGGCGGCGACGACTGGCGCGAGGTCTGGCCGGGCGCGCCCGCGCCGGCCGGTGACCTGACCGGGCTGCTGGCCGACACCCTCGCCCGGCTCGACCGGGCCGGCCTGGAGGTCGTCGCCGTTGACCAGACCGACCCGCGGCTGCGCGACCGGCTCGGCCTGCACTCGGCGAAGGTGATCGTGCCGGGCAGCCTGCCGATGACGTTCGGCCATCTCAACCACCGCACCCGGGATCTGCCCCGGCTGCTGGAGGTGCCGTTCCGGCTCGGCCGGGCCGCGGCGCCCCTGCGCTACGACGACCTTGCCCGCCACCCCCACCCGTTCCCGTGAGGACCGCCATGGACGCCACCCTGTCCCGCGTGTGGGACCAGACGCACGGCAAGGTCGTACGCTCCGGCGCCATGCCCCGGCGCACCCCGCCCGCCGGCGACGGCATCGCCCTGGCCGAGCTGCCCGAGCGGTACGCGCTGCCCGCCGCGATCCTGCGCGAGGCCATGACGCCCCGGCGCTGGGAGCCGTGGAACTCCTTCAACGAGCACCGCGACTACCCGTCGCCGCGCGCCGCCTGGCTGGTCGACGTGTCCGTCGTGGAGGGCCACCGCCGCTGGCTGGTCGACCCCGTCCGGGACCGGCTCGCCGGCCGCACGGACGCCCCGGCCGGCTCGGGCACGACCGTGACGCTGGAGCTGACCGTGCACCCCGAACGGCTGCCCGCCGGGTACGCGGCCCTGGCCGAGGTGCTGACCTGGCTGGAAGCCGGACACGTGGCCGCGGCCCTGGCCGAGAGCGCCCAGGCGCACGGCTGGACCGCGACCGCGGACCTGGACGACGACAGCGACCTGACCGTGACGCTGCGCCCCGGCGACGGCGTCGCGGGCGCGGAGCGTGGCGGCACGTCACCGGCTCGGCCGGCCGCGCGGCGCAGCTCCGGGCTGGGACCGCGCGGGCTGAGCGCCGACCCGGGCCCGCTGCCCGCCGGCACCCTCACGATGCTGTCCCAGGCGGCGTTCCGGCACCCGGCCGGTTCCCCGGCGGATTGGCCGGGGCTGCGCCACCGGGCCGTCGCCTCCCGGGTCACCGGCCTGACCGGCGGCCTGCACACCCTGGCCGGCGGCACGGCACAGCTCGTCGACGCCGACGCCACCATGGAGGCGGTCCAGCAGGCCTTCAGCTACCCGCGCGACAAGATGGACATCGCGGGCATGAACGTCGGCTGGGTGATCACCGCCGACGTCGCGGCCGCCGTCCGCGCCGGCGGCCTGGCCGCGTACCGGCGGCTGCTGCTGGCCTCCGGCGCGATCGGCCAGCACGTCGGCTCGGCCGCGGCGGCCGCCGGGCTGTTCTGCCGCCCTGCCCGCAGCGTGCACGAGGCGCACCTGGAGGCGGCCGTCGCCGCCCCCGCCGCCGAAGACTTCCTCTACCTGCTGCTCATCGGCCGGTCGCGCCCCCGCGACTTCGCCTACGACCTGACCCCGCCGGAGGTGCTGTCATGACCGCCGCCACCCTTGACCGGCACAGCGACGCCCGTGTGTGGCGCAGCCTGCACTGCTTCGCCTACTGGCCCTCGGGCGACCTCGACGACTTCCTGTGCCGCACGGTCACCCCGCTGCTGGACCGCCTGCGCCGCGAGCAGCGCATCGCCGACTGGTTCTACATCCGCTACTGGGAGGGCGGTCCGCACCTGCGGCTGCGCCTGCGCGGGGCGGACGAGTCCACCGGCGAGTGGCTGCGCGAGGAACTCGGCCGGCTGCTGGCCGAGGCCCCGTTCACCCCGGCGGCGCTCGACGGCAGCACCTACTACCAGGCGCTGGGTGGGCCCGCCGCGCAGTCGAAGGCCGGCTGGCACGAGCACGGCGAGGTACGCGAGATCGCCTACGTCGCCGAGACGCCCCGCTACGGCGGCGCCGCCGCCCTGCCGATCGCCGAGGACGTGTTCTGCCGCAGCACCGAGGTCGCCACCCGCGTCGTCGCCGCCACCGCCGACCCGCGGGCGCGGCTGGCCGCGGCCACCGAACTCACCATCGCCACCGCGATGGCGCTCGGCCTGGACCGGCTCGGCACCGCCCGCTGGCTGCGCATCCACGCCGGAGCGTGGCGCTTCAACACCGAGGTCGCGATGCTGCCGACCGCGCTCATGCAGGAGCGCACGTCGAAGGTGCTGGCGACCCAGGCGGCCACCCTCAACCAGCGCTGGGCTCGCACCGCCGCGGCCATCACCGCCGACCCCGAGGGCCGGCGTTCGCCGGTCACCGCCTGGGCCGGGGTGGTTCGCGAGGCCAACGCGCGGCTGGCCGAGCTGGAGCCCGGCGCGACCCCCGGGCGCTGGCTGGGCGTATGGGCGTCGCAGCTGCACATGCTTTTCAACCGGCTGGGCATCACCCCCGACGAGGAGCGCTCCGTGTGCTGGCTGGTCGCGGGCACGGCGCTGGCCCCCGAAGGGCTGGCCCCGTTCTTCGACGACGGCGCGCAGGCCCCCGACCGGCGCTACCACGAGGCCAGCAAGTTCCTGCTGGGCGGCGCGAGCGACCACTCGCCGCGCGAGGTGGAGGGCCCGCCCGCGTTCCGGATGCGCGCCATGCGGCCGCCGGTGCCGCTGCCCTCGCACGAGGCGCCGCGGCTGCCGCTGGCCGACGTGCTGCGCACCCGCCGCTCCGCCCGGGGCGCGCTGACCGGCCCGCTGCAGGCCGAGGAGCTGGGCACGCTGCTGTGGAGCGCGCACGCGATCTCGCACCACGAGCAGATCACCCTGCCCGACGGCACGCCCTACCGGTTCGGGCACCGGCCGTACCCCAGCGCGGGTGCGCGTTACGTCGCCAAGTTGCGCCTGGTCGTCCGCGACGTGGCCGGGGTCGAACCCGGCTGCTACCACGTCGACCCGGTCGACCGGACGCTGTGGTGGATGGGCGGCGTGCCGTCCGACGTGGACCTGCTGGCGACGTCGATGTGGTTCCAGCCCGACCACGCCTCGGCGTACGAGGGGATCGACATCTCGGCGATGCCGGCGATGCTCGCCCTCTACGTCGAACTAGGGCGGCTGCGGCCGCGCTACGGCATGCGCGCGCTGCGGTTCGGCACGGCCGAGGCCGGGCACCTGGCGCAGAACCTGTCGCTGGTCGCCGCGGCGACCGGGCTGTCGCTGGGCATGATCGGCGGCTTCTACGACGACGTCGCGCACGAGGTGTTCGGGCTCGACGGCATCGACAACGTGGCGGTCTACCTGCTGCCGATCGGGCGGCAGCGGCGCTCGCCGGACGGCTGAGACCCGCGGGTCCGGCCCCGCCGGGCCCGCGGTAACAAGCCCCGGACGCGATGAAGCCCCCGACCGTCAGGGAGGACCGGGGGCATCGCTTGCAGACAGTGTGGCACATCCGAGCGCGCGCCGCACCTATGACGGGAGGCACACCTCATGTCCGACCCCGCGCCGCGGCTGCGCAGGATCGCCGGTGTGAGCGAGCTGCGCGCGGTCAGCGACACGGTGCGCCTGGCCGTGCTGACCATCCTGTTCGACCATCCACAGGACAGCTTCTCCGTGCGTGAGCTGGCCGAACGCACCGGTGTGTCGGTGACGTTGATGCACTACCACCTCAAGATCCTGCGTACCGAGAACCTGGTGGGGGTGGTGGTGCGCCGCACCGCGCAGAACCGCCGCGAGCGGCAGTACCAGGCCCGGTATGCCGCGCTGCGCTGGGACTTCCCGGCCGCGGGCGACCCCGGGGTGTAAGACGCCGAAAACCCCGCCGGTCAGGGGCGGGGCAACGGCACTGTGCGGGTCGCCGGATGCCGGCGGGCTCACGGGGGAGCGGTCACTCGCTCCGGGCCGGGTGCAGCGCGATCAGCATGCCGAACGGGTGGCGGCCCGAACCGGCGCTCTTCTCGAACTTGCGGATCAGGTTGAGCAGTTCGGCGCGGAACTCCGCGATCTGGCTCTCCTCGATGCTGGCGACCGAGCGGCTGACCAGCAGCCGTTCGGTCTCGGCGGCGTCGGCGTCGATGGACATGGTGGACGCGGCCAGGCCGAGGTCGATCTCGTCGCGGGTGATGTCGAACTGGGTGCCCACGGCGGCGCGCAGGCTCTCGCCGTCGTTCTCGGTGCGCCGACTGAACCGCAGGTCGAGCTGGCCCGCGCCGTACTGCTTCTCGATGATGCCGTTGACCACACGGGTGTCTCTGATCTGGACGAGACCGTGCTGCTCCAGCAGGTTGAGGTGGTAGTAGATCTTGGTGGGGGAGATGCCGACGATCCCGGCGAACTCCTTGGCCGTCCACGTGCGCGCCGGCTCGGCCATCGCCAGCTCCAATATCGCCATGCGGATCGGATCGGCGAGCGCCTTCAGCGTCGCCACATCATCGATGACCCGCCGCGGCACTAACTCAGTCACGGCCAGAACCTCCCGTTCAACTCATACCAACGGTTCGACTATACACCAACGCTTGACAGAGTTTTGTTGCTCAGATTATTTTGAACGTCAAGATTAGCGCATCGCAATCTTTAAATACAAGCCGGAACCTCAGCTGGAGGGATCACCATGCCCAGGAACCGCCTCTCGACCGTGCTTGCCGCAGCCGCCCTCGCGGTCGTCGCCTCGCCCGGCATCGCCGCCGCGGCCCCCGACGCCGACCAGGCCGTCCCGCAGGAGCACAGCACCGCGATCATCGAGGTCCTCGCGCTCGGTGACCTGCCGGAGGTGCCGGGCCCGAACTTCGGCTGCGGCGTGTGCTGACGCCGAACCGGGCCACAGAACTTCGCAGACGGGCGGGTGCCGCAGCACCCGCCCGTCGCCGTCTGCCAGACCCCGCACCGCGACGACAGCCTCGACAGGTCCCGAACCGCTGACGGAAGGCCCCCGCCATGGTCACGCTCGTTCCCAGCCGCTACCTCGCCTTCGGCGACAGCACCTACCAGCACCGCATCGGACGACCGGTGCGCGCGGTCTACCACACCGCCTCCGCCCGAGCCCTGCTGCTCGAATCGTCCATCGTGGACGTGCTCAGCGGCGACGCACCGCAGGAGCGCCTGGACCCCGCGGCGCTGGGCCGGCTCGCGCAACTGGGCCTGCTGGTGCCCGCCGGGACCGACGAGGCCGGCGCGGTCATCGCCGCGTCCCGGGCCGCGGTGCGCGACGCGCGGCAGCGCCAGTTCGTGGTGATGCCGACGGCCTACTGCAACATGGGCTGCGACTACTGCGGGCAGGAGCACCGGCGCGGCGCGGGAGTAGAACCCGGGCGACACCGCGACGCGCTGGTCGAGCGGGTCGAGCGGGCCATGGCCGGCGGCCGCTACGACGCCGTCCACGTGCGCTGGTTCGGCGGCGAGCCGCTGATGGGGTACGCGGTGCTGCGGGCGCTGTCGGCCCGGTTCATCGCCGACGCGGCACGCCACGGTGTGCCGTACTCGGCGAAACTGGTCACCAACGGCGCGCTGCTCGACGCCCGCAAACTGCGCGCGCTGCACCTGGACTGCCGCGTCACGCAGATCGAGGTCACCATCGACGGGCCGCCCGACCAGCACGAGGCCTCCCGCCCGCTCAAGAGCGGGCAGCAGTCGTACCCCCGGATCGTCGCCGCCATCGCCGGCGCCCTGTCCGACCCCGACCTGGCCGGCCTGACCTTCAGCATCCGTACCAACGTCGGGGTGCACAACGCGGGCCTGGCGCGGGAGTTCGCGGCGGGCATGGCCGCGGCCGGGCTGGCCCACTCGCGGGTCAGCTTCTACCCCGCGCCGATCCACTCCTGGGGCAACGACGTCAGTGACGTCGCGCTGGACCGCGCCGAGCAGGCGCGCGTCGAGCTCGACTGGTACACCGCCTACGTCGGAGCGGGGCTGACCTGCGCGCTGCTGCCCGCCGCCACCCGTCCCGTGGTGTGCACCGCGGTCACCGCGCACAGCGAGGTCGTCGCCCCGGACGGCCGTGTCTACAGCTGCACCGAGCAGCCGCTGGTGCCCGGGTTCACCGAGCAGCACGTCGGTGCGCTCACCGAACTCGACCCGGCCGCGCCGCGCCCGGCAGGGGCGTTCGACGACTGGTACGACACCATCGACGCCGACCGCACCGGCTGCGGCAGCTGCCGCCTGCTGCCGGTGTGCGGCGGCGCCTGCCCGAAGCTGTGGGGCGAGGGCAAGCCGCCGTGCCCGCCGCTCAAGACCAACCTCGTCCAGCGCCTCGACCTGTTCGCCCGCTCCACCGGCCTGGCCCCGGCGTCCTGACCGGTCAGATCTCCTGCATCAGCTCGGCCAGGATGATCCGGCCGGCGGCCTCGATCAGCGCCAGGTGCGAGAACGCCTGCGGGAAGTTGCCCAGATGCCGGCCGTTGGCGGTGTCGAACTCCTCCGCGTACAGCCCCAGCGGCGACGCGACCGCCAGCAGCCGCTCCATCAGATCGCGGGCGTGCTGCGTCCGCCCGACCGCGGCCAGCGCCGACACCAGCCAGAACGAGCAGATCAGGAACGTGCCCTCTTTGCCGCTCATGCCGTCGTCGGTCTCGTCGGTGCGGTAGCGCAGCACGAACCCGTTGTCGGTCAGCTCCTCGGCGATCGCGTCGACGGTCTTGCGCAACCGCTCGTCGTCCATGGGCAGGAACCCGAACAGCACGGCGAGCAGCGTGGACGCGTCGAGGGAGTCGGTGGCGTAGTGCTGGCGCAGCACCCCGCGCTCGCTGACGCCGTGGGCGAGGATGTCGGCGCGGATCTGCTCGGCCGTGTCCCGCCAGGCGGCCGCCTGGGCGCCGTCGCCGCGGATCTCCGCCAGCGTCGCCGCCCGGTCCAGGGCCACCCAGCACATGAGCTTCGACGACACGTAGTGCTGCGGCTCGCCGCGGGCCTCCCAGATGCCCTGGTCCGGCTGCTGCCACACCTTCGCGGCGCATTCGGCCTGCGACTGCACGATCGGCCACAGCCGCCGGGGCAGCCGGCGGCTGTGCCGGGTGTGCAGCAGGATCGAGGCCAGCACCGCCCCGTACACGTCGTTCTGCCGCTGGTCGAAGGCGCCGTTGCCGACACGCACCGGCCGCGCGCCGTCGTAGCCCGACAGGTCGTCCCGGGTGCTCTCCGGCAGATCGCGACGGCCGTCGATGCCGTACATGATCTGCAGCGAGCCGTCCTCGGTCGGTTCGACGTCGGCGACGAACTGCATGAACTCGTCGGCCTCCCAGTTGAGGTTGAGCCAGTGCAGCGCCTTGAGGGTGAAGGTGGTGTCGCGCATCCAGGTGTACCGGTAGTCCCAGTTGCGCTCGCCGCCCGGGGTCTCCGGCAGCGAGGTGGTCAGCGCGGCGACGGTCGCGCCGGTGGGCATGTAGGTCAGTCCCTTGATGACCAGCGCGGAGCGCTGCAGCGGGTCCCGCCAGCGGTGGTCGGGCACCCGCGCCCCGGCCAGCCAGGTGCGCCAGTAGTCGGTGGTCTCCTCGACCAGCGCGTGGGCCCGTTCGGCGTCGGGCGGGATGTTGCCGGAGGCGCCCCACGACAGCAGGCAGTACGCGCTCTCGCCCGCGCGCAGCACGTGCTGGCCGCGGACCCGGCCGCCCTCGATGCCCAGGGCCAGGTCCGAGTGCATCCGCAGGGACCGCCCGGCGCCCTCGGCCACGGCGGCGGAGCAGTCGCCGTCGGCCAGCGACCAGGTCGCCGGGGTCCGGCCGTAGTCGAACACCGGCTCGCAGATCACCTCCAGCTGGACCTCGCCCTTGAGGCATCGCGCGGTGCGGACCAGCAGGTGGGCCGCGTCGTAGTCGGAGGGCGGGCGGGTGTGCGGGGTGACCTCGCAGGCGCCGGTGCGCCCGGTGACGATCAGGGCGTCGGTCACCAGCAGCCAGCCCGACGGGGTGCGCCACGTCGTCTCCAGCACGTTGGTGCCGGGACGGTAGTAGCGGGCGGTCGGGTGGGCGATGCCGTACGGCGCGAACCGAAACGTGCCCGCCTCCCGGTCCAGCAGGGCGCCGAACACGCTGGGGGAGTCGAAGCTGGGCACGCACAGCCAGTCGACCGAGCCGTCGGCGGCCACGAGCGCGCCGGTGTGACAGTCCGACAGGAACGCGTACTCGGCGATCGGCGGGAACGGCGAGACCGCACCGGTGACGGGCGGTGCGGCGGCGGCCGTGTCGACGGCGGTCATGACGCCACCGACCACATGGCGGCTTCTCCGGTGCGTCGATGACGGTCCACTGGCATCGTTTTGTAGCCGTCTGATCGCACAGCGTCAGCGTATCGCCGGTCGGCGCCGACCCTTCGCTGATCGCGTAATTCAGCGCGGCCTCGGAGCGCTGCCCCGCTGCGGTCGGCTGCTCGGCAGGACCGGGTGCAGACGGCGTGTTTGCTTGGCGAAGGGCGGGCGACCGGGCAGTCTATAGCCCGTGTTCGGCGGGGCAGCGTCGACGCCGTTCCACGGAGGATGGGGTTCATGGACCTGGCGCAGGAGTACGTCCGTCGCTATCTCGTCTCGCAGCGCGAGGCGGAGCGCAGGCTCGCGGACGAGATCGGCAAGTTGGAAGCGGTCGGCCACCGGATCATCGACGGCGGGCAGACCGGCCAGAGCAGCTGGATGTACACCGACTGGCTCACCGGCGAGGTCATCGCCAGCGGCGACGACGACCCTGACGACGAGGTGTTCGAGCAGCTGGACCCCGACGGCATGTTCCTCCACATCGACAACGTCGTGCGGCATCCGGTGAATCCCGACAACCCGGGTATCCCGCACAGCCTCGCCGAGGCGCTGCGTGACTGGGTGGACCTGCTGAAGACGACGGACGAGGACATCGCCCAGTTCGTGGGGTGGAGCGCGGACGACGTCGCGGCCGCCAGGTAGGCCTGCGGCAGCCACGCCGAGGTGGTCAGCCGAGGTCGAGGCGCTGTAGTGCGAGCATCACGAAGCCGCGCGGGGCCCGGTCCCAGCCCGGGACTCCTTCGAGGTCGTCCCGGTCGGACGCCTCGACCAGGATCGACAGCGCCTGCTCCGCCAGCGCCTTGCCGTCCCGGTAGGCCGAGGCTACGGCGGCGGTGACGGCGACCGTCGCGGTGCCGGAGAGCGTCAGCTCGCGCAGCCTCCGGTCGATGCGAACGTCCGAAGCCGGCGCATGAGCCAGGGCCAGGTTCGCGCTCGCCCTCGGCCGCGCTCGGTGCTCGGGCACCGCGATCAGCGCCGCCATCAGGGCGTCGGTGGGCTCGAACCAGGCGATCAGGGCAGCGGCCTGGGCCGCCACCTGGTCGTCGGGGTCCGACACCCAGCGGGTGATCGCGGACAGCCGGGCCGCGGCGGCGAAGTAGCTGTCCGCAGCCCAGCGCACCGCCGCCGCGTCCAGCACCGGGATCTCGTCGTCGGCCAGCTCCTCCTCGGCGTAGAACCGCTGGATGAGCTCGTCGTGCTCAGGGCCGTCGAACGTGTCCCCCGCCGCGAACGCCTGCCGCGGATCGAACGGCAGCGCGTCGTCGCGCCGGTCGCCGACGGCGATCCTGCGCAGCAGCCCGACGACCGCGGCCCGGTCCGGCGTCTCGGGGTCGTCGACCAGCGCGACCAGGAACGGCACGACCGCGTGGCTGGCCTGCCACCTGGTGCCCTGGTGGTAGACGTTGCCGGATAGGCACGCCAGCGCATCGGCCCGCCGGTCCTCGTCGCGGCTGCGCAGCGCGCGAAGCTGGTCCGGCACGTCCGTTGCCGGGCCGTACGCGTGGTGGAGCCGATGCCACGCGATGGCGTCGACATCGGCCAGCGGGCCGTCGTTCACCGTCGGGATTCTACGGATGGCGCGGAACGAAGCTTCCCGTGAGAGCGCTCTCGCCCGTATCGTCGGAATACCGCAGTGACGCGGCGGAGAGTGCAGGTGGCCACATGAGCAGGTCGAAGCCGACGATCGATGACGTCGCGAGGGTGGCGGGCGTGTCCCGGGCCACGGCGTCACGTGTGATCAACAACGCGCCCGGCGCGTCCGGGCCGCTGCGGGTGCGGGTGCAGGAGGCGGTGGCCCGGCTCGGCTACCGGCCCAACGAGGCGGCCCGTGCCCTGGCCTCCGGCCGCCCACGGGTCGTCGACGTGATCGCCGTCAGCTGCAACCTGCCCGGCGGCTGGCTGGGCTCGAACCCGTACTACGGCCGGGTCCTGGCGGGCATGATGCCGCTGCTGGAGGGCGTGGGCGCACAACTGCGGGTGCACGCGCTGACCCACGAGTCGGCCGCCGAGGCCCTGGACGAGCTCGCCGCCAACGTCACGCTCGGCGCGGTGCTGTCCGACATCACGCCGACGCTGGCCGCGCGGTTCCACCGCCGGTGCCGCCGGGTGGTCTCGCTGGTGCCGACCGCGGCCACGGTCCCGGCGATGGTCGCCGACAACATCGGTGGGGCGTACGCGGCGGTCACCCACCTGCACCGCCTCGGGCGCCGCCGGATCGCCGCGATCCACGGCCCGCTGATCAGCACCTGTGCCGCCGACCGGCGCATCGGGCACCTGCGGGCAGCCCAGCAACTGGGGCTGGTCGAGATCAGCGCCGACACCACCTTCACCCGCGAGGGCGGCTACCACGCCGCGCAGCGGCTGCTGGAGCAGCACCCGGACCTCGACGCCGTGTTCGTGGCCTGCGACCTGATGGCCGCGGGCGTGGTCCAGGCGCTCACCGCCGCCGGCCGGCGGGTGCCCGAGGACGTCAGCGTCATCGGCTTCGACGACAGCGTCGCCGCGATCTGCACGAACCCGCCGCTGACCACGATGCGCCTGCCCGTGGAGGAGATGGCCGCCGCCGCGGTGCGGCTGCTGCTGTCCGGCGACGTCCCGCCCGGCCACCGCGAGCTGTTTCCGGCCGAGCTCGTCGTACGCCAGAGCACCGGCCGCATGCCGGCCCGCTGACCGAAGGCGGTGGCCCATGTCGGCCCGCCGAGTTGCCCCGCCCGTCGCCTTGATGCTAAATCTGCGTTGGCGCTCCGACAGGGAGAGTGCCAACGCGGATGGGGGATGTCGGTGGGTCAGGTCGAGACGTTCGAGTTCCAGGCGGAGGCCCAGCAGCTACTCCAGCTGGTGATCCACTCCATCTACTCGAACAAGGACGTGTTCCTGCGGGAACTGGTTTCCAACGCCTCCGACGCCCTGGACAAGCTGCGCCTGGAGTCGCTGGTCGACAAGGAGCTCGACGCCGACACCAGCGACCTGCACATCGAACTCGCCGCCGACCGCGACCAGCGCACCCTGACGGTGCGCGACAACGGCATCGGCATGACCCGCGCCCAGGTCATCGAGCTGATCGGCACGATCGCCCGGTCCGGGACGGCGGAGTTCGTCAGCCGCTGGCAGCAGGCCAAGCAGGACGGCAACGCCGAGCTCATCGGCAAGTTCGGCATCGGGTTCTACTCCGGGTTCATGGTCGCCGACCGGGTCGTGCTGGTGACCCGCCGCGCGGGCGAGGCCGAGGGCACCCGCTGGGAGTCCACCGGCGCCGACACGTACGAGATCTCCACCGTCGCCGACGCCGCGGTGGGCACGTCCGTCACCCTGCACCTCAAGCCGGCCGACGAGGACGACCACCTGCACGACTACGCCGACCCGGCGGTGCTGCGGCGGATCGTCAAGCGCTACTCCGACTTCATCGCCTGGCCGATCCGGATGCGCGAGCCCGAGGCGGAGGCGGCCGAGACCCTCAACTCGATGAAGGCCCTGTGGTCGCGGTCCGCCGCCGACATCAAGCCGGAGGAGTACACCGAGTTCTACCGGCACGTCAGCCACGACTGGACCGACCCGGTCGAGACGATCCACCTGCGCGCCGAGGGCGCCCTGGAGTTCGACGCGCTGCTGTTCCTGCCCGCGCACGCCCCGCACGACCTGTTCGCCCGCAGCGCCCGGCGCGGCGTGCAGCTCTACATCAAGCGCGTGTTCATCATGGACGACTGCGAGGCGCTGCTGCCCGAGTACCTGCGCTTCGTCAAGGGCGTCGTCGACTCCGCCGACCTGTCGCTCAACGTGTCGCGGGAGATCCTGCAGCAGGACCGGCAGATCCAGACGATCCGCCGCCGCCTGGTCAAGAAGGTCCTCGGCACCCTCAAGGACATGCTCGCCAAGGACCCCGAGCGCTACACCGGCTTCTGGCGCGAGTTCGGCCAGGCCGTCAAGGAAGGCCTGGTCAACGACCCCGACAACCAGGCGGCGATCCTCGACCTGGTGCAGCTCGCCTCCACCCACGACCCGGCCCGGCCGAGCACGCTGCGCGAGTACGTCGAGCGGATGAAGCCCGACCAGACGGAGATCTTCTACCTCGTCGGCGAGCAGCGCGCCACCCTGGAGAACTCGCCGCACCTGGAGGCGTTCACCGCCAACGGCATCGAGGTGCTGCTGCTGCACGACCCGGTCGACGCGATGTGGGTCGACATGGTCGGCGACTACGACGGCAAGACGTTCGCCTCGGCCAGCCGCGGCGAGGTCGACCTGAAGACCGAGACCGACCAGGCCCCCGCGGCCGAGGACTACGCCGGGCTGCTGTCCTGGATGGGCGCCCGGCTCGCGGACAAGGTCAAGCAGGTGCGGCTGAGCACCCGCCTGACCACCTCGGCGGCCTGCCTGGTGTCGGACGCGTTCGACGCGTCCCCGGCACTGGAGAAGCTCTACCGGGCGATGGGCCAGGACCTGCCGAAAGCCAAGCGCATCCTGGAGCTGAACCCGCAGCACCCGCTGGTGGAGAAGTTGCGCGCCGCACACGGCGAGCGCGGTGACGACGACACGCTCGCCGAGACCGTCGACCTGCTGCACGCGATGGCGGTGCTCGCCGAGGGCGGCGAACTCGACGACCCGGCCGGGTTCACCCGCCGCCTGGCGGACCGGTTGTCCCGTACGCTCTGACGCCGCACGACGCGGGTGGCCGCCGGCCACCCGCGTCCCCCGTGCGCGTCAGGCCGGCCGGGCGCCCGCGAGGCTGCGGGCACCGGCGTAGACGGCGCGTTCGCCCAGCTCCTCCTCGATCCTGATGAGCTGGTTGTACTTGGCGGTGCGGTCGCTGCGCGACAGCGAACCGGTCTTGATCTGCCCGCAGCCGGTCGCCACGGCCAGGTCGGCGATGGTGGTGTCCTCGGTCTCCCCGGACCGGTGCGACATCACCACGCTGTAACCGGCCTGCCGGGCGGCCGCGACGGTGGCCAGCATCTCCGTCAGGGTGCCGACCTGGTTGACCTTCACCAGGACCGAGTTCGCGACGCCCCGGTTGATGCCGTCGCGCAGCAGCTCGACGTTGGTGCAGAAGACGTCGTCGCCGACCAGCTGGCAGCGCCCGCCGAGCCGTTCGGTGAGCAGCTTCCAGCCCTCGAAGTCGTCCTGGGCGACACCGTCCTCGATCGACACGATCGGGAACTGCTCGACCAGCTCGGCGAGGTGGTCGACGTGCTCGGCGACGGTGCGCACCCGCCCCTCGCCCCGGTAGTGGTAGGCGCCGTCGCGGTAGAACTCCGACGCGGCCGGGTCCAGCGCGATCGCGATGTCGACGCCGGGGGTGTAGCCGCTGTCGGTGATCGCGGTGCGGATGAACGCCAGGGCCTCGGGTGCGGTGTGCAGCGGCGGGGCGAAGCCGCCCTCGTCGCCGACGGCGGTGTGGTGACCCGCGGCCTGCAGCGCGGCGCGCAGGGTGTGGAACACCTCCGAGCCCATCCGGACCGCGTCGGCGAACGTCGCCGCGCCGATCGGGGCGATCATGAACTCCTGGAAGTCGAGCGGGTTGTCGGCGTGCGCGCCGCCGTTGACGATGTTCATCAGCGGCAGCGGCAGCACGACCGCGTCGGGCCCGCCGAGGTAGCGGTACAGCGGCTGCCCGGCCGACGCCGCCGCGGCCTTCACGACGGCCAGCGAGACGCCGAGTGTCGCGTTCGCGCCCAGCCGGGACTTGTTGCCGGTGCCGTCCAGCTCGATCAGCGTCCGATCCACGGCTGCCTGGTCGCGGCCGTCGAGCCCGGCGACCGCGTCGGCGATCTCCCCGAGCACCGCCGCGACGGCGCGGCGTACGCCCTTGCCGTGGTAGCGGCCGGCGTCGCCGTCGCGCAGCTCGACGGCCTCGGCGGTGCCGGTCGAGGCCCCGGACGGGACGGCCGCCCGGCCCAGCGAGCCGTCGTCGAGCAGCACGTCGACCTCGACGGTCGGGTTGCCGCGGCTGTCGAGGATCTCCCTGGCGTGCACGGTGTCGATGGCGGTCATGTGACTCCTCGGGTCGGGATGGTCGGCGAGCCAGCGCAGCACCTGCTCGGCGTGCAGGGCCGGTTCGGTCACCGGATGGAACACGTGCTCGACCACGCCGTCGTTCACGATGAGCGTCAGCCGCCGGTAGTAGCCGGCGCCGGCGGCCTCGAAGGTGGGCAGCCGCAGCGCCGCGGCCAGGCTCAGCCGCGGATCGGCCAGCAGCGGGTACGGCAGCCGGAGCCGGTGGGCCAACTCCCGCTGGTATCCGGTCGGCTGCGCCGACAGTCCGTAGACCTGGTCGCAGCCGGCGGCCAGCAGCTCGGCATGCACGTCCCGGAATCCGCAGGCCTGCACGGTGCAGCCGCGAGCGCCGGGCACGTCGTCCCAGCCGTCCGGCATCGCGACGCCCGGCCTGCTGGTCAGCGTGTACACGAACAGCACGACCCGGCGACCGCCGAACGCGGCCGGCCCGACCGCGGTGCCGTCGGTGGCCCGGAACGTCAGCTCGGGCAGCGGCGCGCCGACCAGGCCCGACGGGTCGTCACCGGCCGCGAGGGCCCGGCCGGTCAGCCGCGGCACCCCGTGCCCGGCGGCGTCGACCAGCGACAGCAGCGCGTCACGCTGGCCGGTCAACCGCTCGATCCGCTGCTCCAGCCCGGCTATCGCCCGCCGGTACGTGCCCAGGGCCGCCGGGTGGGCCCCGTCGCCGTCGCTCAGCGACTCGACGAACGGCCTGGTCTCCTCGACGCTGAAGCCGAGCGCGGTCAGCGTCCGGATCTGCTCGACCAGGCGCACGGAGATCGGGTCGTACTCCCGGTAGCCGTTGCCCAGCCGCCGGGGCACGACCAGCCCCGCCGCTTCGTAGTAGCGCAGCGCCCGGACCGTGGTCCCGGTGCGGTGCGCCAGTTCACCGACTCGCACGTCACGACGGTAAACCTGTACCTACGGGTACAGGTCAAGCCGGCGGCAGCAACGAACGGACATTGCTGCCATTTCAGAATCGATAGGACACGTAGACTGCGGAAAGCCCAGCTGAACGGGGGAGCCGCATGACCACGGGCCTGACGTCCCGACGCAGTGCCGAGGGGGTTGAGCGGACCGTCGCGGCCATTCGCCAGGAGGCCGAATCGCGCGGCGCGACCGTGTTCGCCGTCGTCGACCATGCCGAAGCCGCCCGACAGGCGGGCCTGGAGATGCCGGACACCCAGGTCGTGATCCTGGGGAGCCCGAAAGCCGGAACACCGCTCATGCTCGCGGTTCCGGACCTGGCCATCGACCTGCCGCTGCGGATCCTGGTGCGGTCCGACGGCGGCGCGGGGTCGGTGGTCTCCTGGCAGGAACCCGGGTTCGTCGCCGAGCGATTCCACCTGGCCGAGGACCAGCTGAAGGCCTTCGCCACCCCGTCGGTCCTGGTCGCGGCGGTAATCGACCAGCAAGTGTGACGCCTCGCCGGGCAGGTCAGCCGGTCACGACGGTGAGGTCGGCGGTGAAGTCGCGGTCCAGGGGGAACATCGGCCGGACCACATTGCGGTACGGCAGCCGGGCGAGATCCTGGTCCACGCCGCCCGGGGTCAGCGCGAGCAGCCAGTCGCCCGCCGCGTCGAACAGCTCGGGCTCCAGATAGCCGATCTTCACGACGACCACGTCCACGGCGTCGACCGCGACCCCCAGCCGGGCGTACGACTCCAGCAACCGGTACTGCATCCGCCGCGACGTGACGAAGACGCTGAGCCCGCCCACGCGCACGCTGACGCACCGCCCGCCGTCGGGATCGTCGGCGACCGCCTCCAGGACCCCGTCCAGCAGGAGCGGACCCGGCTCGCGGGCATCGATGCGCCCGCCGGCCGTCACCCGCACCGCCGAGCCGACCGGCAGGTCCGCGACCTGCGCGACAGCCCGCGGATCCACCAGCGACGCGAACACGGCCCGGCGTGCGCCGTCGCGGATCTCCGGCCGGGCCAGCATCCGCTCCAGCGCGAAGGTCACGTCGTCCGCGCCACCGGCCCCCGGGTTGTCGCCGGAGTCGCTGATGAAGAACGGCCGCCGGGCCGGGCCGGCGGCCAGCCCGACGTCGAGGCACTCGTCCATGGTGCCGGTCGGGGCGACGAACGCGAAGTCGTCGCGCGCGGCCCAGAAGTGCCCGCCGAGTTCGCGGGCCGCGTCGGCGGCCGCCGTGGCGTCGGTGCCGGTGACCACGACCGCGCCCTGGCAGCGGGCCTGGTCGGCCCAGGCGTACCCGATCCAGATCGCCGCGTCGATGACGCCGTCGCGGGACTCGATCTCCGGGATCCTCGCGTAGAGCCCGCGCGCCGGCTCCTCACGGGTGCTGGTCATCTCGCCGGGCAGCAGGATCGGCACGTGCACCAGTGCCTTGTGCGGCCGCTGCCCGCTGCGCAGCGCCTGCACCAGGTTGCGCGCGGCGCGCTCGCGGGTCTCCCACACGTCGACGTGCGGGGCGGTCCGGTAGCAGGTGAGCAGGTCGCAGCCGTCGAACAGCACCGGGGAGACGTTGCCGTGCAGGTCCATCGCCGCCGACACGTACGGCTGCGGGCCGAGCACCGAGCGGATGGTGGTGATCAGGTCGCCTTCGGCGTCGTCGCGGCCGACGACGCTCATCGCGCCGTGGAAGTCGAGCAGCATGCCGTCCAGCGGGCCCGCCGCGGTGAGCCGCTCGGCGATCTCGGCAGCCCAGGCCTCGTACGCCGCCGGCTCCACCGCGCCGCCGGGCAGGGCGCGGGCGTGCACGAGCGGGATCCACTCGACGTCGGCGGCCCACGGCTGTGCGAGCCAGTCGTATCGCGCCAGCAGCGCGTCGCCGCGGGTGACCTCGAAGTCGGCAGCGGTGCTCAGGTGCGGGGAGAACGTGCTGGACTCGATGTGGATGCCGCCGATGGCGATACGCAGGGGGTGGAACATGGTTTTTGATCATAGCTGCTGAAAGCAGTCGAAATGGCAAGGGCACCCTTCCGCCCGCTTCCGGCACCGGCGGTAGGTTCTTCCGCGTGACCACGGTGGAGATCTGCGTGAGCGACGTGCCGACCGCGCTGGTGGCGGAGGCCGCCGGAGCGGACCGGCTGGAACTGTGTGCCGATCTCGGCCAGGGCGGCACCACCCCGAGCCTGGGCGCTGTCGAGATCGCTCTGCGCACGCTGCGGCACGCGGGGCTGCGGGTCATGGTCCGGCCCCGGGGCGGCGACTTCCGGGTGAGCGAGGTCGAGGAGCAGGTCATGCTCGCCGACATCGCGGCACTGCGCGCCCTGCCCAACCCGCACGGGCTGGCGCTCGGCGTGGTCGTCGGGGCCCTCACCGACGGCGGCGGCCTCGACCTGCCCGTCCTGCGTCGCCTGATCGAAGCGGCCGGGCCGCTGCCGGTGACCGTGCACAAGGCCTTCGACGAGATCGACGACCAGCTCAGGGCGCTCGACGAGATCATCGAACTCGGCGCCGACGCGGTCCTCACCTCCGGTGCGGCACCCACCGCCGTCGAGGGCTCCGCGCGCATCGCCGCGCTGCGGGAACGGGCCGGCGACCGGCTGCGCGTCATCGCCGCGGGCGGCATCCGCTCGCACAACGTCCGGCAGGTGCTCGCCGCGACCGGGGCGCGGGAACTGCACCTGCGCGCACCTGTGGTTCGCGACGGCCGCGAGGCCACCGACGCCGACGAGGTGCGCCGGGTCGTGGACGCCGTCCGCGCGGCCTGACCGGCTCAGCGCGCGCCGGGGCGGACCAGGCCGGTCTCGTACGCGATGACGACGAGCTGCGCCCGGTCGCGGGCGTCGAGCTTGGCGAGCAGGCGGCTGACGTAGGTGCGGGCGGTGTCGGGGCTCAGGTGCAGCGCCGCACCGATCTCGGCGTTCGAGCGGCCGGTGCCGACCTGTGCGAGCACGTCGCGTTCGCGTTCGGTGAGCTTGGCCAGCCGGGCCTCGTCCTGGACCGGGGTGCGTGCGGCGGCGTCGAGCACCCGGCGGGTGACCGCGGGCGACAGTAGCGCGTCCCCGCCGGCGACGGTGCGCACCGCGTCCCGCAGCGCGTCGGGCGTGGTGTCCTTGAGCAGGAACCCGGCCGCCCCCGCGCGGATCGCCTCGAACAGGTACTCGTCGTCGTCGAACGTGGTCAGCATGACGACGTGGACCCGGGACAGGCGCGGATCGGCCAGGATGCGGCGGGTGGCCTCGATCCCGTCGAGGCCGGGCATCCGCACGTCCATGAGCACCACGTCGGGCTGCCGGTCGCGCACCACGTCCACCGCCGCGGCGCCGTCGCCCGCCTCGCCGACGACGGTGATGTCGGGTGCGCGTTCCAGCACGGCCCGCAGCCCGGTGCGGATGAGGTGCTGGTCGTCCACGAGCACTACCCGCAGTTCGCTCATCGCGGGCCTCCCGGCAGCGGCAGCTCGGCGTGGACCCGGAAACCGCCCGCCTCCGCCGGGCCGGCGTCGAGGGTGCCGCCGAGCAGCGTGACGCGTTCGGACATGCCGCGCAGGCCGTAGCCGTGCTCGTCGTGGCGGCCGTGCGGGTCGGGGCCGCGACCGTCGTCGAGGACGTCCACGGACAGCACGGTACGGCTCACGATGACGCGGACCTGTGCTTTCGTGGCTCGCGCGTGGCGCAGCACATTGGTCAGCGCCTCCTGGACCACCCGGTACGCGGTCGTGCCGACCACCGCGGGCAAGGCCCGCAGGTCCCCGTCGACGTGCAGCTCCACGGGCAGGCCGCCGCCGCGGACGCCGTCGACGAGGGCAGGCAGGTCGCCGACGCCCGGGTCGGGGTGCCGTGGACCGGTGTCCCGGCGCAGCGTGCCGAGGGTGGCGCGCAGTTCGGACATGGCGCTGCCGCCCGCGGCGCGGATCGCGGCCAGGGCCGTGAGGGCGTCGTCCTTCGCGTCGTCGGCCAGCGCCTCCTGCGCCACCGCCGACTGCAGGGTCACCACGGAGACGGCGTGGCCGAGGGTGTCGTGGACCTCGCGGGCGATACGCAGCCGTTCGGCCTCCACCTGCCGGGCCGCCTCGGCGTGGCGCTCGTCGGCGGCGGCCGCGGCCTGCCGGGCCAGTTCGGCGCGCAGCGCCCGCCTGCTGCGCACCGCGTCGCCGAGCGCGAGCACGGCCGCCATCAGCGCGCCCTGCGAGCCGAGGTCGACGCCGAGCACGATCGACGGGTCGTCGCCCTCGGCCAGCCGCGCCGCGATCGACGCGGCCAGCAGCGCGGCCGCCATGACGGACCCGGCCCGGACCCGTCCGGCGTCGGCGGCGACGTACAGCACCGCGCCGGTGTGCACGGCCAGGCCGACCGGTGCCAGGTCGAGCATGTAGTAGACGACGACCCCGGCCGCCGTGGCGGCGAGCACCGGCACCGGGTGGCGGCGGGCGAGCAGCGGCAGCGCCCCGAACCCGGCGGCGGCCAGGTAGCCCGCGGCCAGTTGCGCGGGCGTGCCGCCGTGGGTGGCCACGGCAGCCGCGACCAGTGCGAACGTGCCGATGGCCAGGAGCGTGTCGATACGGGTCGGTCGGTGGCCGGGCACCTTCCGAGCCTAGATCGCCGCAGGCCCCGGCGCTGTCTCCCGGAGGCGACACCTGCGGGCACGGGTGTACGCCGGAAAGCGATCGGGCCTGCGTCGCCCCCCGGAGCCGACGCGCTGGTCAGGTGGGCCGGGCGCGGGGCGGCGTACGGCCGGAAGCGACCCCGGATCGCGCTCGCAGGCGGCAGACGCGGCCCGGCGCGCGGCCTAGCGTCGTCGGCGACCTTGACCACCGCGCCGGGCCGGCGCGGTGAACCCCGGAGGAGAAACCCCTATGAACCTGACCCGGCTGACCTGGGTCGCGCTGATCGCGCTGGTCTGGACGTCGATGCTGTCGTTCGGCGGTGTCGCCGCCGAGACGGTGATGCTGTACCCGAACATCTTCGTCGACCCGCCCGCCTCGCTGGAGCGCGCCCGCGAGTTCGTCATCGCGGGCGGCCCGAGCGACTACTTCCCGCCGCTGGGGGCCGGGGTGGTCGTCTGCAGTGTCGCCGCACTCCTGCTGACCTGGAGGAATCCGCGGCTGCGCTGGTGGATCGCGGCCGCCGCGGCGACGTTCTTCCTCTGCGAGTTCGTGTTCTCCGCCGTGTTCTTCTGGCCCCGCAACGAGATCATGTTCGTCGACCCGCTCGGCACGCACAGCGCCGACGAGCTGCGCAAGGTCGCCGCGGAATTCGTCGCCGGCCACTGGGTACGCGTGGCGGGCGGGGCCGTGACCGCGGTGCTCGCGTTCACCGCGCTGCTGCGCTGGGCCCGCACCGCCCCGCCGACCGCCGCCGGCGGTGCGCGATGACCGGTGGGGTGCGCCAGCTCGGGTTCCCGTGGCCGGTGCTGGTCGGGTTGGCCGCCCTGGCCGCGCCGCGGGTCGTCCTGCACGACCTGGACCTGATCCAGGAAGGGACGCCGGTGAACGCGCTGCTCGTGTTCGGGCCGCTCGCCATCTGGATCGCGGCCGTGCTGTGGCGGCGCCCGCCGCGCCCGTTCCTGACCGTCGTGGTGATCGGCGCGTTCTACGGAGTGTTCCTCGCGGCCGGGCACCAGCTGCTGTGGGACGCCGCGTTCGGCGGGGCTGCTCCGTCGCTGGGCGGCAACCTCGCCGACGTCGCTCCGGCCGTGCAGGAAGTCCTGCTCAGGGCTGCCGCGGCCGTGTCGAGCCTCGCCACTGGTGTGGTCGTGGGCGTGCTGGTGGGAGCGGTGGCGGCGCTGCTGTGCCGTCTCCTGCCGGCTCGCGACCGGCACGCGGCTCCGTGAACGAAACCGTGCGCGGGGACGGCGGAGCGCGTTCGAAGCTCTGTCGTCCCCGCTGACGGCGACCGAAGGCGATGCTCCGTCAGGCGCGGTCTTCGCGCCAGCCGGCGGTGACCAGCGCGCCGCTCGCGAACAGGTTGTTGACCTTGGTGATCTCCTGCGCGTTGGGGAAGGCGCTGGTGCAGGAGGTGCCGGCGCTGCTGCCGGACATCAGCTCGGAGCAGACGCCGGTGCGCCGGTCGGGCAGGCCGAGGATGTGGCCCAGTTCATGGGCGGCGATGCGGGTGGGGTTGTGGCCCTCGGCGGTGGCCTGGCGGCCCATGTAGACGGTGCCGTTGCCCAGGGAGTTGACGTAGGCGCGCGGCCAGTTGTTGTCGGCGTAGACGCGGATGTTGAGCGGGCGGCCGGAGGTCCAGCGCTCCAGGCGTACGTTGGTGACCCGGGCGTTCCAGTTGGCCGCGCCCTGGTGCACGACGTTGACGAACTCGGCGGCCTGGCTCGCGTCGTAGTAGAGCACGCGTACGGCGGCGGGTGCGGGGGCCGCGGTGGCGGCGGAGCTGCCGAGAAGCTGGCTGGACACGGTGATCGCGAGGGCGGCGAGGGTGGCCGCGGCGATCCGCGCGAGGTGAGATCTCATGCGCACACCTTGGCGCATCGAGTGAAATACTTCAATCTGTGGATGTGATCCTGGCACCTTTTCGCGGGCGGCGAAACGGACCTGCCCCGGCTCGTCCGGCCGGGGCAGGGATTCCGCGCCGGATCAGGGGATGGTCAGGCCGTATGCCGCGAGGATCTCGCCGATGGGCTGGTAGTAGGTCGTGCCGCCGGTGGTGCAGTTGCCGGTGCCGCCGGACAGGATGCCCAGGATGATCCCGCCGGAGGTGTAGAGCGGGCCGCCGCTGTCCCCGGGCTCGGCGCAGATGTTCGTCCTGATCAGGCCCGTCACGGTGCCCTCGGCGTAGTTGACCGTGGCGTTCAGGGCGGTCACCGTGCCGCAGCGTACGCCGGTGGTCGCACCGCTGCGGCAGACCGCCTGGCCGACGTACGCGCTGCCGGTCCCGTACAGCTGCAGCAGGCCGGGATAGGTGTTGACGGCGCTGGGATGGCTCAGCGTGCTCGTGTACCGGACCAGGCCGTAGTCGTTGGTCGGGAAGCTGCTCGCCGTCCGCACGCCGATCGCGATGGTGCGGGCACTGTTGGTCCACCAGTTGGCGGAGCTGTTCGTGCAGTGCCCGGCCGTGATCAGGTAGTAGGTGGTGCCGCGGCGCGCGTTCGCGCCCAGCGAGCAGCGCGACGTGCTGCCGTAGATCGCGTCGCCGCCGGCCAGCAGGGTGCGCAGACGGCCGGGCTCGCGGCGCACGTCGACGTTCGCGCCGCGCAGGCCGTCGCGCAGCCGCGTGGCCTGCTGCTCGGTGACCGTGTCGTCGAGCGTCACGGTCGTCCGCCCGGTGACCGGGTCGACGGTCCAGGCGGTGCCGGGGGTCTGTGCCACGGCCGACTGGAGCGGGGTCCCTGCTCCGGGTGCGGCGACTGCGGGGGTGGCAGTGGCTGTCGCCGCCAGCAGCGCGACGGCCGCGACGGCGAGGCGGAAGGTGCTTCTCATGGCGTCTCCGGGGTCTGTGGACGGGGGGGGGGTACAGAATGACATCGATAGTCATCGAACTGCAACGAGCCGCCGACCTGATCGAGCCGCGAGCCGCGGTTTTCGCATATCGGGCACTCGCTGTGGACGCCGGAAATATAGTGTTTTGCATCAGTAGGCCGCCTATGGTGTCCCAGCGCGGTGTTCCGGCGCTTGCGGAGCCTGTGCGGCCAGGTCGTTAGGAAGCGAGCGACCATGGACGGGGCCGGACCAGGCAACACGACACCGTGGTACGGCCGCACCGCCGCCGACGTCGCCCAGGCGTTCGAGGTGCAGCCCGAACGCGGGCTGACCGCCGCGCAGGCCGCCGAGCGGCTCGCGAAACACGGCCCGAACCGGCTCGCCGCCGGTAAGAAGGAGTCGGCGCTGGCGGCGTTCGTGCGCCAGTACCGCGACTTCATGCAGATCGTGCTGCTGACCGCCGCCGTGGTGAACCAGCTCGTCACCCGCGAGTGGGGCACCACCCTGGTGCTGGTCGGCCTGACCGTGTTCAACGCCGTCGTCGGCCTGCGCCAGGAGGCCAAGGCCGAGGAGAGCGTGCGGGCGCTGGCGCAGATGCTCAAGACCGTGGCCCGGGTGCGCCGGGACGGTCAGGCCGTCGAGATCGACGCGGAGCAGCTGGTCCCCGGTGACATCGTGCTGATGGAGGCCGGCAACCGGGTGCCCGCCGACGGCCGGATCGCGGTCGCGGCGACGCTGGAGATCGAGGAGGCCGCGCTGACCGGCGAGAGCCTGCCGGTCGCCAAGACCGCCGACCCGGTCCCCGGGACCGACGTGCCGCTGGGCGACCGGGTCAGCGTCGCGTACATGAACACCTCGGTGACCCGCGGCCGCGGCGAGATGATCGTGACCGATACCGGGATGGGCACCGAGATCGGCCACATCGCGCACCTGCTGGCCGGCACGGAAGCCGACAAGACGCCGCTGCAGAAGCAGCTGGACAGCCTCTCGAAGATCATCGCGACGATCGCGGGCATCGCCCTGGTGCTGGTCGTCCTGCTGGGCCTGGCCCGGGGCGAGTCGTTCAACACCCTGTTCATCACCGGTGTGGCGCTGGCCGTGGCGGCGATCCCGACCGGCCTGCCCGCCGTGGTCACGGCGCTGCTGTCCATCGGCACCCGGGAGATCGCCCAGCGCAACGCCATCGTCAAGCGCCTGCCCGCGGTGGAGACCCTCGGCTCGACCTCGGTGATCTGCTCCGACAAGACGGGCACGCTGACTTTGAACAAGATGACGGCCCGCGAGCTGGCGATCCCCGGCCGCAACCGGTTCACGGTCACCGGCGAGGGCTACCGCACCGACGGCGAGATCAAGCACGTCGGCGGCGAGCGCTTCGACCTGGACCCGTACCTGCTGCCGATGGTGCTGTGCGCCGACGCGGTGCTCGACGGCGACAGCCTGATCGGCGACCCGACCGAGGGCGCGCTGATCGTGCTGGGCGCCAAGGGCGGGCTGGACATCGCGCAGACCCGCGCGGCGTACCCGCGAATCGCGGAGGTGCCGTTCGACTCCGACTACAAGTTCATGGCCACGTTCCACCGGATGACCGGGGACGGCGGCAGGCCGGTGGTCCGCTGCTACGTCAAGGGCGCCCCGGACGTGCTGATCAGCCGGGCGACCTCGTATCGTGAGCCCGACGGCACGATCGTCGCGGTCACCGACGACAACCGGCAGCTGGCCTCCGACGCCAACGACCGCATCGCCGCCGCCGGAGAACGGGTCATGGTGGTCGCCCAGCGCGACTTCGACCCGGCCGGGTTCGACCCGTCGGCGAACCTGATCGAGCAGGTCCGGGACCTGACGCTGCTGGCGATGGTCGGCATCGTCGACCCGCCCCGGGCGGAGGCGAAGGCAGCGATCGCGGAGTGTCGCGCCGCGGGCATCCGGGTCCGGATGATCACTGGCGACCACGCGACGACCGCCGCCGCGATCGCCAAGGAACTGGGTATCGAAGGCCGCGCGGTCACCGGCACCGAGTTCGCCAATCTGAGCGACGACGAACTGCTCGCCCAGCTGCCCGACATCGGGGTGATCGCCCGGGTCGCGCCGGAGGACAAGCTGCGGCTGGTGCGGCTGCTCAAAACCAGCGGCAACATCGTGGCGATGACCGGCGACGGGGTCAACGACGCCCCGGCCCTCAAGGCCGCCGACATCGGCGTGGCGATGGGCATCACCGGCACGGAGGTCTCCAAGGAGGCCGCCGTCATGATCCTCACCGACGACAACTTCGCCACCATCGTCAAGGCCGTCGAGTACGGCCGTGGCCTCTACGACAACCTGCTCAAGTACCTGCGGTTCCAGATGTCGACCCTGGTCGCGTACATCGCGATCTTCCTCTGTGCGGGCATCCTGAACATCGCCGCCGGGCAGCCGCTGAACCCGCTGCAGATCCTGTGGCTGAACATGGTCATCGACGTCCCGATCGCGATCGCGCTGGGGTTCGACCAGCCGAGGTCGGGCCTGATGCGGCACGCGCCGCGGCCGGTCGGCGCCCCGGTGCTGTCCAGGGCCAACTGGGTGCGGCTGTGCGTGCAGGGCGCGGTGATGACCGTCGGGTCGCTGGCGGCATACCAGGTCGGCGATGCCCATGGCGGATCGGTGCTCGGGGCGACCATGCTGCTGACCACGTTGTCGCTGTTCCATCTGGTCGGCGGGCTGCTGTCGCGTGACCAGGTCGGCACGATCTTCGACCGGGACGCGATCCCCGGGATCGCCCAACTGCGCCGGTACGGCTTCGCCCTGCTGGCGATCCTCGCGGTCACCCTGCTCGACCCGCTGGAGCGCATCTTCGGCACCACCGGGCTCAGCCTCAACCAGTGGCTGGTCTGCATCGGGCTCGCGCTGACCCTGCTCATCGTGGAGGAGCTGATCAAGGTGGTGCTTCGCCGGCGCGCCCGCCAAAGCCCGCAGCAGCGCGCCGAGCCGGTACCCGCCTCCGCATAGCCCCTGCGAACAGCCGAAACACCGCCCGGGTCGCAGCGTCCGGGTGGTCGCGTCGTTGAGCACGGCATGACCATCACGCAGGCGATCGCCGCGCAGCGGCTGCCCGACCTCGACCAGTACCGGCTGCACCGCACCGCCGAGGAGGCCGAGCTGGACGGCGTCGCCGTGCCGGACCTGGCCGCCCGCTTCTACCGGTGCAGCCTGCCGGACGGGCGGCTGGCCAGCGTCGGCCACTACACGCTGGCGGGCCGGGACCTGCTGATGGCCTGGGGCTACGTCGACGAGAAGCACTGCCGCTCGCACACCGTGTCGGCCGACGACGAGGGCTGGGGTCCGGTCGTGGACGGCTGCCCCGACGTCGACTTCGTACGCGACGCCGACCGGGTCGTCGGGCTGCGGGTGCGGGCCGCCGACGGGTCGTGGACGGACCACACGACTGCGGCCCGCAGGCCGTGAAGGCCGGCGGGCCGCGGGGCGCTGCCCGGGGGAAGGAGAGCAGCGCGGGCGAGTAGCCGGCGGGCTACTCGGTGACCGTGGCCGCTGCGACCGCGGGGGCCGCGGCGTGGCGGCGGACCAGCCACAGTGATGTGCCGGTCAGTGCCAGCGCGGCCACCAGCAGGGCCGCGTGCAGAGCCGGGTTGAGGATCGGGACGAACGCGATGATCGCGACCGGCAGCTGTACGAGCGCGATCAGGGCGAGCATCCGGCCGCGGTGCTGGGTGCCCCACGTGAACGCGGTCGCGATGGGTGACAGCACGACGGCCAGGGTGAGTACGTCCAGGATGGTGTGCGCCCACGGGTTGACGACTCTGTTGTGGGCGAACGCGTAGGCGGGCGAGGCGAGGAGTACCAGCCCCGTGGTCAGGGCGGCGGTGGTGAGCAGGCGACGCATGACGACCTCCAGCGCTACGGGCAGGTCTGATTACCTTCCGTCACTCCACCGTAGGCCCGATGTGTCTGTCAAAGGTAGGGCAGTCACATGAGTGAATAATGCCTGGTAGGTGGTTATCTGCTATGTGGCTGACGGCCGTGTGTGCGGTGGTCAGGTGGCACGTACGCTGCGGCGACCGTCGGCGCCCGCGTCCAGGCGCGCGCCGACGGTCGACATGGCCACCGGGTGGGCGATCAGCCCACCCGGAACGGGCGCATCATGTCGTTGTCCTCGTGTTCGAGCAGGTGGCAGTGCCAGACGTAACGGCCGGCGAGGTCGAATGTCGCCTTCACACGGGTGATCTCGCCCGGGAAGGTGAGCACGGTGTCCTTCAGGCCGCGGTCGCCCGCCCGCGGCGGCTGGTTGCCGTCCTTGCCCCGGCCGAGGACCTCGAACTGCACCACGTGCAGGTGCACGGGGTGGGCGTGGGCGCTCCAGTTGTGCAGCTCCCAGACCTCCGTGGCGTGCAGGGCGGGCTGCTCGGTGATCGGGTCGTGCCAGTGCTTCGGGACCGCCTGCCCGTGCTCGTCGATGGTGCAGAGCATCATCTTGACCGAGTGGTCGTGCCCCAGCTGCTCGTCCAGGGCCAGCCGGCGGGTCCTGGACGCCCGGCCGAGCGGCCTGATCCGGGGCAGGTCCAGCTGCTCGGGCGGCACGCTGCGGTCCTTGCCGGTCAGCCGCCCGACCGTGAACTTCATGATCTGGCCGGTGGTGGCCGTGTTCGACGGATCGAAGTCGTCACCGCAGAGCTTGTCCGGACCCTCGTTGATCAGATACAGCTCGGTGCCCTCGCGAAGCCCCGTGAAGTCGACGATGACGTCGGCGCGTTCGGCCGGGCCGAGCAGCAGTTGCCGCTGCGACACCGGCTCGGGCAGGAAACCGCCGTCGTTGCCGATCTGCCAGAGGGGCAGTGCCGGTGAGACGGGCCGGTGCGCCAGTGGATCGGTGACGATCTTCATGATCAGTACCCGGCTGTTGCAGCCGTTGAGCAGGCGCAGCCGGTAGCGGCGCGGTTCGACCTCCAGCACCGGCCAGGTGCTGCCGTTGACCGTCATGGTGTCGGCGAGGAACGCCGGGTTCCAGATCGGCGGGAACGGGCCGTCCGGGATGTACGGTCCAGCGCCGTCGGTGAAGGCGCGGCTGTCCGGGTAGAACAGGGAGCCGTCCTTGTCGAAGGAGCGGTCCTGCACCATGAGCGGGATCTCGTAGTAGCGGGTGCCGGGCCGGTCGCCCGGCCTGGGCGCGGGCCCCGGAAGCACGCCCGGCGGCAGGTCGGCGGAGCCGCCGCGCAGCAGGTAGAAGCCGGACAGGCCGGCGTACACGTTGACGCGGGTCATGCCGAGGGCGTGGTCGTGATACCAGAGCGTCGCCGCGCGCTGGTCGTTGCCGTAGTGGAACGTCGCCGAGCCCGGCTGCCAGGTGTCACCGTGGCGCTGGGCGAACTCCGCGCCGAACTCGTCGTAGTAGGTGCCGACGGTGGCGTGGCCGCGGGGGATGTTCCGCGCCATGGGCAGGTACCAGGCTTCCGGGTAGCCGCAGCTGTCCTGCAGCGAGCGTCCGCCGTGCAGGTGCGTGACGATCGGCACCGGCCCCCGGTAGGGGCCCGGCGTCGAGGCGAACGTGGGCCGGGTGTCGCGGCCGGAGCGGCCGCCCGGCGGGTTGGCCCAGTGCAGCGTCGGGTCCACCGCCAGCAGGTGCGGACGGAAGTCACCGGCGGCGTCGACGAGCTCGTTGACCCAGGTCACCCGCACCGGGCGGTCCACACTCGCCTCGATGGTGCCCGACGGGCTGCGGAAGGCGCGTGGCTTCGACACGTCCCCGTAGCCCCACACGGTCGTGCGGGGCAGGCCCTGGGGCAGGATCTGCTGGCGGAACTGGCGTACGCCGATCCGGTAGTGGGCCGGGCCGCCCGCCTCGTCGCGCGCGGGCGACATCGCCTGCGGCACCGTGAGCGGCGTGACGTACTTGCGGATCCTCTTCGGATTCAGCGTGCCCGCGCGGCCCTCTCTCGCCGCCCAGGCCCAGCCGCCCTGCTGGGACAGCACCGTGGCGGCGCCGATGGCCGCCGTCGCCTGAAGAACCCGCCTGCGGTCGACCATGTCCACACCTTCCGCCGCGGCCGCGGCGCTCCCGGAACGGTGGCGGAGCTGCTCACGCGCGCCGCCCGTCACCCCAGCGGGTGACGTCTGCCAGGAGGAACGAACAAGTCGACCTTGGGAAACGAGCCGAGAACCGTGCTCCCGGCGCGGTCGTCGCACCGGGAGCACGGCCGTGGCGTCAGCGGCGGCCCAGCACCATCTTGGCCAGGTTGGCGAACATGCGCTCCATCTCCGACCCGAACGGGTTGTCGTGCACCATGTACGTCCACGTGGCGCTCGGCCGTTCCAGCCCCGCGTCGGCGGGCGTCCAGTCCGGGCTGTCGATCCGCGCGGCCATGAACGTGTCCGCCGTGTCGGTGTCGACGCCGGTCAGCAGCTTGTTGAACGCGGGCACCGCCAGCCGGTGGAACTCGTCCAGCGGGTCCTGCCGCCCCAGCGCGCGCAGGTGCACGCCGTCGCGGGCGTCGGCCAGCATGCCCAGGTGGTCGGCCCAGCCCCGATCCAGGTGGTACAGCGCGATCTGCCGCGCGACCTCCTCGGCCGCCTCCTTGCCGATCGCCTTCTCGACCTCGGCGAAGCGGTCCGCGACCGTGACCAGCTCCAGCCCCGCGTGGGCCAGGTCGTCGGCGTCGTAGCCGGCGGGCAGGTCGGCCTCGGCGACCGCGTCGAGGTCGGCCGGGAACCGGGTCGTGTCGCCGCGCAGCAGCTCCGCGGCCGCGTCGGTGGTCAGCAGCGCCTTGCGGCGCAGCGCGAGCACCTGCCGCTGCCGCTCGACGAGCACGCCGTACCGCCAGGTGTTGCGGTGGATCTCGAAGTCGACGCCCTCGGCGACGCGCTGCGCGTGCCCGACCGCCCAGTGCACGTGCGGGCCGCTGACCCGCCCGTCGCCGGCGGTCGTGCCGCCGATGCCGTCGCCGTGCCGCACGATCAGCTCGTCCTCGCGGCTGACGAAGAACACCGAGCCGCCCGGGTCGCCCTGCCGGCCAGCCCGACCGCGCAGCTGGTCGTCGACGCGGCGGCTGTCGTGCCGGCCCGCGCCGACCACGTACAGGCCGCCCAGCTCGGCGATCGACGCCCGGTCCTGCTCGTCGCTGCCGCCGAGCCGGATGTCGGTGCCGCGGCCGGCCATCTGGGTGGACACGGTGACCGCGCCCCGCCCGCCGGCCTCGGCGATGACCGCCGCCTCGTGCGCGTCGTTCTTGGCGTTCAGCACCGTGCAGGTGATGCCGTGCTCGCGCAGGGCCGCGGCCAGCCGCTCCGACTCGGCCACGTCGAGGGTGCCGACCAGCACCGGCCGCCCCGTCTCGTGCGCCGCGGCCACCTCGGCCATCAGCGCCTCTTCCTTCTCCTCGATCGTCGCGTACACCCGGTCGGGCTCGTCGACCCGGACGTTGGGCGTGTTCGGCGGGATGACCGCGACCTCCAGGCGGTAGAACTCGCGCAGCTCGTCGCCGATCGTGGACGCGGTGCCGGTCATGCCCGCGACCGTGGGGTACAGCGCGATGAACGCCTGCACGGTGATCGAGGCCAGGATCTCGCCCTCGTCGGTGGCCGCCAGGCCCTCCTTGGCCTCGACCGCGGCCTGCAGCCCGTCGGGCCAGCGGCGGCGGCGCGCGACCCGGCCCCGGAACTCGTCGACCAGCGCGATCCGGCCGTCCTTGACGATGTAGTCCACGTCAACGGCCAGCAGCGCCCGCGCGTGCAGGGCCAGGTTCACGGCGGTGAGCTTGGACAGGTTGTCCGGCGCGTAGAGGTGGATGCCGCCCCAGGCGCGCTCGACCAGCGCCGCGCCGTGGTCGGTGAGCTGCACGTTGCGGCCGTCGTCGACGACCTCGTAGTCGCGGCCCGGCCGCATCGTCGCCACCAGCGTCGCCGCCGCGCTCGCGTCGGAGGTCGCGTCGGCGAGGCTGCCCGCCAGGACCAGCGGCACCCGCGCCTCGTCGATGAGGATCGAGTCCGCCTCGTCGATGATCACGGTGTAGAGGCCGGGCATGACGGCGTCCTCGGCGCGCAGCACCATCTGGTCGCGCAGGAAGTCGAAGCCCGCCTCGCTCACCGACACGTACGTGACGTCGCAGCGGTACGCGGCCGCGCGCTCGTCGTGCCCCGACGCCTCCCCGACGGCGTCGACGCTCAGGCCGAGCATCCGGTATGCCGGGCCCATCCAGCGCGCGTCGCGGTCGGCGAGGTAGTCGTTGACGGTCAGCACCTGCACCCGCGAGCCGCGCACGACGTAACCGAAGGCGGCGATGAACGCGGCGAGGGTCTTGCCCTCACCGGTGGCCATCTCCACGACGTTGCCCTGCAGCATCGCCATCGCCCCGAGCAGCTGCACGTCGAACGCGCGCTCGCCGAGGGCGCGGCGGCCGGCCTCGCGGCCCAGCGCGCAGATCTCGGCCAGGTCCTGCTCGTCGATCGGCAGCGGCTCGGCCAGCGTGACGAAGGGCTGCCCGTCCTCGGCCTCGCTGACGAGGTCGCGCAGCGCGAGCGCCCGCTCGGTGAGCTCCGCGTCGGTCAACGCGGTGAGCTCGTCCTCCAGGTCCAGGATGCGCGGCAGGATCGCCTCATAACGGTCCAGACTGACCGTCGTTCCGGGGCGCTCCATGAACGCGCGCAGCTTCTGCTTCAACCGATCACCCAAACCCATGCCCGCAAAGGTACGTCCTCTTCCGCGACACGCCCGCCCCGGACGTGTCATCCGCCGCGTTTAGGCTCGGCGCGTTGCGCGGAGGGCGGGGAGCGATCGATGGATTCGGGTTACCTCTGGGTCGATCACTCGGCCCCCGAACACGTGCGAACGGCGCAGGTCGGCGGCCATGTGCGGCAGCCCGAGGCGCGGCCGCCGTGGCTGGTGGTGTACGAGTCGCCGGGCCGGGTCCTTGTCAACCGCTGGCCCGGACGGCTGTTCGCGGTGCGGATACGGCCCGCGGCGACGGCGGGGGAGCGGGCGGCCCTGGCCGAGGTCACCGCCCGGATCCGGCCTGGTGCGGGCTACACCAACGCCATGGCGGTCGATGTCATCGAGGAGCTGAGTCCGGCGCTTATGTTCGGCGCGGACGGCGACGCGGTCGTGCGGGTCCTGGACGCCGCGCGGGCTCTGGATGAGCCGACGGCCCACCGGCTGGCGCGGGCCAGGCACCCCGACGCGGGAGACGCCTGCCGGGCCGCCTGGCAGCGCTGGCGGGACGACACCCCGCCCTGCGGTCTCGGGTCGCCGATCGCCTCCGGGTTCGGGCTGCTGCATCGACTGGTGTGCGACAGCGCCCGCGCCCGTGGCGGACCTGGGGCCTGGATCGTCGACGGCGACGGCGAGGAGGAAGCGGCCGAGCCGTGGAAGTCGGCGTACGGCGCGCTGCGCGAGGCGGCCATGGCCTACGGCGCCCCGGACCTGTCGGACAGCGACTCGGGCACGATCATGGCGGCTGCTTGGATCGAGGTTTACGGGCATTTGCCCGATTAGTGGCTCAGTAGGTGATCGGCCAGCTCCTGAGCAATTATCGCCGATGTTAAGAGCATGTGTGGTGATCGGTTCACGTTGCCATAACACACTGCGTGTTGAAGTGATCTTCCGTAAGTCACCGGATCCCCGTTCCGGTGGCCGGAAGGAGTTCACATGTCCTGCCCCTCCCCGCGCCCCTCGCTGGCCAAACGGGCCGGCGTCGGCATCGCCGCCGCCGCGCTGCTGACCGCGATTCCCGCGTACACCGAGATCGCCTCGGCCGACAGCGGCCTCACCGCGAGCGACGGCGCGCTGGACGAGCCGGTGTCGCCGTTCACCGACGGGCACCCCGCCGTCGACAACCTCGACCCCGACCTGCGCGAAGCCATCCGCCAGGCGGCCGCCGACGCCCGCCGCGACGGCGTCGAGGTGCTGATCAACTCCGGCTGGCGCAGCCGCAGCCACCAGCAGCACCTGCTCGACGAAGCCGTCGCGCAGGACGGCCCGGAGGAGGCGGCCAAGCGCGTCAACACCCCTGACCGCTCCACCCACGTGACCGGCAAGGCGATCGACGTCGGACCGCAGCGGGCAGACCGGTGGCTCCAGCGAAACGGCGCCGCCTACGGGCTCTGCCAGGTGTACGCCAACGAGATCTGGCACTTCGAGCTGACGACCGTGCCCGGCCGCCCCTGCCCGCCGCAACTGCCCGACGCGTCCGCGGGCTGACCGGTCAGGCGCTCGCGGACGTGAGAATGCCGTACCACCAGGTCGCGCGCTCGTCGCCCAGCATGTCGAGCTGCTCGTCGGTGGGTCGGTAGTCGTCGGGCAGCTCCGCCGACGCCGCGCCGCACCGCTCGACGATCTCCCGCAGCCGGGTGACCGCCGGGTCGTCCCGTAGCTCCTCGACATCCATCAGGTCGTCGACGAGCAGTGCGGGGCCGAGGGCGTACCAGGCCGCGACGAGCCCCGGGTCGCCGTGCCGCTCGGCGGCCTCGGCGACCGCTGTCGCGACGTCGAGCAGCGCGACCCGGGCCGGCGCGACCGCGTCGCGGCCAGTGAGCCGACCCGCGTCGACCTCCCGCCGCCACAGGGCCGTGCCCGCCTCGCAGTACAGCCACGGCGGGTCGACGTAACCGTCTTCCAGCCAGTCGTCGTACCCGGCGAAGTCGTCGGCGTCCTCGTCGATCTCACGCAACGCCTGGAACCCGGTCAGCCCGTCGAAGAACCCGCGGCGCTGCGCGTAGTCCGGGTGCTCGTGCGGCGCGAGCCGGTAGGTGTGCCGGCGGCGCAACAGGATGTCCAGCACCCGGCCCTGGGTGTGCGAGCAGTCGAACCCGGCCTGGAACGCGTACAGCGCCGTGAACCAGTCCCGCAGCCGGTCGTCGTCCGCGGCGTGGCGGGCGTCGAGCACCACGACCGACTCGGCCACCAGATCCTCGATGTCGTGCATGGACATGCCGTCCGCCAATCCGGGTCGTGCTGCGGCCTGCTCAGATGGGGAAAGCACCACGCCGCCAGCGCCAGTGGCGGCCGGCCTTCAGGTGATCGACGGCCGCGCGTTCGAGCACGGTGCGGCGCGGCAGCTGGTCGAGCGGCGTGGTGATGCTGCGGAACACGAACCGCAGCACCTCGACGTCGGCGTCGAGCCCCTCCGGCTCCTCGTAGGGCTCCAGCGCGAACCGCTGCTGGAACCGGACGATGTTCGAGTCCTCCGGCAGGTACTCCAGCAGTTGCGGGTCGAGCAGCCACGAGCCGCAGGTGAACGCCGTGAAGGTCCGGTCGGGGAAGTGGCGCGGGAAGAACGCGCGGGCCTCGTCCAGCGAGGCAGTGACGGCCTGCGGGGTCATCGGCCCGGACTCGGGGATGTGCAGGCCGACGGTGGTGTCGGCGGGGTGGTATTGCAACCGGCCCAGCTCGTAGATGCTGCCGCGCGCGTGCAGCGTCAGCCACGCCTGCATGACCGGCCAGCCCTCGCGGTTCATCCGCCGGTCGATCGCCAGGTTGCGGCCCAGGTCCGCCAGGGACGTCCACGACACCGCGTCGGCGATGCCGCGCTCGCGGTGATACTCCCGGACGACGTCCACCAGGGCCAGGTAGGCGTACACGTAGAGGTGCCGCCAGGCGGGCCCTCGGTCGCGCGCCAGCTCCGGACCGGGCGGCAGCCAGTCGTGGCCGCCGAGATCGGCGCGGACCAGAGCGATCGAGCGGTCGAGCAGCCAGCGCAACTCCGGCGTCCACAGTGGGGAGTCCGGGTCCGGCCAGCCTTCCATGATCTCGGCGGCGTCGTCCGGCCGCACCGCGAGCCGGTCGAGGATCGCGGGCGCGTCGGCCTTGGCGGGCAGCGGGGCCGACGGCCGGTCGCCGGCGAGCAGGTGCACGCGCTCGATGTCGGCGACGGGCACTCCCAGCAGCGCGGCGGTGTGCTCCAGATCCACGCGGCCGACCCTACCGGACGGCGGGGCGGCCCCTCCAGGTCGAACCCGGCAGATCCCTGATCATGGGCTGACCCGGCTTCGCCCGTGCTGGAGGGTCTCGTCCAGCCAGTCGAACACCACCTGATCGAATCGCGAGCGGTTCCAGCCCTCGCAGTGCCCGGCCGCCCCGTCCGCCGCGGTGAACCGTGCCATCGCCTTCGGGCAGGTCAACGCCTCGTGGAGGGCTTCGGCCCCGGCCGCGAGCGGATCACCGTCGGCGGCGGCGACCAGGGTCGGGCACTCGATCGACCCGACGATGTCCGAGAGCCGGTAACGCCTGCCCAGGTCCACGACGTACGCGCCGAGCGTCGGCGCGCCGTGCACCCACATGCCGCGCTGCACCAGCTTCCAGCGCGCCACCGGGTTGCTGCGCACCGCGTCCTGCATCATCGGTTCCAGCTCGGCAGGGTCGACATCGGGATACCGGTCGCGCACCGGCGGCGGCAGCATGGCCCGGACGGTCTCGGCCTGGTCCCACTGGCCCGGGTCGGCGATCAGCGCGGCGACGCGCGGCTCGCCCGAGGCGGCGCGCGGGGCCAGCCAGCCGCCGAAACTCCAGCCCATGACCGCGACCCGGTCGCCGTCGACCTCCGGCTGGGCCAGCGCCGCGTCCACGACCGCGCGCAGCACCACCTCCCAGTCGGGGCGCATCCGCAGCTGCTGCTCGATCAGCGCGCCGCCCTGGCCGGGCCCGTCCACGAGCAGGCAGTGGTATCCGCGGCGCAGCGCGGGCACCGCGTGCGACCAGTACATCTCGTGCACGTTGCCGTCGTAGCCGTCGACGGCCACCAGCAGCGGCCGCACCCGGTCGTCGACCAGGCACAGGTGACCGGGCAGGCTCGTCTCCTCGAACGGGACCCGCAGCGGCCGGACCGGGTGCGGGGCCAGCGCCGCGTACCGCTGGAAGCGTCGGACTCCCGCTGAAACGCCGCCACCAGCCTGGGGTCCACCGGTTCCCCGAACAGCGGCGTGTACGACACCCGCAGGTAGGTCGTGGCACGCAGGTACGCCTCCCGCGCGCTGACCTGGTGGCCACGGGCGTGGCTGTCCTCGGCCCAGCCGACCAGCTTCGCCGCGTACCCGGTCCACGCCTCATGCCAGCTGTCGGCGTCACCAGGCTCGACCTGCGCCGCGATGGCCGCGACCTCGCCGTACTCCGCGCCGCCGCGGGTCATGGTCATCAAAGCCCGCTCGGTGAACATCTGGAACAGCGGGTCGTCGAACAGCTGCTTCATCATGGCGGGCCCCCGATCGCTCCTGTTCACCACAGCACGAACGGCCGGGGCACCGCCCGGACTTCGGTCGTATCCGCCGGGTGACGGGCGCTGTCCGACCTCCGTCAGTCGGCGAATTCGGCGGCCGGGGTCTGCCTAGACTCCGGGAGTCCGTCGAGCGGCCAGGGGTGTGGGGATGCAGCTCAGCTCGGAAATGATCACCGCTTCGGCGTCCTTGCTCGTCGGCGTGGTCGCGGGAGGCTCGGCGCTGCTCGGCCAGCGCCTGACCCTGCGCAACACCGAACGTGCCGAGGTGCGTCGCAGCGCACTCGCGCTGGCCGAGACCCGCCGGCAGGAGCGGCTCACCCACGTGATGGCGTTCCTGGAGGCCGTGCAGGCCGCGGAACGGATCGCCGTGGACCACCACCACTACGGCGTCGACGACGAGCAGTGGCAGGCGCGTGCCAACGCCATGATCGACCGGCTGTGGGTGCTGCAGAAGACCCTCCACCTGCTGTGCGACGAGGAACTCAACGCCGCCGCGCGGCTGCTCGCGTTCGCCGTACGCGACCTCGTGCGCGACGGGCCCAAGGACCGCACCGCGCCGGTCGAGACGAGGATCTGGGAGGAGATCGGGCCGAGCCGGCGGGCGTTCCTCGATGTCGCCCACCTGCACCTGCGTGAGCTGGCCGGCCCGAACTCCTGACCCGCCTACGGAGTCTTCACGGCCGGCCCAGCAGGTCCATGTCCTCGTCGGTGAGCGTGAGGTCGCCCGCGGCGATGTTCTCCGCCAGGTGCGCGGGTGAGCCGGTGCCGGGGATGAGCAGGATGTTCGGCGAGCGGGCCAGCAGCCAGGCCAGCGCCACCTGCGCGACGGTGGCGTCGTGCCGTGCCGCGACGGTGGTCAGGTGCTCGGCGGTCAGCGGCTGGAACCCGCCGACGGGGAAGAACGGCACGTACGCCACACCCGCCTCCGCGCACGCGTCCACCAGGGGATCGTCCTCGCGATAGGCGATGTTGTACCGGTTCTGGACGCACACGATCGGCGCGATCGTGCGGGCCGTGTCGAACTCGGCGCGGCCGATGTTGGAGATGCCGATGTGCCGGATCAGTCCCTCGTCGCGCAGCGACATCAGCGTCTCCAGCGGCGCGGCGACGGCGGAGCGGTCATGGCCCCGGTCGCTCATCCGCAGGTTCACCACGTCCAGCCGGTCGACGCCGAGGGTGCGCAGGTTCGCCTCCACGCTGCGGCGCAGCCCGTCCGGGGTGAGCCCGGTGTGCTCCGACGGCTGCAGGGTGTGAACTGGTGGTCGGGTTAGCTAAGCGTGACTGCATTCGGTTCGCCCTGGTGGCGGTGTGGCCGGGTGCAGGATGCTGAGCGTTTGTCGTGGGTGGCGGTTGTGTCGGGGGCGGGTCGTAGGCTCATGGCAGTCCTGATTGGCCGGTGTGCGGGGGTGTGGTTGTGGCGGTGGGTCAGCTCACCGCGACCGCGACCTGCGCGGCGATGTCGGCGACGGTCGAGGCCGGCGGCCATCGGGTCGGTGAGCGGGTGCTGGCCGCGCGGGTCGGGTGGCTGGCCGGGCTGGTCGGGCAGCTGGCCGCGCAGATCGTGGCCGAACACTGGACCGGCGCGGACCTGGCGGTGTTGGCTGCTGGTGTCGGCCCGGACGGGCGGGTGCTGCCGGCCAAGGGCTGGATGGCGTTGCGCCGGCTGGGCTGGACGGCGCCCGCGCCGGCGGGTGTGTATGTCAGCGACCGGGTGCGCCGGTGCGCCGAAGAGGAAGCCGCCCGCGCCCTGCGGCTGGGGGTGTACCGGCGCGAGGTCCTGCAGGCGATCGTCGCGACCTGGCCCGGCGACGGCAGGCGCGCCGACGCCGACTGGCGGGCGCTGCGTGAGCTGCTGCCAGCCGGGGTGACCAACGCGGTGATCGCCAACCGCACCAGGCAGGTCCGCGCCTACCAGCACGCGTACGGCCGACTTCCCGGCGACCTGACCGACCTGGAGACCGCACCGGCGGTCGCGGCGCAGGTGTTGTTGGCCGCCGCCGACAGGCAACTGACCAGCATCGGCCGCGACGGGCCGGGCCGGGCCGTGCTGCGGGTCCAGCTGCCACTGACGGCCCGGCCCGGGTCACCGGCCGACTGGGCCTGGCACGCCCTGCCCCTGACCCTGCCCGCCCACGTCGCCGACCACGCCAGGCTGTGCGCGCCGACCCTGCGCATCGCCGGGCACCGAGTCCGCGTCGACCTACCCCACCGTGTACCCGTCACACCCGCGCCCGCGCGGGGGCACCAGGTCGCTCTCGGCCTGGACTGGGGCGTCAACACCCTGCTGACCGGCACCGTCGGACGGTTGACCGACACCGGCCGGGTCGTCACCGACGGCCGGATGCTGCGCTACGACGCCACCGCGGTCTCCGCCAAGCTTCACCGGCTGCGCCAACACCGCGAACACCTGGCCGCCAGACGCGACCACCACACCGCCCTGGCCGCGGGCCTGCCCGACAGCGACGCTCGTGCCGGGCACCTGACCGCGCTGGCCGCACGCGCCACCACCGAACACGAACACGTATGCGCCCGAATCCGCCACCTCAACAAGACCCTCGCCTGGTCGGCCGCCCGCTGGGCCGTGGACCAGGCCGTCGCCCTGCACGCCGGCGTCGTCTACGTCGAGGACCTGGCCACCCTGGCGGCCCGCGGCCGGCGCAAAGGCAACGCCCGGCTGTCCGGGCAGGTCCGCGGCAAGGTCGTCGACGCGCTCGTGCACCTGGCCGCCAAAGCCGGCATCGCGGTCGTGACCGTGCCCGCCCGGGGCACCAGCCGCTACTGCCCCCGCTGCGGGCAAGGCCGCACCGAACTGGCCCACACCCCCGCCCCCGACCGGCCGGGCGAGCGGGGCTGGAAATGGGCGATCTGCGGCCGCTGCCGGCTCAACCTCGACCGCGACCACGCCGCGGCCATGCGCATCACCGCCCGCGGCCTGCTCGCCCAACACCACGTCCGCACCGACCGCACCACCGGCCGACACACCATCACCGCCGTCGTCGAAGGCGACGTCGCGACCGTACGACGCCCCACCACCCACCCCACCAGGCAACCGACGCCACGGGCCAAGACCGGACCCACCCGGAAACGGCCCCCGGCGTCGGCAGGCAAGCTCTCCCACCGTGCGCCCGACCGGCGCACGGCCCCCGCCCCACCGGCGTCCACCGGTGGCCAGCGTCCGGCGGGGCAGGCACCCAAGAACCACCACCCCCGCGTGGCGGCGTCAGGACCTGCACACGATCACCTGAAACCACGGCATCACCGGACCGGCTTCCACCACGTCCGCGCCACTCCCGCAATCACCCTCACCGGCGACTACGGACCCGGCACGACACGGCCACGCCCCCACCCGAAACGCCTGACACCCTCAGACAAACACAGGTAATCAGAGACGCTGATGTCCGAGCCTTCGACAAGCGCGCCGACCTTGGTCACCAGGACCAGATCCGCCGGGTACGGGTGCAGCGCCGTCCTGATCAGCTCGTTGGCCGCGACGCCGTCGCGGGCGTAGTAGTGCGAGGTGTCGATGTGGTTCACGCCCAGCTCGACGGCCTGCCGCAGGATCGCCAGCGCGGTCTCGCGCTCGGGCCGCCCGCCCTGCGGCCAGCCGGTCAGTTTCATCGCGCCATATCCGACGCGGCCGACGTCGAGGTCCCCGCCCAGTTCCCAGCTCGTGTTCACCATGATCGTGATCCTAATGGTGGATGATCCGGTCACAGGTTCCTGATGTTGCCGTGCTGGATGCAGATGTCGCGATCGCCCTGTGTCCGGATCTCCTGGACGACGGGGTTTCCTGCCGTGCGGGTCACCCGGACCCGGTACCCGAAGCCGTGCCCGTCGACCGGCGACGACCAGGCGACCGACGACTCGATCTCGTAGGAGCGGACCGGGTTCGCCTGCTCCGCGGCGTCGAACTCGCCGCGCTCGACGCCGGTTTCGTCAGTGCAGATCAGCGCGTGGGCGGCGGCGTGGTCGCCTTGGACCAGAGCGTCGAGGTAGTTCCGCACGGCGCGCTCGGAGGCCGTCCCGTCGTCCACCGGACCGATCACGCCGCACGCGCTCACCAACCCGGCCGCCACCAGCGCGAGGCCGATTCCCCTACTGTTGATCACGCCGGGCATCATGCCACCGGCCGACACTGCACGGTTCAGGGCGTGGTCCAGCGTTGGTTCGCCTGGTAGTTCGGGTTGCAGGTCCAGATCTGCAGCCGGGTGCCGTCGGCGCTGGTCTGGTCGCGGGCGTCCAGGCACCTGCCGGAGGCGGGATTGACCAGGTGACGGGTGGCGCTGTCGTACACCCAACGCTGGCGCGCCAAGCCGGACCCGCACGACCAGAGCTGCACCGACGTGCCGTCGTCGGTATCGCCGCCCTGCACGTCGAGGCACTTTCCGAGCGCCCGAACGGTGCCGTCCGCGCGCATGGTCCAGGTCTGGGCGGCGGTGCCGTTGCAGGTGTAGATCACGATCGGGGTGCCGTCGGCGCGGCTCGCGCCGGCGACGTCGACGCACTTGCCGCCGATGCCGGTGATCTCACCGACATGGCTCGCTGCCGGAGGCGCGGCCGGTTGACCGGCGTTCCCGGCGGGCGACGCGCTCGGCACCGGCGATCGCGAGGGCGCGCCGGACGGCTGACCGGAACCGGTCGGTGCCGTGGTCGCGGCAGGTGACGGATGCGCGGACGGCGCAGGGCGGGCCTTCGGCGAGGCCTGCTCGGTTCCGGTCGGCGCGGCCTCAGTGGCGTTGGCGAACGTGGTGTCAGGCAGGTCCGGGTTCCGCCAGGTCACCGCGCCGACACCCACTGCGAGCAGCAGGATGAATGCCACGGCCCCCACCAGCGCCACCCGCGGCCAGGGGCGGCGGGTGCTGCCGGACGGCATCGGCGGCACGTCGCCGTTCGTGGCGACGTCGGTCTCGGCGGTGGTGTGCAGCTCGTCGGCGGGCGAGGGGTCCATCGTCGGCAACGGTGTGGGGGCGGCCCATGAAGGCCCGTCAGGGGCGGCGGCCGCAGGAACCGGGCTGTCCGCCGTGGGGGAGTCGTGGCGGGCCGGGTCGAGCGCGGCACGCAGCAGCGCCTCGGCTTGATCAGCGTCCACGCGCTGGTCCGGGTCCTTCTGCAGCAGGCCTTCCAGCGCCGGTGTCAGCGCTCCGGCCCGCGTCGGGCGCGGCGGGGGCTCGGTCACCAGCGCGGCGATCGTCGCCGCGGGCGACGGCCGGTCGAAGACCAGCCTGCCTTCTACGGCCGTGAACAGGGTCGCGCCCAGCGCCCACAGGTCGGCGGCCGGGCCGCCGCGGTCGCCGTCGACGCGTTCGGGGGCGAGATAGGCGGGCGAGCCCACGACCATGCCGGTGCGGGTGACCGACGCGTCCGCCGACTGGTGCGTGGCCAGGCCGAAGTCGGTCAGCAGGACCCGACCGTCCTCGGCGAGCAGCACGTTGGCGGGTTTGACGTCCCGGTGCAGGAGGCCCGCCTGATGCGCCGCGCGCAGCGCGCTCAGCAGGGCGAGTCCGATTTCGGTGGCCCGCCGGACGGGGATCGGCCCGTCCGAGGCGAGCACCTGGTGCAGCGATCTCGCGTGGACCAGTTCCATCACGATCCAGGGTTCTCCCTCGTGCGGGATCACGTCGTGCACCTGGATCACGTTCGGGTGGCTCAGCTGCGCCACGGCCCGTGCCTCGCGCAGGCTGCGTTCACGGGTGGTCTTGCGCTCCTCCTCGGTCAGGTGGGCCGGCGCGAGCAGTTCCTTGATCGCCACGAACCGTTGGAGGTACTCGTCCCGGGCCCGCCAGACACGGCCCTGCCCGCCCTGGCCGATGACGTCGAGAAGCTGATATCGATAGGCCAGCAATTTCTTGGATGAGTCGTGCACCGCGGAAGAATACACGCGGTGAATGATGCCTCCACCTGCTGTCCACCGTCCCTATAGAAGGCTGGGACGTGCACTGATGAACGCCGGGTAAACAGTGTTCGAGCGCTTGCCAACTGCTACAACGAGCACCATTGATAGCCTGAATCGGCGTTCGGATAGGGGGCTGCCGATCGCCGCATTCGCTGTGTCGACGCATCGTGGTCAGGTGAATGCGCGGCCGCGGGGCGCGGGTGGCCCCGGCGGCGCGGCGGCGGGCGGGTCCGCGACAATGCTGGCTTTGAGCGCCGTCAAGGAGATGTCGTATGGGTCCGAACAAGACCGTGCCGAGCAAGCCGTCCCGGCTCAAGGTGTCCACCAGGAGAGTCACGGCGATGTGGGCCACCTGTGTCGTCATCGGAGCGGGGCTCGGCTGGGCGCTGCGCGCCGTGTCGGAGTGGGCGGCGTCCGTCGACGGCATGCCGCTGCGTGACTGGATCTCGGTGCTCGCGAAGGTGCCCGACCCGTACGGGACCGTGCTCTGCGTGCTGCTCGGCGTGGTGTTCGGCGCGGAGGTGGCCCGGCGCACGCTGAAGGACTCGGTGGCGGTGTCAGTGCAGCCGGACCTGGTCATCTGGCGGGCCGGCAAGCAGACCCGCCGGATCGCCCGCGCCGAGATCTCGGCCGTCTACCTGGACGGCTTCGACGATCTCGTGTTCCTCGGCGCCGACACCGGTGAACTGGCCAGGGCGAACAACAATCTGGACGAGGACGCGGTGAAGGAGGCGTTCCTGCGCCACGGGTACCCGTTCTTCGACGCCGATCCGCACCTGGAGCAGTACATGCGCTGGGTCGAGGACCTGCCCGAGCTGTCCGCGACGGCCAACGCCCTGCTGAAGGCACGGCAGAAGGCGCTGGAGGAGAACGCCGCCGAGGACGCGGCCGAACTCCGCGCCGACCTGACCAAGCTCGGCGTGATCGTCCGGCAGAACGACGACCGCCAGTTCTACCGCCTCGTCGCCAAACCGGCCGGGGCAGCCTCCGCCGAGAAGGTCCCGGCGTAGCTGCGCGACCGGCCGTGGCCGCCGCCGTTCTCCGGCGGACGGCGGCCACGCCACTGCGGTGCCCGGGTCAGAAGCCGCCGGCGGCGTTGCACTTGACGCCCTGGTTGAGGCAGTTGCGTACGCGGGCGGCGAGCGCCTCCTCGTCCCAGCCGTTGAAGAAGTCGGCGTGCATGGAGAACGAGTTGCCCGACGACAGCGTGATGCCGTCGGTCTTGGCGCTCAGCGGCTTGTACGAGATCACGAACGACACCGACGGGATCGGCACCGGGTGGCTGCGCGGGCACACGCCCGTGTGCAGCGCGCCGGACATGTGCGCCTTGTGGTCGGGGCTGTCCAGGTGCTTGCCGTCCCAGCAGTCCGGGAAGGTGATCTGCCGGACGATGTGCGCGGTGGACGCGCAGACCGGGAAGACCCCGTCGGAGGACCGGCCGACCTCGCCGCCGATGCCCGCGCACCAGAACCGGTTGCCGTTCGGGTCGGAGGTCTTCTTCGCGTCGCCTTCGACCATCCGCAGCCCGTACGGGAACGGCTGGGTCTTGGCGGGGTCCTTCAGCCGTGAGCCGTAGTAGACGGTGATCTCGTCGGGGTCGATCACGCGGCCGTTCTGGAATAGCGTCGGGATCCAGTACCCGGACCGGTCCTGCTTGGGGTTGCAGGTGGTCGCGCCGGCACGCAGCGACGCGGCCGTGGTGTGGCTGTCGGTGGTCTTGTTGCCCCAGAACGTGTGGTTGTGCGACGCGCCGGGCAGGCCGGGGAAGACGATCGGATCGTCGTCGCGGTGGTGGCTGACCGTGCAGGTGGCGTGGAACTCGGGGACCTGCACCGGCTTGCCGGTCACCGTGCGCGGCTTGCGGGCGAAGAACGCCGCGGTGCGGGCCTTCTGCTCGTCGGGGTCCACGGCGATCCAGCCCGGCTTGGCCGGCTTGGGCGAGGCTTTCGCCGACGGGGAGACCGCCGGTGTCGCGGCAGGAGACGTCGCCGCGGCGGGTCCGGTCGCCGCCGCTTCCGGTGCGGAAGCCTCGCCGGTGTCGGCGACGATGAACGAGACCACCGCGATCGCCAGCACGACCGGTGCCGCGATCAGAACCGGGCCGAGTCGGCCGAGCCTGGACGCCCGTCCAGGAGGATTCAGGGCCGGTTGTTCGGTACGCACAGAGGTCCTCCTGCGGTTGGGTACGCCTAAGTCGGGTGGCTGCTGAGGAATCCGATCGCCATCGCGCCCCACCAGCCGCCCTGGGACACCAGCGCGGCCAGCACCGAGCGCAGCAGCAGCAACCGGGGAACGGGTCCGGTGAACGCGGCGATCCTGCGGTGCAGCGCGGAGGCCTGGACCCCGTTGAGTGCCACGAGCAGCACCAGCAGCAGCTTGATCTGGGTGAGGGTCGAACCGAGGTCCGGCCGCAGCAGCCCGCCGCTGGCCGCCATGCCGGCCAGGCCCAGCCAGATCAGCAGGTTCACCTGGTCGGCCACGGCCAGCACCTGCCGCAGCTGGCACCGGCGCAGCAGCCACTTCAGGGCGATCCAGTCGACGGCGACCACCGCGCCGAACCCGACGACCAGGCACGCGAGGTGCACGAACAGCGCCACCCGGTGCAGCGCCGGGTTCACCGGCACCAGGGTCGACTCCGCGAGCACCGCCAACCACGTCACGATGATCACGATGGCGACCAGGCCCGGCGACGGGGACGGCCCACCGGTCAGCCTGGCCCGCAGGCCGGGCCGGTGGCGGCCGCGGACGTCCGGCGGCGGCTGCTCGCCGGTAGCCGGATCGCTGCGCGTCGGGGCGTTCACGGAGGCCATCTTGCACGGTCGCCGACCGGCTGGGAACGTGGGGTGGTTCCGCGCCCGCGACCTGGTCCGCAGGCAGTAGGGTGCCGCACATGTTCGGTCGTGCGAAGCCGTCGCCGCTGCCCTACCCCCAGGCGTCCCCGCAAGGGTTGGCGGCCCGCTGGCTGCGGTGGGCGGCTTCGATTCCGGCGTGGCGGACGCCGCTCGGCGACCGGGCCGAGTACTACGCCACGAACCAGCCCAAGGATGTGTGGTTCCTCGCCGGGCAGTTCGGTGACGCGGGTGACGATCCCGAGAACTTCCGGCGGGTGACCGTTCCGGCGGGCCGGCCGATCTTTCTGCCGATCTGGTGGGCGTACGGGACGGACGACGCCCCGCAGGGCAGGCCCACCGACGCCGGGATCGCGTACGCCACCCTGGAGAACGACGAGGAGATCGACCTGCCGATCCTCGAAGTGGTCTGCCGTCGCAAGTTCACCGTCGACGGCGTCTTCGGCAATCCGATCACGACCACCGGCCGGTCCCGGGACGTGTGGATGTGGGCGAACTGCGTGCTGCTCACCGGCCTCACCCCGGGACGGCATCGGCTGATCACGTCACGCGCGCACGTCTCGGAGGAGCGTCCGGACGCGGCCGCCTTCGTCTACCTCATCACGATCCGCGGCTGACCCGTCCGGAGACATCGCGTTCATCGGGCGCGGTTACCATGCCAGCGGCCACGAGATCGCCTTGTCTGCCAGGAGTCAGCGTGTCGTACCAGACGATCGACGGGTCCGGACCGGACCCGCAGCCCGGTTCCGGCCTGCTGGGCCGGCTGGCCCGCAACCGGCGCAACGTCCTCGTCGTCGCCGCCGGTCTGGCCGTCGCGACGGCCGTGGCGGCGGGGGCGGTGTTCGCGGCCGGCGAACCGGAACCGTCGAACGCGGCCGAAAGCCCCGCGCTGACCGCGTCGCCGGTCGCGCCGACCGGTTCGGCGGCGACCTCGCCGTCACCGAGTGCGGCCGCGCCGAAGGCTGCCAAGCCCGGCTGGGTGCCCGTCGACCAGGCGGCCTGGCAGGCGCAGGTCGCCGCGTACCAGGCGCGGAAGGTCGATCCGGTCCCGGCCGGGGTCGGCAACCTGCCGGAGTTCCGGGCCGACTGCAAGTACAGCCACTCGCTGCCCGACGACCCGATCGTCGCCCCCGGGCTGCCGGGCGCGTCGCACATGCACTCCTTCGTCGGCAACAAGGCCGTCGGCGCGCAGACCAAGGCCGCCGACCTGATGAAGTTCACGGCGACCACCTGCAAGCCGGTCGAGGACCACTCCTCGTACTGGGTGCCGACGCTCTACGACAACGCGACCGGCAAGCCGGTCGAGACGACGGGTTTCCGGGTCTACTACCGCTCGCTGATGAACACCTCGGCGAACCAGCTGCCGATGCCCAACGGCCTGCGCATGATCGTCGGCGATGCCAAGAAGAAGAAGCCGACCCCGCGCGGCGCGGGTGGCCAGTTCTTCTGCGCCTACTACGGCCCCGGCGACGTCGACGGCGTGGCCCGCAGCGGCAACGGCAACTGGCCGATCTGCGACGGCAAGGCGACCCTGCACTACATCATGCAGTTCCCGGACTGCTGGGACGGCAAGCACCTGGACAGCCCCGACCACAAGGCACACGTGTCGTTCGGCCGTGGCAACGCCTGCCCGCGCAGCCACCCGGTGAAGATCCCGGCGATCACCTTCGACATCGCGTACGGCTCGCAGGGCAGCGCGGCGGGTTTCTACCTGTCCTCCGACAAGGACGGCAAGAGCGCCTCGTCGATGCACGGCGACGCGTTCGTGATGTGGGACGTCGACGCCATGAACAAGCGCACGAAGAACTGCGTCCAGCAGCGCCGGACCTGTGACAACTTCGGCTACCAGCAGTGACGCGCCGGTAGGCGACCGCCTCCGGTGACCGGCCCGCTCGCCTAGGCTGGATGCGTGGGCGGGGACGGCGGGGTCGTCGCGGGCCCCGGTGGCGACCGTGATGCGCCGGAGGCGCTGCGGCGCGCGAGGTCCCGGGTGTATCGCGACGGCGTGTGCGTGCTCGAAGACTTCTCGGTCGACGACGTCGCCGCGCACCTGGCCGACCCGGCGGCGGTCCTCTGGCTGGATCTGTACCGGCCGAGCGCCGAGGATGTGGACATGCTCGGGGCCGACATCGGGCTGCACGAGCTGGCGATCGGGGAGTGCCTGGACAAGGGCCAGCGCCCCAGCCTCAACCGCTACCCCGAGCATCTGTCCCTGGACGCGTACGGGGCCGCCCTCGACCCGGACACCTCGTCGCTGACGCTGTTCGAGATCGCCGTCTTCTGCACCGACCGCGTGCTGATCACGATCCGCAAGGACAACGGCCTCGACCTTGATCCGGTCGTCGCGGGCTGGGACGCCGCGCCCGCGCTGACCCGCCACGGCGTCGCCTACCTTCTTTACGGCCTGCTCGATCACATAGTCAACGGCCAGTTCCAGGCGGTGCGCCAGCTCGACGAGGCCGTCGACGACCTCGAGGAGCAGCTGTTCGGCGCTCGCGGGTCCGCGGTGCGGCCCGCGCAGCAGCGGCTGTTCCAGCTGCGCCGCGACCTGATCGCGCTGCGCCGGGTGGTCAAGCCGATGGAGGAGGTCGTCGAGTCGCTGCAGAACCAGGACGTGCTCGCGATCGACGACGCCGTGTCGCCGTACTACCAGAAGCTCTACGACCACGCGATGCGCGCGGCCGACTGGACCGACGCCCTGCACGACCTCGCCGCCACCACCGTGCAGACCAACCTGATCACCCAGGCGAACCACCTGAACATGATCATGAAGAAGGTGACCAGCTGGGCGGCCATCATCGCGGTGCCGACGGCGATCACCGGGTTCTACGGGCAGAACGTTCCCTTCCCCGGCTACGGCAGCGCGTGGGGCGTGCTCGTCTCGACGGCCCTCATCGCGATCCTGTCCGTCCTGCTGTACACCGTCTTCAGGCGCAACGACTGGCTCTGAGCGGCGGTGTCCCTACGGCTGCTCGTGGCCCTGGCGGGGGAGCACCGACAGGACACGCACGATGTGGTCGCGGAACTCGGTCATGTAGTCCGACAGGAACGTGCGCACCGCGTCGTCGACGACCTCGCCGTCACCGGGGAACAGCGTCTGGTTGAACTGGATGTACGCCTCGGGCGCGGTCATCTGCCGGGCGTTGCAGAAGCTCAGCACGCCGCGCAGCGCCTGCTGGGCCAGCGCGGTGCCGATCTGGCCGATGGATGCGCCGATGACCGCCGCGGGGATGTGGTCGAACGAGTTCTTGCCCCACGGCCGCGAGGCCCAGTCGATCGCGTTCTTCAGCGCGCCCGGGATCGACCGGTTGTACTCGGGCGTGACGAACAGGATCGCCTGGGAGCGGTGGACGGCGTCCTTGAGCGCGACCGCCTCGGGCGGGTAGTTCGCGTCGTGGTCCGGGCTGTACAGCGGCAGGTTGCCGATGGGGATCTCGGTGAACTCCAGCTCCTCCGGCGCGAGCCGGATCAGCACCCGGGACAGCTCCCGGTTCACCGACGTCGACGACAGGCTCCCGACGAAGTATCCGACCTTGTAGGTGGTCATGGCACAGCCTCCTGGCTAACGGTTCCTCCGGCCTGCATACCTCCACCCGGTCCCCGCCGTACGCGGTTCCGCGCAGTTCGCCGGGACAACAGGTGGGATTGGGCTGATAAGGCACGGTGAATACGGTTCGCCGGTATCGTCGAGGGCGAGAAATCGCCGCGATCTTGGGAGGAAACGATGGGCACGACGCCTGGTGTCGCCGACGTCGACATGAAGCTCGAAGTCGTGGTGATCCCGGTCTCCGACATCCCTCGGGCCGAGGAGTTCTACGGGCGGCTGGGCTGGCGCTCGGACCAGACCCCGCCGGGGTCGGGTGTCATCCAGCTGACGCCGCACGGCTCGCAGTGCTCGGTCCACTTCGGCACCAACCTCACCACGGCCGCGCCCGGGTCGGCCCGGTCGTTCCTGATCGTCGCCGACATCGAGCAGGCCCACGATGCCATCGCCGCCGCCGGTGTCCAGATCAGCGACGTCTTCCACCTCGGCCCGGACGGCCCGATCAAGGGCCCGGACCCCGCTCGCGGCACGTACGCCTCGCGGGCCGAGTTCGCCGATCCCGACGGCAACACCTGGGTGCTCCAGGAGATCACCAACCGGCTGCCCGGCCGCGTCGACCCGGGCGCGACGGAGTTCACCTCCACGACGGACCTGGCGAGCGCGATGCGCCGCGCTTCGGTGGCCCACGGCGAACACGAGAAGCGCATCGGCGCGGCCGACCCCGACTGGCCCGACTGGTACGCCGCGTACATGGTGGCCGAGGCGTCGGGGCAACCGCTGCCGCAGTGACCCGGCCACAGCCGTCGCGTCACCCGCGAATTCGTAGTCGGTCACGGTGTGCTCGTTGGGGGGACAGGGATTCTCGGCTGTGTCGAACGTTTCGGTCACGCTGCGTCAGATCGAGGACAACTCGAAGCCGGACAGTGTTGGCCCGATTACAGTCCGGGACGGCTTTGGATTCCTGTTGGTCTCAGGCGCTCTGGTGTGGAGAGCACCTGCTCCTCTTTCGAGGTGGCATACGTGGTGGAGCAATCGCAACGCCCTGCGCCGGGTGCGCGCGGCGCGGCCCTGTCGGCGATCGCCACGGTCGTCAGCACGGTCGTGGCACTGCTGGAATTCCTGACCGACCTGGGCGCGCTGGCGATTGTGCTGCTCGGCGCGACCGCGCTCGTCTTCGCCGGCTGGGGACTGGCCCGCACCTGGACCAACCGGCAGGCGCTGCCCGCCGTCTTCCTGCTGCTCGCCGTCATCGCGGTGTCCGCCGCCGTCGGCGCCGCGGGCGACCGCCTGCTGCGTCCCGAGCCGGCCGCTGTCACGGCCGCCGGGCAGACCGGGCCCGGTGGTGCGACCTCGGCGACGCCGGACGCGCCGACGGGGGATCCGAGCCCGAGCGCCTCGCCGTCGGCGAGCACGCCGTCACCGTCGCCGACCGCGCCGTCCGCCTCGGGCGGCGAGCCGGCCGTCAAGCGGGCGGCCTCCGTGACGCTGCCCATCTACTACTCCATCGACCTCGACTCCGACGCGCCCAACTGGAACGTGGTCCGCGGCTCGGTGTCCGGCTGGGACCTGCGCGGGGCGCTCGGCGTCGGCCCGTACGGCGTCGCCTCGAACCGTGACCTGACGTACGTCAGCGGGCAGCCGTCGCACCAGACCTGTGTGGCCGCCACCGCCCTGCAGCGCGGTATCGAACAGGAGAAGACCCGCGCCGGCACCGCGTTCTGCGTACGCACCAGCGAGGGGCGCTGGGCCTGGGTGAAGATCACGGGTGTGTCCGCGGACTCCGGGGACGTCAAGCTCGACGTGCACGTCTGGGAGGCGGCCTCCTGAGCCGCCGCGGGCGGGGTCAGCCGTCGTCGACCGCCGACGCCGTCCGCAGCTCGACCATGAGCTGTTCGGCGTCGAGCGTGTCGAGCACCTTCTCCAGCACCCGTGAGTCGTAGCGGCCGGTCGCCCTTGCCGTGAGCAGCGCCGACCGCTGCCGCTCGATCACCCGTAACCGGAGTTCGCGGTACTGCCGGATCCTTCTGGCGGTCGCCAGGGCGTCGAGGTCCTGGGTGGTGTCGTCGCGGACGACGTCGGCGCGTACGCGGGCGAGGACCTCGGGGTCGTAGCCCCCGCCGTCGGGCCGCGCGAGCGCGGCGTCGTCGAGCATCGCGCGGGCGGCTTCCTGGCCGGTGCGCCGCAGCGCGGGGACGTCCGTGGCGGTGCTCGACGGCGCGTCGCCCAGGCTCAGGCGGCGGACCAGCCAGGGCAGCGTGCCGCCCTGCACCAGCAGGGTTCCGGCGGCGACGGTGACACCGAGCGCCACCAGGAGCAGCGGTGCGGCCACGCCGGTACGCCGGGCCAGGGCGTTGACGACCACGATGGCGACCACGGCGGCCACCGCGATGACCAGGAGTTCCACGTGAGCTCTCCGTCCTTCGCGTGGCGGTCGGGCAGACCCGGCCACCCGAGAGTGCGCCGGCCGGCGGGTCCACCGCCTGCATACCGCCCAGCGGTCCTGGCCGCAGGCGGTTCCGCTCGGTTGCCCGCCCGGTTTCGGCGACGGGATGTCGCCCACCGGAGAAACGCGCTACGCTAGTAACCAACTAGTTAGATACTCGCTCAACCGACCGGCCGAAGGAGCCGGTGATCAGGGCAGAGCGGGCGAAATGGGATTAGGAGGCACATCATGACCATCACGCTGATAACCGGGGCCAACAAGGGTCTCGGCTTCGAGACCGCCCGCCGGCTCGTGGACGCCGGACACACCGTCTACGTCGGCGCCCGCGACCCGGAACGGGGCCGTCAGGCCGCCGAGCGGCTCGGCGCCCGCTTCATCCAGCTCGACGTCACCGACGACGCCTCGGTCGCCGCCGCCGTCAAGACCGTCGAGGCCGACGGCGGCCTCGACGTCCTGATCAACAACGCCGGCATCGAGCCACGGACCGCCGACGGCGGCTTCGTGCCACCGGCCGAGGTGACCGCCGACTCCGTCCGCGCCATCTTCGAGACCAACGTGTTCGGCCAGGTGCGGATGCTGCACGCGTTCCTGCCGGTCCTGCAGCGCTCCGCCGCCCCGGTCGTCGTCAACGTCGGCAGCGGCACGTCGCTGATGCGCGAGCTGGCCAACCCGGACTCTCCGTCGCACTTCTATCCCGACATCGCCTACCCGGCCTCGAAGGCCGCGGTGAACATGCTCACGGTGCAGTACGCCAAGGCGTACCCGGGCGTCAGGATCAACGCCGTGGACCCGGGTTTCACCGCCACCGACCTGAATCACCACGCCGGCACCCAGACCGTCGAGGAGGGAGCCGAGGCCATCGTCCGCATGGCCCAGCTCGGACCCGACGGCCCCACCGGCGGGTTCTTCGACAAGGACGGCGTGATTCCCTGGTGATCCGGCCCGGCCCGGCCGCCGTACGGCGCGCGGGCCGGCCCGCCCTTCGACGAGGAAGACCCGAATGACCACACCCATGCCGCGGGCCCGCGACGCCCAGGCCACCAAGGCGCTGCTGCTCGAAGCCGCCACGGACGAGTTCGCCGAGTGCGGGCTGGCCGGTGCGCGCATCGACCGCATCGCCGAGCGCGCCGGAGCCAACAAACGCCTGCTGTACGTGTACTTCGGAGACAAGAACGACCTGTTCGACGCCGTCCTGGCCGAGCAGACCCGGGCCGTGGTCGCGGCCGCGTCCCTGGACGACGGGGACCTGTGCGCCTTCGCCGCCGCGCGCTTCGACTACATGCTCGCCAACCCCCGGGCACGCCGTCTCGCCACCTGGCGCGTCCTGGAACGCTCCGAACCGACCGCACTGGAACGCGAAGCCTTCCAGACCCGGGTCGACGCCGTCGCCTCAGCACAGCGCGCCGGGCGGCTCCGCGACGACATCGCCGCCGTGGACCTGTTCGCCATCGTGCTGCGTATGACGGAGGGCTGGCTCAGCGCCTCGCCGGGTCTGCTCGCGACCGCCGGCGACGACCCGATGTCGCCGGCCCGGCTCGCCGAGCACCGTGCGGCGCTGCTGGCGGCGGTCCGCCGGGTGAGCGAACCGGCACCAGGCCAGGGCTGAACACCGATGCCTGGCGCTGATGATGGTAGGAAGGCACCCATGAACGATCCTTACCGGACTCTCGGCGCAGGTTATGCCGAGCGCCGCCGACCGGACCCGCGCCTGGCCGCGATCATCGAAGCAGCGCTCGGCGATGCCCGCACGGTCGTCAACGTCGGGGCGGGCGCGGGTTCCTACGAACCAGCCGACCGCAGCGTACTGGCCGTGGAGCCGTCGCCGGTGATGATCGCGCAACGGCCGCCGGGCAGCGCGCCCGTGGTGCGCGCCGTCGCCGAGCGGCTGCCGTTCGCCGACAAACGCTTCGACGTCGGGCTGGCCATCCTCACCGTGCACCACTGGACCGACCCGGCCCGCGGGCTGGCCGAGCTGCGCCGGGTCTCGCACCGGCAGGTGGTGCTCACCTGGGATCACGCGGTCATGTCCCGGTTCTGGCTGATCGCCGACTACCTGCCGGAGATCGCCGCGGCCGAGCGGCAGCTGCCCGAGCACGACTTCATCGCCCGGCACCTGGCCCCCGCCCGGGTGACGGAGGTGCCGGTGCCGCACGGCTGCAGCGACGGCTTCCTCGCGGCGTACTGGGACAGGCCGCACGCCTACCTCGACCCGGCGGTGCGGGCCTCGATCTCCTCGCTGGCCAGGCTCGACCCGGCCCGGGTCGCCGAGGCGACGCGGCGGCTGCGGGCCGACCTGGACGGCGGGCGATGGCAGGAGCGCCACGGTCGCGCGGGCGCGGGCGCGGCCGACGTCGGCTACCGGCTGGTGACATCGCCCCGGTAGCGTCACGGCGCGCCTACCATCAGCCTATGGGGACCCGATGACGCCGATGGCGATTCGCCGATCCATCGGACGCCGAGGGCTCAAAGATCAGGCGAGGGTGCGGTCAGCCTGACCCCGCGGACGTACACGGCGAGCAGCCGGTGGATCGCTGCCGGATCGGCGACCGGGTCGCCCGACACGGCCAGGATGTCCGCGTCGTAACCGGGGGCGATCCGCCCTTTGCGATGGCCCAGCCCGACCACTTCGGCCGCCCGTGCGGTGACCGCGTGCAGCGCCTCCGCGCCGTCCATGCCGAGCGGCGCGAGCTGGGGCACCGCATGACGCAGCACGAAGTGCGGCTTCACGGGTGCGATGCCCGCGTCGGTGCCGATCACGATCCGCGCGCCCGCGGCGCGCATCCGGGCCGCGTTGGCGGTGAACCGCGGCATCCGGGTGGCGATGCTCGGCGGCACCGCGTGGCCGTCCACGAGCCGGGTGCCGAACGTGAGGCTCAACGCGATGCCGCGGGACACGATGGTGTCCAGCAGCCCGTCGGGGATGTCGTCGACGGAGCCGGCGTTGATGAAGGTGGCGTGTTCGAGGCTGTCGACGCCGGCCTCGGTCGCGGCGACGATCGACGACGTGCCGTGGGCGTGCGCCGCGACCCGCAGCCCGAGTTCGTGCGCCTGCTCGACCACCGCCCGCAGCTCGTGCACGGAGTACTGCGCCATTTCCGGGCGGCTGCCCGGGGTGATGTTGCCGCCGCTCGCCATGATCTTGATGACGTCGACTCCGCGTTCGGCGCGAGCGCGGACCGCGGCGCGCAGGTCCGCGACACCGGCGGCGCAGTCACCGAGGAAGTGGCAGTGCCCGCCGGGTGTCGTGATCGGCACGCCCGCGGCCACGACCGCGGGCAGCGTGTGGTCGCCGGCGCGGGCCGCCGCGCGCACCCGCAGCGCCAGGTAACCACGGTCGCCGAGGTCGCGCACGGTGGTGACGCCGCCCGCCGCGGCCGCGCGGGCCGCCGTGCACATCGCCCCGTAGGCCGCCGTGTCGTCGCGCTCGCCCAGCCGCGCGATCGGGTCGGCGGTGGCGTCGAATGCCAGGTGCAGGTGGGTGTCGACGAGTCCGGGCAGCAGCGTGGCCGCGGGCAGGTCGACCACGTCCGCGCCATCCGGCAGACCCGCCGCGCCTTGCACGACCGAGACGATCCGGCCGCCGTCGACGACGACGGACGGGTCGTCGATCAGGGCGCCGCCGTCGAACAGCCGCCGTGCGCGCAGTACGAGCAGGTTCGGGCGGGGTTGCGTCTGCGTGGTCATCACGTCAGGATCCCGTGTCACGCCGGACCGTGCCAGACCGGCCGCCCCACCCGAGTGAACGATTCCGAACACAGGACCTGCCGCCCTTTGCGAGGATGGATTCGTCCGGCGTACCGGCAGGGACCGGTGCCGGACCAGCTCAGCGGCCATCGCTGGCACCGTGCGAAGAGGTGAACCGACATGGACCCCGCGGACAACCGGAGCACGTCCGTGCTCACCATGCTCAACCAGCGGCTGCTCGACAGCACCCCGCAGCCGGTCGACGTGATGACCCTGCTGGTCGAGATCCCGCCCGGCGGCAAGGGACTGCCGCCGCACAAGCACTCCGGCCCGATCTTCGGATACATGATCGAAGGAGAGATGCTCTTCGAACTCGAAGGCGAGCCCGAACGGGTCATCCGGGCGGGCGAGGCGTTCTTCGAGCCGGGCGGTGATGTCATCCACTACCAGGACGGCAACAACCTGCCCGACGCGACCAGCCGCTTCGTCGTCGTCATGCACTGCGTGCCGGGCCAGCCGATGCTGACCTATGTCGACGACGACGAGCTGGAACGCCGCCGCGACCGCCGCGCCCCGCGTCAGAGCGGTTCGTAGTCGAACCAGTCGAACGCGACGCCGACGTCGGGCAGCCGGACCGGATCGGACCACGGCCCGGCGGGGTCCGTCGCGGTGAAGAGAATGTTGCCGCCGCCGGGCGCGACGTTCGTGGTGATCAGCCAGAAGCGGCCGTCGTGGTGGCGCAGGGTGGGCGCGTACACGCCGGCCGACGACGGCATGCCGGGCGGCAGGACGAGCTGGCTCGGCCGGTCCAGCGCGTTGCCGACCTGCTCCCAGTGCACCAGGTCCCGGCTGTGGAAGATCGGCACCCCGGGGAAGTACTCGAAGCTGGAGCAGGCCAGGTAGTAGTCCCCGCCGACCCGGCACACGCTGGGATCCGGGTGGAACCCCGGGATCACCGGATTGGTGAAAGCGCCACCGGTTCAGCCATGCGCTTCGGAGCCGGTGGTGCCGTGGTGATGGCGGGGGAGCGGCGATTCGAGATCGGACATCCGGCAATGCTATGGCCGCGTCCCGATGCGCGCCCGCTGCTCAGCATAGACCGGTGCGGAGTGCGCCCCGCCGGCCGCCGCCATTATTCTAGCGCTAGAATAGACGCGTGGACCCGACGTTGACCGATGCCGAACTGACCGTGCTTGGGCTGCTCCTGGAGCAGCCGCGCCATGGGTACGAGCTGGAACGGGTCATCGAGGAACGGGGTGTGCGGACCTGGACCGCACTGGGCTTCTCGTCGATCTACTACCTGCTCGACAAGCTCGCCGGACGTGGTCTGATCGAGGCGGCGGCGACCGAGCGGCGCGCGGCGAAGTCGCGCGCGACCTACCGGGTGACGGCAGCGGGCCGTGACCTGTGCGCGGCCGCCACCAGGGACGCGCTGGCGGCGCTGACGCCGGTGCGCTCCCGGGTCCTGATCGGGATGGCGAACAGCCCCGGCCTGCCGGAAGCGGACGTGGCCGAAGGGCTGACCCGGCGGCTGACGGCGCTGCGGGACCAGCTGGCAGAGGTCCGTGCCACCCGGGCGCACCAGGAGCCGCTGCCCACCGCCGCTTCGGCGATCTTCGACTACTGCGAGGCGATGCTCCGGGCCGACGTCGGCTGGGCCGAGGCCACGCTCGCGACACTGACCAAGGAGACCGCGATGGACAAGTACGACGTCAAGAAGGCACGCCGAGAGCTGTACGCCCCGCCCGCGAAGGACTTCGTCGTCGTGGACGTGCCCGAGCTGAAATACCTCGCGGTCGACGGCCACGGCGACCCGAACAGCTCCCCGGCGTACGCCGAGGCCGTGGAGGCCCTGTTCACGACGGCGTACACCCTGAAGTTCGCGAGCAAGAAGACCCTCGACCGGGACTTCGTGGTGGGGCCGCTGGAAGGGCTGTGGCGTGCCGACGACCCGCGGTCCTTCGTGATCCGTGACAAGCAGGCCTGGTCGTGGACGATGCTGATCAGCCAGCCCGACTGGATCACCGAGGACATGGTCCGCGCGGCCGTCGTCGAAGCCGCGAAGAAGAAGGACAACCCGGCCCTGGCCGGCCTCCGGCTGATCAGCCTCACCGAGGGGAAGAGCGTGCAGATCCTGCACATCGGCTCCTACGACGACGAAGCGCCGACCCTGGACCGCCTGCACCACCGCTACCTGCCGGACAACGGGCTGACGTTCAACGGCGACCATCACGAGATCTACCTCAGCGACGCCCGGCGCACGGAGCCGGCCAAGCTCAAGACGATCCTCCGGCAGCCCGTCAAACCGGCCTGACCGAGAATTCGACGACCGGACGGCACAACCGTTCGGCGAGCTGCTCCGGTCAGGGGGTACGGACGAGAGGGGTCTCATGCGGGCCGACGACGAACACGCCTTCACCGAGTTCGCGCAAGCACGGGTGCTGGAGCTGCGCCGGACGGCGTACCGGCTGTGCGGGAACTGGGACGAGGCGCACGACCTGACCCAGTCCGCGCTGATCCGGCTGTATCGGCACTGGACACGGGTCGCGCAGGCCGACTCGCCGGACGCCTACGTGCGCCGCATGCTCGTCAACATCTTCCTCGACCAGCGGCAGACCTGGTGGGCGCGACGGGTCAGGCCGTTCCCCGAACCACCGGACGTCCCCGCACCGGCCGCGGACGTCGCCGACCGCCTCGACCTGATGGCGGCGCTGGCCAGGCTCGCCCCCGGCCAGCGCGCCGTGATCGTGCTGCGCTACTGGGACGGCATGGACGTCGCGGAGACCGCCCGGACGCTGGGCTGCTCGCCGGGCACGGTCAAGAGCCAGACGTCGTACGCCATCACCGCCCTGCGGCGGCTGCTGCCCAACTACGTAGGAGACCGAGCGTGAACGACCAGCAGATCGCGGCCCTGCTGGCCGCAGCCCCGAAGGAGCCCGAACCGCCGTTGCCGCCCGGACTGATCGAGGGCCTGGTGCCGGCCGCCCGGCGCGACGTCCGGCGGCGACGCGCCACCGCCGCGCTGTGCGCGGTCGTGGCCCTGCTGCTGGGCACCGGAGCGCTGCTCATCCCCGGCGGCGACCGCGACGCGGCTCCCGCGCGGCCGTCGCCGGGAAAGGCGGCGGGCCTGCCCGACCGGATCGCCGGATACTCGCCGCTGACCGGTTCGGTGAGCGCCGCCCCGCCGGGGCGGGCGCTGCTGCTGTACGGATACGGCAACAGCGAGATGCTGCGCACCTACCAGACGCTCGTGCTGGGCGCCGACGCCGACGTGTACCGGCAGCTCGACGCCGTGCCCGAGCGCACCAAGCCGTGGCTGCTGTCCCCGGACGGGCGCACGATCGTGCTGTCCGAACCCGACCGCGAGGTGGCCGAGGTGCGCGTCGTCGACCTGGAGACGGGGCAGGTCCGGCAGGTGCCGGTGCCGCGCCCCGGCGGGGTCGTCCCGCTGGCGCTGTCCCCGGACGGCAACATCCTGGCGTACTCGGTCGTCGACCTGGCGTCCGTCGCGGAGGAGGCGGCCCGTGACGCCGGCAACTACGTCGAGTGGTACGCCACCGGGCACGGCGAGCTGATGCTGCTGAACCTGCGCACCGGGCAGGCCACCGGGACCGGCCTCGTGCCGGTGTCGGCCGCAGCTTTCGCGCCCGACGGGCAGCGGCTGGTGGTGCAGTCCGAGCTGCGGACCTGGCTGATCGGGCTGGACGGGCAGCGGCAGCGGGAGGTGATGGTGCCGCAGGGCTACGGGATCACCGTGCACAACGCCTGGTCGCCGTCGGGGCTGCTGCTGGCCGTGGTGCCGTGGCGGTCCGAGGGCGTCGGCAGCCACCGCGTCTACCTGTTCGACTCCGGGACGCCGGGTGCGGTGCGCACCGTCAGTCTCGCCGAGCCGTCCGCGCTGCGCGGCACCGCCGACACGGAGACGTTCCTGGGCTGGCTGTCCGACACCGAGGTGCTGGGGCACGCCTGGGACTACGGCTCGGACACCGGCGCGCTGTCGGCGGTGCCCCTCGACGGGAGCCCGGCCCGGGTGCTGAGCACGTTCGACGACTCCCACCGGTGCGAGCTCGGCATGCAGCGCTGCGTGCCGTACGAGATCTCGGTCGCCGCGGGACTGCTGCCCGGACTGGGCACGCGCACGGCAGAGTCGGCCGACCGCGGACCGTGGCCCGTCGGCTTCCAGGTCGCGGCGCTTGCGACGGTCGCCGTCCTGGCCGCGGTGGTCTGGCTGGTGCGACGCCGGGTGCGGCGCAGGCGGGCCGGTGACGCTACTTCGTGAGCTTCTCGACCATGGAGATCAGCTGGTCGGCGGCCGGGCCCGAGGATGCCGGGTTCTGGCCGGTGATGAGCCGGCCGTCGGTCACCACGTACGGCTGCCAGTCGTCGGCCTTGCTGAAGTGGGCTCCCTTGGCGACGAGTTCGTCCTCGACCAGGAACGGCACGACCTTGGTCAGGCCCACCGCTTCTTCCTCGGTGTCGGTGAAGCCGGTGACCTTCCGGCCGGCGACCAGGGGAGTGCCCTCGGGCGTCTTGACGTGGCGCAGCGCGCCCGGGGCGTGGCATACCAGCGCGATGGCCTTGCCGGACCGGACCACCTGCTCGATCAGGGCGACCGACACGGGATCCTCGGCCAGGTCCCACATCGGGCCGTGCCCGCCCGGGTAGAACACGGTGTCGAAGTCGTCGGCGGACACCGAGTCCAGCCGCAGCGTGGTGTCGAGCTGGGCTTCGGCGGCCGCGTCGGCCTCGAACCGGCGGGTCAGGTCGGTCCGGAACTCCGGTTCGTTGCTCTTGGGGTCCAGCGGCGGCCGCCCGCCCAGCGGCGACGCCAGCGTGACGTCCCATCCGGCATCCCGGAAGCGGTAATAGGGCGCGGCCAGTTCCTCCAGCCAGAAGCCCGTCTTGCGGCCGGTGTCACCGAGCTGATCATGTGAGGTGATCACCATCAGGACCTTCATGTACCCCACCTCCCTACGAGGAGTAATCGTATGACGTCGGTGGGTTACATGTCGGCGGTCCCGGCGTCCCCGAACGCCGCCTGCGGATCGAGGGCCTGACCCTGCGCGTACCGCTCGGCGAACAGATCCGGGCCCAGCCTCTCGATCGCGGCCGCCCGAGCCTTGGCCAGGTCAGCCGCGTCATCCGGGTCGGGCACCTGCCCGAGCGCGGCGAACGCCGCGTCCGCGACGCCCACCAGCAGCGCCGCCCGCGCGTGGTCACCCTCGGCGGAGGCGAGCGCGACACCGGCCACGCAGACGTACGGTACGAAATCGGCCCAGCCGTGCTGGAAAACCCGCTCCCGGCCCGCCGCGAACAGCTCCCTCGCCGTGTCGAGGTTGCCGAGTCCGAGCTCGCAGAACGCGAGGTTGTGGTACTCCGAGTTGACGACCTCGGGGCGGCCCAGGGCCTCGTTGAGCGCGATGTTCTCCCGGTACAGGTCCCGGGCGCGGGCCAGGTCGCCCGACATCCGCGCCACCGCCGCCAGCACATGCCGGGGCCGCTCCTCCAGGGCGCGGTCCCCGGAGCGTTGCGCCACGGCGAGCGCCTCCCGGGCCCGGACCTCGCCGCCCGGCAGGTCGCCGCCGCGGATGGCCACCCGGGCCAGGGCATACCTGGCCTCCACCTCACCGGCCAGGTCCCCGGCCGCCTGCGCGCGGACGATCTCGGCCTGGCTCATGCGTACCACGGCATCGGTCTCACCGCGCCGGAAAGCCGCCCGCACCTCGTCGCTGAAACTCATTCGCGGTAGCTCCCATGTGTCAGGTTTTGTCGACATTATGCCGCTGCCTGCACCGGTTCCGACCGCGCTCGCCGATCCCGTGCCGGCGGTCACAGCAAGTCAGATCTGGAACATGCCGGGTGGGGACTCGACGCAGTGCAGGTGCGGGCACTGGAGGGAAACCCATGGTTCGATGGCAGTTGTGGCTGATCTTCATGTGCTGCGGGTGTTCTGCGGGCCGGGCGGGCGTGGCGGCAACCGGCTCGGCGTCGTCAGCCGCGGCGCGACGGTGGTCGGCGAGCGGCAGCGGCTGGCCCTCGCCGCGAAGCTCGGGTTCAGTGAGACGGTCTTTGTCGACGATCCGGACCGCGGTGTGGTCGACATCTACACGCCCAGCGTTCGCCTGCCCTTCGCCGGGCACCCACTGGTCGGGACGTCCTGGCTGCTACGACATCTGGGCACCGGAGTCGACGTGCTACGTCCGCCCGCCGGTGACGTCTCCACCTGGCATGACCGCGACTTCACCTGGATCGCCGGTCGCGCCGACTGGGCCGCCGGCCGCGAGCTGCGACAACACGCATCCGCAGCCGAGATCGACGGCCTGCCCGCACCGCCGCCGGGCAGCGGCTTCCTCTATGCCTGGGCCTGGCAGGACGAGGCAAGCGGCGTGGTCCGGGCGCGCGCCTTTCCCCGTCGCGGTGACTCCGTCATCGAAGACGAGGCCACCGGCGCCGCCGCGCTGCTGCTCGCGCACACCCTCGGCAAGGCCCTCGACATCCGGCAGGGTGTCGCGTCGCAGATCCTGGCACGCCCGCGGCCCGACGGCTGGATCGAGGTCGGCGGCCGTGTCGCCCTCGACGAGGTCCGAACGCTGTGAGCAGGGCCGCGTTGGAGGGTCAGCTCGATCGCTTGGCCGTCGGGTCGCTGACCCGGCCGATGAACAGCGGGATGTGGTGCTCGCCGCCGACGATGGCGAACGCGAACGGCCGGTCGGCGATGAACGTCGCCTGCGTGGGCGGCGGGCCGCTCATCGCGAACGCCAGGCCGGTGACGGCGGCGGCCTCGGACCCCCACTCGTCGACGGTGATGTTCGCCTTGTGCACCGCGTCGGAGATGAACAGCCCCGGTGCGATGCCGTCGAAGTCGGCTCCGGCGCCGAACGCGGCAGTCACGCCGAGCTTGGTCAGCGTCGGAATAAGGTCGATCGAGAAGTCGAAGTCCCACTTCGGGACGGCGACGTCGACCTGCAACTCGGTGAACGAGTCGCGCAGCCGGGCCAGCACCCGGTGCGCCAGCGCGTCCTCCGGCTTGCCGCCGGGCGGCGGGAGCATCAGCCACATCGCGTACGGGCCCTCGGCGTAGGGCAGTTCGATCGCGGCGATGCCGGCGGTCTCGGCGTAGCGGATGCGCAGGCCGTTGTGCATCGTCGGAGTCTGGATGACCGTGCCGTCGGCCTTGGTGAACGCGGCGTCGGCGATCTCGATGAAGTAGCTTCGCCAGTCCGCCTTGAAGTAGACGGTGTTGGCCAGCACCAGCTTCGTGTCCGCGGGCAGGCTGTCGAACACCTTCGCGATCCGGCCCGCGGTCTGGCGGTTGACCCACGCGTTGATCTGGCCGGCCGCGTCGCCGCCGAAGTCGACCGGGCGGACGCCCGCCGCGTACTGCTCGGCCAGCGTGCGCAGGAACGCTTCGCCGACGGTGAAGCCTTCCTGCGGGAAGAGGGCGTTGCCGATGCTCACCACGGGCGGATTGCGCTTGGCGCTCGGGTCGCGCGGGCCGGTCTTCGGCTTCGGGGGGATGTCTACGGTGGCGAGCTGCCCGCTGATGGCGTTGTACGCCTGGTCGCGGCCCTGTGCCGGGAAGCCGAACGCGGCGTCGAGTTCCTTCGCGGTCGTGCTGCCCGCACCGACGCGCACCATCGCGAACGCGAGCGCGATGCTCAACGGCGAGGCGACGAAGTTGGCCCCGGGCTCGGCGGCGGCCTGCAGCAAGCGGTGGCCGAAGTCGGCGACACCGTCCACGGCGGCGGCGACCGGGGCGTCGGCCGGCGGCACGACCCGGTCCACGTCCGCGGCGGTGACCAGCTCCGGCCCGCCGTCCTCGCCGGCGCAGCCGACCAGCGGCAGCGCGGCGGCCGCGGCCAGCCCCAGCAGCAGCGCGCGCCGGGTGGCGGTGGCGGGGTCGGGATGTCCTGCGTGCATGGTCGCCTCCGGAGTCGGTCTCGACTTCTGAGACGTCTCGGCCCCGGAACTGGTTGCGGCTGCTCGCGGTGGCACGTGCGCATCGTGGACATCGAACGGTTAAGTTCGTTAACTTCGATCGACGGACATCGACGAATGCCGACCCCGCCCGGGTGGGTGGAGCGAGGGGAACCGATGCGCAAGCTGACAGTCCTCATGACGGTGCTGCTCGTCGGAGCGGCGGGCGCGGTGGTCGCGACCCCGGCGAGCGCGGCCCCGGCGGTGTGCGCGCTCTACTGCGACACCCGCGATCCGTCGCTGGCCCGGCAGGAGACCTTCCCCGTGCCGGAGGTCAACCTCAACGGGCGGCGGCTGGTCCTGCACGTCTCCGACGCCGACCGGATGGCCTGGGGCAGCATCGACAACGGCGTCGTAGGCGACTCCGTCTGGCTCGACCGCAGCTGGACCGACGGCTCCACCTGGGACGGCCTGCTCGGCAAGGCCAGCATCCCGTCGACCTGGACCGGCACCCGCACCCTGATGTACAACGTCGCCGACCCGGCCGCCCACCGGCGCGGCATGGTCCGGGCCTGCGGCAACGCGGGCGGGGTCACCTGCACCGCCTGGGTGTACGTCAAGGTCTGCGACGCCGTCTGCGACGGAGCGGATCCGGCCACGGCCGTCGGCGACAACCAGCCGGTGCCCGGGGCGACCATCAGCAACCGCCGCATCGACCTGCACATCGACAACCGCGGCCTGGGCTGGGCCACGCTCGGCGCGGGCACGGCCGGTGACGAGGTGTGGCTGGACCGCTCGTGGGACGAGGGCGCGTCCTGGCCGGGCGGCTCGTCGCTGGGGCGGGTCAGCGTCCCGGCCGGCGCGACCTCGGTGCGCACCACCATGGTCAACACCCGCGATCCGCGCTCGCTGCTGTACGGCGGGGCGGTGCGGGCGTGCGGCCGGGCCGTCAGCGGCGCGAACGGCAGCTGCACCGCCTGGGCCCGGCCCGCTGCCGACCGGCCGGCCGCCGCCGCCGACGCGCTGGCGTACGCCTATCGCACCGACACCGCGTGGTGGCCGTCGAGCTGGTGGAACTCGGCGGTCGCGGTCACCGCGCTGGGGGACTGGTCGGGGCGCACCGGCCGCGCCGACTACCGCTGGCTGATCGACCGGACGTTCGAACTGAACAAGGGCGTGATGCCGGCGGGGCAGAAGAGCACCGACGCGATCGAGGGCAACTTCATCAGCCGCGCCATCGACGACACCGGCTGGTGGGCGCTGGCCTGGGTGCAGGCGTACGACGTCACGCGCGACGCCAAGTTCCTGAACATGGCCCTGACCATCGCGAACTACATGCACTCGTACTGGGACGGCGTCTGCGGCGGCGGGGTCTGGTGGAACCGCGAGCGCACGTACAAGAACGCGGTCACCATCGGGCTGTACGTCCGGCTCACCGCGGCGCTGCACAACCGGATTCCAGGCGACACGCTGTGGCTGGGCCGGGCCACCGCGGGCTGGAACTGGTTCGCCGCGAGCGGCATGATCAACGGCTCGGGGCTGGTCAACGACGGGATCACCGGCGGCTGCGCGAACAACGGGCAGACCGTGTGGACGTACAACCAGGGGCTGGCGGTCGGCGGGGCCGTCGAGCTGTGGCGGGCCACCGGCAACGCGTCGCTGCTGGCCCAGGCGCGGCAGCTGGCTGACGCGGCGATGAACTCGGCGGTGCTGACCCGCTCGGGCATCCTGACCGAGTCCTGCGACCCGGCCAACAGCTGCGACGACAACCAGAAGCAGTTCAAGGGCATCTTCATGCGGTATCTGATGGACCTGGCCGACGCCTCGGGCGTGGCCGCGTACCGCACCTACGCGCAGCGGCAGGCCGACGCGATCTGGCAGTACGACCGCGACAGCCTCCATCGGATCGGGCAGCGCTGGGCCGGCGGGACGCCGAACGCCCGCGACTGGCGCACCCAGGCCTCCGGACTCGGCGCGCTGCTGGCCGCGACGCCGAAAAATCCCTAGTCGACACGCACGGATGACGTGCTTTGCGCTGATTTCCCGTTATGGTGTCTTCGTGGTGCTGAACGAGCCCGTAGCGGGCCGGTTCGCGCTCTGCTGAGGGGACGGTCCTGAGGGGTGGCCGTCCCCTCAGTCATTCCCGCACTCGCCGCGGTGGGTCGCTGCCGGCGAGAACGCGTCCTCATCGGAGTCCGTGATCACGGACGGTAATGATCTATTTGAGTCTTCCGTTGCCGGGGAGCTACTGCTACCTTCTCAGCAAGGTTTGTTAACAGATCTGGTTTGGAGGAAGAATGAACCACCTCGACCTGGACGTCCAGGACGTCTCCACCGGCGACTGGGACATGCTCGTCACCGAGATCATGCGCAACGCCGGCGAGCTGACCCCGCAGGACCCCGAGCTCGCCCCCGTCACCGGCTGCGGTTGCGGGTGCGCCTGCGGCTGCGGTTGCTGAACCTCTGAAACGAACCCGCGACGGTGGCCGGCCCAGCCGCGCCACCGTCGCGCCTCCTGCGGACTTTGTTTCGGGAATGTCAATGAGCGCAGATCTCGCCAGTCTGGTCAGCCCGCTGGGTGTGGTCAGCGGACTGCGGCCACTGCTGCCGGACCGCGGCCTCGACCGGCTCAGCCACGTGGTCGCCGCCGGCGGCGACTCGCACACCGGCCACCACGACGGCAACCCGCAGCTGGGCACCGGCCGCGGCTTCGACGCCGGCCTCGCCACCACCGTCGCGATCGCCGAAGCCGCCGAGCGCTACGTGGGCAGCTACCCCGAAGCCGACACCGTGCGGGCGATCGCCGCGGACCTGCCCGGCACGGTCCTCGACCTGGCCTCGCTGCCGCGCTGCTCCGAAGCCGAGTACGCACACCCCGGCTGCCCCGTCGTCCCGGCCGACCCCGCCGCGGAGATCCGCTGGATGCGCGGCACCGACCTGATGTCCGGCGAGCCGACCTGGGTGCCCGCCGTCATGGCCTGCTACGGCCTGCACCCCGAACCCGCCGAGCGCTTCGTGTTCCAGATCTCCACCGGGCACGCCGTGCACGTCGAACCGCGGCGCGCGCTGCTCGGCGGGCTGCTGGAGGTCATCGAACGCGACGCCATCGCGCTGACCTGGCTGCGGCGGCTGCGGCTGCCGCTGCTCGGCCCCGCCGGGTTCAGCCCGGACGTGCGCTACCTGCTCGACCACGGCCGCCGCCGCTTCCTGGACAACGTGCTGTTCAACGCCACCACCGACCTGGGCGTCCCGACGGTGTACGCGCTGCAGCAGGCGCCTCACGACGCGCAGGCCGCGAACCTGGTCGGCGCGGCGACCGGCCGCACCCTGGCCGACGCGGCGGAGAAGGCCCTCATCGAGATCGCCAACATCCGGCAGCTGTTCCCGCACGGCACCGCGCCCGTGCACGGCGACACCCGGTTCACCGACATCATGGACGGCGCCCGGTACATGGCCGTGGCGCAGCGGGCCGAAGCCTTCGCCTTCCTCACCGAGGACCTCGCCCGACGCCCCACCTCGGACGACTGCCGGGAACTGCCCGCCGATCCGGCCGAGGCGCTCGCGGTGGTGCTGGGGCGGTTGCGCCGGATCGGCGCGCAGGCGGTGTGCGTCGACCGGACCTCGGCCGAGCTGCGCCGGGTCGGCCTGGTCGCGCTGACCGTGGTGGTGCCGCAGCTGCAGCCGATGTCCCTGGCCCCGCTGGCGCAGTTCCGCGCCCACCCGCGACTGACCCAGGCGCCCGCGGCGATGGGCGTGCCCGCCTCCCCCGAACAGGAGCAGAACCCGTGGCCGCAACCGTTCGCCTGACCGAGACGGCGGTCGCCGCCGTGGGGGAGTTCGGCCACGCCGTGCAGGCCCGCCTGCTGGCCGCCGGCGCGAGCGCACTGGACGCCGACCGGCCCGAACCGGGCGGCGTGCGGGCGATGGTGCTGGTGTCGTGGCGGCCCGAACCGGACCGGGCCCGGCGGTTCGACGAGCTCGCGTCGCGGGCCGGGATCGGCTGGCTGCCCGTCGTGGTGGAACACCCGTGGCTGATCGTCGGCCCCTGGGTGGCCCCCGGCGGTCCCTGCTACGACTGCTACGGCTTCCGCCGCGAGCAGCACGACCCGAAGGCGCGGCACCGCGCCGCGCTGCTGGCCGCGTACCGTGCCGACGACGAATGCGGCGTGTACGGCCACCTGCCGCACCACCTCCGCAGTGCCGAGGCGCTCGTGCAGCTCATGCTGCGGAGCCCACAGCCGGGCATGACCACCATGGTCGACCTGTCCACCATGCTGGTGAGCCGGGTCGACGTCATCGCCAGGCACGGCTGCCCGCGCTGCGGCAGCGCCGACACGTGGGGCGACCCCCGGCTGGCCGCGATCCTTGCCGAGACCGCGAACCGGCTGCCCGAAGGAGCGCTCGCATGAGCCGCCTCGGGCGTCCCGCGCTGGCCGCCGGACTGGCCGTCGTGGACACCGCCGACGGGCTGCTGATCGAGGGCGGCCCGAGTCGGCGGCTGTTCACCGGAGCCGCCGCCCGCGACCTGCTGCCGCGGCTGCTGCCGCTGCTGGACGGCCGCACCGACCTGGCTGCGGTGGCCGAGGCAGCCGAGGCACCCATCGCGCAGGTCGCGCAGGCAGTGGCGCTGCTGCACCGCAGCGGGCTGCTCCACGACGGACCCGCCGAACCCGGCGACGCCGCCGAGGCCTTCCGGTCCCGCGCCCTGGCGGCCTCCGGAAGCCACGACCGGCTGGCGACGCTGCGCGATCGACTGGCCGAGGCCACCGTCGTCGTCGCCGTGGCCGGCCCACTGGGCGAACTGCTCAGCACGGACCTCGCCCTGTCCGGCATCGGCACAGTCACTACGGACCTGGCCGTTCTGGGCACCAGCCCGAGCCGCGTCGGCATTCCCGTAGCGTTACCGGGCGTCGGCACCGGCACCCTGCGCGAACCCCGTGCCGCTGACCCTTTCCGCGCCGCGGCATTGGCCATCGCCACCGACGACCAGCTCGCCTCCGTCGCGGCGACCGGTGTGCCCGTGTTGCGGGTCGGTGGCGACGATCGCACCGTCGAACTCGGACCGCTGTTCACCGGCGCGGACACCGCCTGCCCGGACTGCTTCCTCACCGAGGGCAGGGCCACCGGGGCTCCCGGCTTCGGGCAGGCGGCGGCACAGTTGCTGTGCGGGCTGGCCGTGGCGGAGGCCGTCGGCCTGCTGACCCGGCTCGCCGATCCGGTCACCGGCCGCCGTCTGCACCGCATCGACACGATCGACCTGCGCCGCAGCGTCTACGAAGTAACCCCGTCGGCCGCATGCGGGACCTGCGCCATGGCGGGCGACGGCGTGCTCGGAAAGCTGGAGTGGCTCAATCGGCGGGTGTCCTGGCAGGTCGCCGGGGACCAGGCGATTCCCGCCACGGCCGACACCGACCTGGCGTCCTCGCCCCGGATCCTGTTGAGCGACGCGCCGCCGTGGCTGCGGACCCTGCTGCCGTCGGCGACGGCCCGGCCGTATGCCGACACCTACCTGCTCGGCGTGCACGGACTGCCGCACCCGGTCTACCGCTGGTCGCCGTCTACACAGTCGCTCATCGCCACCCGTGGCGACCTCGGTGCCACCCCGCCGATCGCGGGACTGCCCGACGACCCGGCCGCCGTGCTCGTGTTCGTCGCCGCCACCACGCGGTTGACCTCGGCATACGCCGAGCAGGGTCTGCGCCGGGCGTTCCTGGCCGCCGGCCGGGCGGTCGCGGCCGTCGCCACCGGACACCACGCCGTGCTCGCCGACACCGTCGACCCGGCCTTGGCCGACCTGCTGGAACTGCACGACGGCGGCGAACACCTCGCGGCCGTCGTCGGAATCTACCCGGAGCGGCCCTGATGCCCATCCAGCCCAAGGACACCACCCTGAGCGCCGCGGTGCGCCTGGACTTCGCCGGGCCGCGCCTTCCCGGCATCGGGCCCGCGGCGGTTCGATCCCTGACACCGCCACCGGCAACGGACGACGCCTTCGGGGCCGCGGTGATCCGATCGCTGGCACAGTCACCCGAGCCGCTGACGGCCTGCGTCGCCATCCTCGGCCCGGCCGGCGCGGCGGCCGGCACCTATCGCGTCGATGCCGACGGGCTTCTGCACCAGGTCCATGCGCAACCGCCGCCGCTGGCGCACCTCGACGCCGACGTGGCCGTGCTGCTCGGCGGCCCGGCCACCGCTTCGCCCGCCGACTACCGGGCACTCGCGGTCGCCGCCGGAGTCGTGTCGGCGCACCTGGCCGCTCTGCTCGGCGGCAGCCTGCACCACGTGACCTGCGACGACGAGACCATCGCCTGGCCACTGGACACCGCGACGACCCATCTGACCACCGTCACCGGCAAGGAAAAACCGTGACCGATTACCAACTGTCCACTGTGATCATGGCGCATCCGAGCCGGCTCGCCCGCGCCGAGGCGCTCGCCGACAGCCTGCCCGAACTCAAACCCGACATCGTCGTCGACCCGGACCCGCACGGGCCGCCGTCGTCGCTGCGCACCGCCGCCGTGGCCTGGTCGTTCGTACCCGAACACGCCACCCACCACCTGGTGCTGCAGGACGACGCGGTGCCGTGCCGGGGCTTCGCCGACGCCGTGCACGCCGCGATCGCGCAGCACCCGGACGCCGCCCTGGCGCTGTTCACCGAGTGGACCTCGATGACCGCCCACCACCTGCGCATGGCCGCCCTCGCGGGTGGGACCTGGGCCGGGGTGGTGGACGAGTACGTGCCGAGCGTGGCCCTGGTCCTGCCCGCCCGGATCGCCCGTGAGTTCGGCGAGGCCGCCACCCGCAACCAGCGCGAGTGGACCCCGACCGACGACGTCGCGCTGATGAACTTCCTCCGCGACCGGCACGTCGCCGCCATCTGCCGCATCCCGAACCTCGTCGACCACGACTCCCCGGACAGCCTCACCGGCAACCTCCACCAGGGCCCGCGCCGTTCGGCCTGCTTCGCCGACGACGTGCCGCCCCGCCCGGACACGCTGCTGGGCGTGGCCGACCTGCTGCCGACGTTCGCGCACTACCAGATGCCCGACTTCGGCTCCCGGCCGTACCTCGCGCTGCGCAAGCCGCTGGAGGACGGGGGAATGCCCTGGTCGATCCGGGCCGCCGAGCAGTGGCTCGCCGACACCGGGCTCGACCCCGCTGCGGTCACGGAACTCGCCCGCGAGCACACCGACCCGTGGCGGCGGCAGCACCCGCAACTGACTGACGAACTGCTCGACCGGCTGTGGCTGACACCGTTCGCGATCGGCGTCAGCCTGACCCTGCCGTCCGTCCGGCTCTACCGGCCTGACGGCACGCCGCTGCACAGCCGGTTCCCGGTCACCGACGAGGCGGCCCTGGCGAACTTGCTGGCGGACCCGGTGGTGCGGCGCGCGTTCACCACCCTGCCGCAGGCGCATCTGCACCCAGTCGCCACCCGCGACGTGCTCGACGGCCTCGAACAGCCCTTGGGCGAACTCATGCTCGACGCCGTCCGGGCCGGATACCGCCACGCCCGGAAATGATCACCCTGCGCCGGGACGGCGAGCTGACCGTCGACCCCACCACGTCCGCCGACCTGCTGATCACCGGCCCCGACCGCGAGCCGGTGGCCCTGCACGACGCGGACGGGTCGGTGGCCGCCGTCCTGACGGCGCTGCACCGCCCCGCGACCTGGCAGCAGGTACGCGAGCAGGTGCCGCTCGGTGAAGGGCAGCTCGACCTGCTGGTCCGGCGGCTGCTCGTCGCCGGCGTCATCACCCTGGGCTGCTCCGACGGGCACGGCGACGTGGCCACCGCCCGGTTCCGCTCCCGGCTCGCCGAGGTGCGGCCCGACGCCGAGACGGCCGGGGAGCAGACGGTTCAACTGTCGCCGTACGCGCTGCTGCGGCGGCTCAACGGCCGGGCGGTCGTCGAGTCGGCCCGCGACGGGACGGTCGTCGAGCTGCATCGCCCCGCGCTGGCGGCGGTGGTGGCGGGCCTGTGCACGCCGGCCGTCGCGGCGACGGTCGCCGGGCTCGCCCCGGGCGGTGAGCAGCTGCTGCGGCTGCTCGCGGCGGTCGGCATGGTCGCCGCGCCCGGCGCGGAAGCCGGACGCCCGCCACACGCGGTGTGGACACACACCCGCAGTAGAAACGGGCTGGCCGACCTGCGCACACCGGTGGGCGACCTGGACGAACCGCCCGCGGAGCCCGCCGTCGACACCGACATCGCGCTGCCCGTGCCCGACCTGGCAGCGCTGCGCCGTACCGACCCGCCGCTGGCCGAGGTCATGGAGGCCCGCCGCTCGGTGCGCCGCTTCGGCGGCACGCCGCTGACCCTGACGCAGCTGGGTGAGCTGCTGCACCGGGTGGCCCGGGTCCAGCAGCGGCTGCCCGCCGACCCCGCCGACGACCGGTCCTATTCCTTCACGCTGCGGCCGGCGCCGTCGGCCGGGGCGATGCACGAACTCGACCACTACCTCACGGTCCGTGCCTGCCAGGGCCTGGCCCCCGGCGTGTACCGCTACCTGCCGGACCGGCATGCGCTCGCCGTCGTCAACCGCGACACGGTGCCGCTGGTCCGGCTGATCAACGCCGCCTACCTGGCCCTCAACCGGGTGTCGGTGCCGCAGGTGCTGATCAGCCTCGCCGCCCGCGGCGACCGGACCACCCGCAAGTACGGCGACCTGGCGTACTCGCTGACGCTGCGCAACGCCGGCGTGGCCCTGCAGTCGGTGTACCTGTGCGCCACCGCGATGGGTCTGGGCGCATGCGCCGTGGGCAGCGGCGACGCCGCCGACTTCGCCGAGGCGACCGGCCTCGATCCGGCCGAGGTGTCCGCGGTGGCCGAGATCGTCATCGGCTCCCTTCCCGGAGAGGATGTGTGAGTGACTCCACCCACGCGTGAACGCGCGGGCTTCCTACGTCGGTGGATGACCACCGGCGCAGAGGACCAGCCCGGTCCTGTAGAGCACGTTGAGCGCGCCCACCCGGTCGGCGTTCTCCACCAGACCGCAGTTGACGCACTCGAACTTGGCTTGGCTGACGCGGTTGTCCTTCGCGACGTGCCCACAGCCGCCGATCTGGGGCGGGCACGTGCGGGAGGTGTTGCGGGCGTCCACTGGGATCACTCGGCGACCGGCGCTCTCAGCCTTGTTCGCCAGGATTGCCAGGAACTGTCCCCAACCCGCGTCGAGGATGCTGCGGTTCAACCCGGCCTTGGCGGCGGCGGAGTTCGGCAGGAACACGCCGAGCTGCTCCGGGTCGGGCTTGGGCGCGGGCTTTCTGGTCATGCCCGCAATGTTCAGCTTCTCGTGCCCGATCACGTCGTGGCGGCGCACGAGCTTGAGTGCCGTGTTGTGGTGAAAGTCGAGGCGCTGACGGCGGATCTTGCCGTACAACCTGGCGACCTTGCGGGCGGCGGCCCGGTGCTTTTTCGTGCGGCGTCTGGTGCGCTGCGGGTACGTCGCCAGGTGCTGCTGGGCCGCGGCCAGCTCGTCGGCCATCGTGTGCAGGAACTTCGGGTTCGGCTCGTGGGCGCCGTTGGAGTCGGTGAAAAAGTGCACGGTGCCCATGTCGACACCGACGATGCCGCCCGTGGGTGGCAGCGGCTGCGCTGTGACGTCGTCGCAGGACAGGACCAGGTACCAGCGGCGGCCCTCCCGTTTGACCGATACGGTCTTCACCCGGCCGTTGACCGGCCGGTGCTGGTGGACCCGCACGTGCCCGACGCCCTGCAGCCGCACCCGGGTCTGGGCGTGGTCAGGGGTGCTGTTCCAGCGGCAGCCGTCGCCGTCTTTCGGAAACATCAGTGTGTCGAAATGCCCGGTGCCCTTGAACCGGGGGTAGCCGGGGCTCTGGCCGGCTTTGACGCGGCGAAAGAACGCGGCGAACGCCTTGTCCAGCCGCCGCAGGGTGGCCTGCTGGGAGGAGAACGACCAGCGGCCCTGCCGTTCGGGGTCGAAGGCGCGGATGTCTTTGAGCTGGGCGGACTGCTGGCCGTAGCGGATCGTGGTCTTCGACGCGTGCCGGTAGGCGTCACGGCGTTCCTGGAGGGCGGCGTTGTACAGCGAGCAGTGGTCTGCCAGCATCTCGGTCATTGCCTGCTCCTGGCGGGCGGTGGGGCGCAGGAGGAACTTGTAGGCGCGGATCACGGGCCGTCCTGCTTCGCCTTGCGCCACGGCCGTTCCCGCCGGGTGTCGATGTGCTGGTGCACCGTTTGCATGACACGTCCGCCGAGGACCGCGCGGCGGTACTTCGGGCACCACACGATGTGGCCTCCGAGGTCGTACACGCCGCCGGAGAATCGGCGGACCATCCTGGTCGCGGACACCGATCGACTATACATATATTGTCCACATGCGACGATTATGGGCCCCGGGCCGTGCGCATGCGTGCGATGCGGTCGTCCCGGCTGCGCCGGGCCGCCCCGAAGGGGCCTTCGATTCCCCCACCGGCTAAAGCCGGTGGTCCCCTCGAAGGAGTCCTGATGGACGACTTGGCCCCCTCCGTCGAGCCCCGGCTGCCACCGCTGGGTTTCCGGCGGCTGCTGCTGGTCGCGACCGGCTCGCTGCACGCCGCCTTCCTGCCCCGCGACCTCGCCTGGCTGCGCCTGGCCTACCCGCAGCTGGAGACGCAGGTCGTGCTGACCCGGTCGGCGCTGCAGTTTCTCACCCCGACGGCAGCCGGCGCGATCACCGGCCGGGCCGCCGTGGTCGACGAGTGGGCCGGTCCGGCCGCCGAGGCCGTGCACGTGACCTGGCAGCAGTGGGCGCAGGCCGTCCTGGTGTATCCGGCGAGCCTGAACTACCTCGCGCGGCTGGCGGTGGGCCTGGCCGACTCGCCCAGCCTGCTCGCGATCCAGTGCAGCACCGCACCCGTCGTCGTAGCCCCCGCGCTGCCGCCCGGCGGCTGGGACAGCCCCGTCACCGCCGCGCATGTCGCCGCATTGGCGCAGCGGCCCACGGTCACCGTGCTGCCGCCCGTGCCGGTGCGCAGCTTCACCACCGGCCGCGACGACGCGTACGGGCCGCCGCCGTTCACCGCCGCGCTGGGCACCGCCGAACTGCTGCGTCACCGGCTCCAGGAGGAAACCGCGTGAGTTCCGCCCCACGAGTGCTGTTCCTGGCCCGCGGCCACGGCTTCGGCCACGCCGCCCGGGACCTGCGGATCATCAGGGCCATGCGCGCCCAGCGGCCCGACGTCGCGATCCAGGTGATGGCCTCCGGCAGCGCCGCGGTCTACCTGGACCTGTACGGCGAGAGCTGCATCGACATGGGGATCGGCGACCACGAGGACATGACCCCGGCGGCCGGGGCCCGGGTCTGGGAGCTGATGGGCGAGCACGACCCGCCCGACCTGGTCGTCGCCGACGAGGTGGTGTGGTCGCTGGTGTTCTGCGTCAAGAAGTGGCGGCGACGGGCCATCCTGCTGACCGACTGGTTCTACTCCGAGCTGGGCGCACCCGAGTCCGATCCGATCCTGGACCAGGCCGGGGAGATCCTGCTGCTGGACTTCTCCGTCGCGCACCCCGGCCCGTTCGGGGTCACCAGGCCGATCCAGGCGCTCGGCCCGGTGGTGGCGGACTTCGGCGTCAGCCGGGAGGCGGCGCGGGCCGGACTCGGGGCGGCCGAGTCCGAGACGGTCGTGGTGCTCACCATCGGGGGCATGACCCGGATGGTCGACAACGCGGCGATCGCCGAGCTGACCGTACGCGCCTGGCTGGACCACGCGCCGCCCGGTCATCGGCTGTTCGTGCTGGCCGAGCCGTTCTGCGCGGTGCCCGCCGACCGGGCCGCCGACGTCGTCTGGGCCGGGTTCACGGCCGAACCGGAGAAGTACTACGCCGCGGCCGACCTGGTGGTGACCAACGCCAACGGCACCGTCACCTGCGACCTGGTGTGGAACCGGATCCCGGTGCTGGCCATGACCCATCCGGCGGTGTCCTACCCGGACTCGTTCGGGCTGCGCGTCAAGGCGATGAGCGAGGCCGGCATGACCACCCACGCCGAGGCCACGGTGTCGCCCGCCGAGCAGTGGCGGCTGATGAACCAGGCGATGCGCGCCGAATGCCGGCCCGACCCGGCGTTCGAGTGGACCACCGGCGAGCAGGTCGCCCGGCACCTGCTGGCCCGGCTCGACTACATGACGGCGAAAGCGGAGCCCACGGCTCGCTGACGTGGCCCGGCCGATCACTGTGGATCGGCCGGGCCACACTGGCACGGTCAGTTGAGGTCGAAGCGGTCCAGTTCCATGACCTTGGTCCAGGCGGCGACGAAGTCACGCACGAACTTCTCCCGGGCGTCCTGGCTGGCGTACACCTCGGCGATCGCCCGCAGCTGCGAGTTCGAGCCGAAGATGAGGTCGACCGCGGTGGCGGTCCACTTGACCTGGCCGGTGGACACGTCGCGGACCTCGTACACGTGCTCGCCGGTCTCCGCCGCCTTCCAGCGGGTGCCGGGGGAGAGCAGGTTGACGAAGAAGTCGTTGCTGAGCACGCCGGGCCGGTCGGTGAACACGCCGTGCTTGGTGCCACCGGCGTTGGCCCCGAGCGAGCGCAGGCCGCCGACCAGGACGGTCATCTCGGGCGCGGTCAGGTTGAGCATGTACGCGCGGTCGACGAGCAGCACCTCCGGCATTTGCTTCTCGCCGGGCCGCAGGTAGTTGCGGAACCCGTCGGCCTGCGGCTCCAGGACGCTGAACGACTCGACGTCGGTCTGCTCCTGGGTGGCGTCGGTGCGGCCCGGCCGGAACGGCACCGTGACCGTGAACCCGCCGTCGCGCGCCGCCTTCTCCACAGCGGCCGAGCCGGCCAGCACGATCAGGTCGGCGAGCGAGATCTTCGCGCCCCCGGCCGCGTTGAACTCGGACTGGATGCCCTCCAGCGTCTGCAGGACCTTCGCGACCTGCGCGGGCTGGTTCACGTCCCAGCTGCGCTGCGGCTCCAGGCGCAGCCGTGCGCCGTTCGCGCCGCCGCGCCGGTCGGTGTACCGGAAGCTTGCGGCCGCGGCCCAGGCGGTGGTGACCAGCTGCTCGACGGTGAGCCCGGACTCCAGGATCTTCGCCTTGAGCGCGGTGATGTCGGCGTCACCGACGAGCTGGTGGTCGACGGCCGGGACCGGGTCCTGCCAGAGCTGGGCCTCGGGGACCCAGGGGCCGAGGTAGCGGCTGACCGGGCCCATGTCGCGGTGCAGCAGCTTGTACCAGGCCTTGGCGAAGGCGAGCGCGAACTCGTCGGGGTTGGCCAGGAACCGGCGCGAGATCTTCTCGTACGCCGGGTCGACGCGCAGCGACAGGTCGGTGGTGAGCATCGTCGGCTTGTGCTTCTTGGCCGCGTCGTACGCGTCGGGAATGATCGCCTCGGCGTCCTTGGCGACCCACTGCTTCGCGCCGCCGGGGCTGGTGGTCAGCTCCCACTCGTTGCCGAACAGGATCTCGAAGAAGCGGTTGCTCCACTGCGTGGGCCGGTCGGTCCAGGTCACTTCGAGACCGCTGGTGATCGTGTCAGGGCCCTTGCCGGTGCCGTTGCTGCTCAGCCAGCCCAGGCCCTGCGCCTCCAGCGGCGCGCCCTCCGGCTCCGGGCCGATGTGGTCGCCGGCAGGGGCCGCGCCGTGGGTCTTGCCGAAGGTGTGGCCGCCGGCGATGAGCGCGACGGTCTCCTCGTCGTTCATCGCCATGCGGGCGAAGGTCTCGCGGATGAAGTGCGCCGCCGCGGCCGGGTTCGCGTTGCCGTTGGGGCCCTCGGGGTTGACGTAGATGAGGCCCATCTCGGTCGCGCCGACGCCCGCGGCCATCTCCTTCTCGGAGACGTAGCGTTCGTCGCCGAGCCAGGCGTCCTCCGGGCCCCAGAAGATCTCCTCGGGCTCCCACACGTCCTCGCGGCCGAAGCCGAAGCCGAAGGTCTTGAAGCCCATCGACTCCAGGGCCACGTTGCCCGCGAGCACGAGCAGGTCGGCCCAGGAGACCTGCTGGCCGTACTTCTGCTTTACCGGCCACAGCAGCCGCCGGGCCTTGTCCAGGTTGGCGTTGTCCGGCCAGCTGTTGAGCGGGGCGAAGCGCTGCCCGCCGTCGCCCGCGCCGCCGCGCCCGTCGTGGATGCGGTAGGTGCCCGCGGCGTGCCAGCTCAACCGGATCATCAGGCCGCCGTAGTGGCCGAAGTCGGCCGGCCACCAGTCCTGCGAGGTGGTGAGGACCTCGGTGATGTCGCGCTTGAGCGCCTCGACGTCGAGTTTGCCGAACGCCGCGGCGTAGCTGAAGTCCTCGTCCAGCGGGTTGCCCTTGGCCGAGTGGGCGTGCAGCACCGACAGGTCGAGCTGGTTGGGCCACCAGTCGCGGTTGGTGCGCGGGCGGCCGCCGGTCTTCGGCGTCGGCGACGGGATCGCCGGGTTCTCGCTCTCGCTGCCGTGCGCGGTCACCGAGTCGTGCGCGACCGGGCAGCCGGCCGCCGCTTTCTGGTCCACACCCTGCGCGCTGGCAGGCGTGTTGTCCTGGGTGTCGCTCATTCTGCTTCCTCCGAACTGGCCGATCACTGGGAACTTCGCACGGTCGCGCAGCCGGGGCAGACGCCCCAGTAGACGACCTCCGCCTCGTCGACCACGAAGCCGTGGTCGTCCGACGCGGTGAGACAGGGGGCTTCGCCGACCGCGCAGTCGACGTCCGCGATGACGCCGCAGCAGCGGCACACGACGTGGTGGTGGTTGTCGCCCACGCGGGACTCGTAGCGGGCGACCGCGCCGGCAGGCTGGATGCGCCGGACCAGGCCCGCCTCGGTGAGCGCGCGCAGCACGTCGTACACGGTCTGGTGGGAGACCGCGGGATGCTCGGCGCGCACCAGGGCGATCACCGTCTCGGTGTCGACGTGCGGATGGTCGCCGAGCACGGCGAGCACCGCCAGCCGGGGCTTGGTCACCCGCAGGGAGACCGCCCGCAGCTGCGCCTCGAAGCCCGTCACCTGCCCAATATTGCCATAATCTTGACCGATTCAAGTTAACTTCGGAGATTGCAGGCTGTGTCGCGCTAATTAGGCCCTCTTGACAGCATTTTTACGGCACCGGGGCGGAGCACCCGGTGCCGGACACGCTGCGGACGGCGAATTTCGCGTTCAGTGCGTGAGCACCGGCTTGACCACCCGCCCCGCCGCGGCGTCGGCGGCGGCCTCGTTGACCTGCGCGAGGCCGTACCGGGTGATCAGCCTGTCGAGGGGGAACCGGCCCGCCATGAACAGGTCGACCAGCTGCGGGATGAGGATGCCGGGCACGCTGTCGCCCTCCACGACGCCGGTGACCGTGCGGCCGAACAGCCGCGAGATGTCCAGCGACACCTCCCGCCCGGTGCCCGCCGAGCCGACGACCGCCGCGCTGCCCCCGACGTTGAGCACGTCGACGGCGTTACGGACCGTCTGCGGCAGCCCCACCGCGTCCACGGCGTGGTCCACCCCGCCACCCGTCGCCTCGGTGATCTGCTTGACCACGTCGTCGTCCGCGGCGTCGTATCCGGCGGTCGCGCCGAGTTCGGCGGCCAGCGCGAGCCGCCCGGGGTGCAGGTCGACCACGACGATGTCCCGGCATCCCGCGACGGCCGCCGCCATCACCGCGGCCAGGCCGACCGCGCCCGCGCCGAAGACGGCGATGCTGCCCGCCGGTCGCGGCTTCAGCACGTTGAACACCGCTCCCGCGCCGGTCTGCAATCCGCAGCCCAGCGGCCCGAGCAGCTCCAGCGGCGCGTCCGGGCGCACCCGCACCACGCAACGCTCGTCGGCGACGACCAGCCCGCTGAACGAGGACTGCCCGAAGAAGTGGCCGCCCAGCTCCGCGCCGTCCGCGCCGCGATAGGCGGTGCTGCCGTCGGGGCGGCGACCGCGCAGGTTGAGGCCCAGGAAGGTCCGGCACTGCATGGGATGCGCGCCGAGGCAGTTCACACAGCGCCCGCAGCTCGCCGGGGCGAGCACGACCGGGTCGCCGACCGCCACCGAGCGCACGCCCGCGCCGACGGCCTCGACCACGCCGCTGCCCTCGTGGCCGAGCACCGCGGGCGGACCGGGCGGCATGACCTGGTCGCGGGCCAGCAGGTCGGTGTGGCACAGGCCGGTGGCGACGACCCGGACCAGCACTTCGGCGGGCCGCGGTTCCTCGACCTGGACGTCTTCGATCGCGAACGGCCCGCCCTTGGCGCGTAGCACGGCGGCACGGCTGGTCGACATGGTCTCTCCTAGCTGTGGTCGGTGACGAGGACGCCGTCGCGGTAGCGCAATCGGTGCGCGCCCGGCACGGGCAGGTCGGGGAACGGGAACGGGGCGACGTCACGATCGGCCATGACCAGCCACGCCTCGCCGGTGCCACGGCCGGCCAGCACGGCCTCCAGCGCGTCGGCGACCAGCGCGGGATCGGCCACGGGCACGCCCGCGGCGCGGATCGCCTCCTGGCGAGCGGTGATCATCGGGGTGTCGACAAGGCCGGGGCACAGCGCGTTGACGGTGACCCCGTCCGCGGCGAGCACCGGGGCCAGCGAGCGGACCAGGCCGATCACGGCGCTCTTGGTCGCGGAGTAGAGCACCTCGATGGAGGGCCGCAGCGCGGCGGCGCTGGCCGTCACGACGACCGCGCCGGCGGTGGCGCGCAGGTGCGGCAGGGCCGCCTGGACGCCGAAGACCACCGAGTCCAGATTGGTGGCGACGATGTGGCGGTAGCGGTCGAGGTCGAAGCCGTCACCGGGGGTGGTGCCGCCGATGATCCCGGCGTTGAGGTGCACGACGTCGAGCCGGCCGAACCGGGCCACGGCGGTGTCGAACAGCGCGGTGTTGGCGGCGAGCCGGGTGACGTCCGCGGCGACGAACTCACCGCCGATCCGGGCGGCGACGGCGCTGCCGCGCTCGGTGTCGATGTCGGCGACGACGACGTGCGCGCCGCCGCGGGCGAGGCGTTCGGCGCACGCGGCGCCGATGCCGCCCGCGCCGCCGGTCACGACGGCGACCTTGCCGTGGTGGGGGCCGTGTTCGGTCATCGGCACTCCGTTCCGGGTAGGGGTGGCGCGGCGGGAGGACCGCCGCGCCACCGTCGATCAGCGGATGCTCAGGGTGTGCTGGAACACCCCGCACGGGTCGTACTTCGCCTTGACCCGCCGCAGCCGGGGCAGGTTCGCGCCGTAGTAGAGCTCCAGCGCGCTCACCCCGCTGCCGTTGTGGGCCGGGTCGACCAGGTCGACGTCCGGCCAGTTGATGTAGCAGCCCTCGTTGGCGTCGCTCGGCGCGGGCACGCCGCCGGTGGAGGCGTACAGGTCGCGGAAGAACGCCCGGTTCCAGTCCAGGTGGCGCTGGTCGTCGGCGGGCACGTCCCAGCAGCTGAAGACCGAGCCGAGCATGATCGAGCGGCGGTGCGCCGTCGCCGTCGCGTTCGGGGCCAGGGCGTTGATCCGGCCGCCGTACGAGGCGATGGTGAACACCGACGCCTTGTGCGCGTAGTCGGCGCGGGTCAGGTGGTGGTACGCGATGTCGATCTGCTCGTCGGTGTAGCGCTTCTTGAGCAGGCCGCCCTTGGTCTTCGAGCGCGGCGGGCCGAGGATGCCCATGGACACGGCGGTGTCCGGGGCGGAGATGGTCGGCTGCAGCCACGGCTGCACCGGGGTCTTCACGATCAGCGGCGTCGGGCCGACGCCCACGCCGAGCGCGGCGAGGAAGCTGTCCAGCAGCGTGACCTGGCTGGGCACGCTCGGGTCGACCTGGCCCGAGATCAGGATCTTCCCGTTCTCGATCCGCGGCGCGATCATCGACGCGTACAGGGCCGCGCCCGCCGAGCCGGCGGCGCTGTTCTGCTCGTGCCAGGCGCCGAAGTTCGCGCAGAGCCGGCGGAACGCGTCGGCGGTCATGTCGGACCAGTTCCAGATGGCCCGGCCGACCAGGTAACCGCCGGGGGCCTTGGGCAGCAGCTGGGTGGGGTTGGTGGACCGTACGCCCGGCTGGCGCAGCCAGAACTTGGTGACCACGCCGAAGTTGCCGCCACCGCCGCCGGTGTGCGCCCACCACAGGTCGTAGTTGGGGTCGGCGGGGTTGTCGGTGGCGACCACCGCCCGCACGATGCCCGCCGCGTCGACGGTCACCACCTCCACGGCGACGACGAGGTCGGCGACCAGGCCGTACTGCCGCGACAGCGGGCCCACGCCGCCGCCGACGAAGTGGCCGCCCGCGCCGACCGCCGGGCACACGCCGCCGGGGATGGTGACGCCCCAGCCGTAGTAGAGGGTGCGGTAGATCTGGCCCAGGGTCGCGCCGGGCTCGATGGTGAACGCGTTGCGCACCGGGTCGAACGCGATGTCGCGCATCTCGGTGAAGTCGATGACGATTTTGACGGCGGGGTCGTCGACCAGGCCGTCGAGGCCGTGCCCGCCCGAGCGGACGCCGATGCGCTTGCCGCCGCGCACCGCTTCGCGGACCGCCTGCACCACGTGCTCGGTGCTGCCGACGATGCGGACGGCCTCGGGCGTGCCGACGAAGCGCTTGTTGTAGCCGCGCAGCTGCGTGTCCGCGTAACGCGGGTCGGCCGGCGTGATCGTGGTCAGCCCCGGCGGGAGCTCGCCCGGGTCGTGCGCGGCCGCCGGCGCGGCGACGACGCCGGTGGCGAGGCCGGCCGCGGCGGAACCCGCTCCGGCGATGAGCATTCTTCGGCTGAGCCTGGACATGCGTGAGTCCTTCGAGGGGTCGAGGGAATGGTCGTGGCGCTTTTTGTCGAACGATTCTCCTAATGCGATGGAGAGGCGTTTGCGCCAAGGCGAGGATCACGCATTGTCACGGTCGAGTCGACCCCTAACAAACCCCTATGGGACCCCATTTCCCGTGCTTATCACCGCTCGGTGACCAATGGCTTGCGGAATGCTGTCGCGGCCGTGTGCTAAAAGGCCCCCGGAATGGTTCCTGTCGGTAATCGAACAATTCCGGGGGGCCGCTGCGGATGGGGTCAGCCTGCTGCGGCTTCCTTCTTGCGCCGGGGGTCGATCACGATGAGCAGCCGGGCGGCCAGCGCGCCGACCAGGGCGACCCCGCCCGCGACCGCGCAGGCCACGGCCAGGCCGTGCACCATCGCGGCCGCCTCCGGGTCGGCGCCGGTCGGATTGCCGAGCAGGTATCCCGCGGCGGCCACCGCGGACACGGTGTTCAGCAGCGCGGTGCCGATCGAGCCGCCGATCTGCTGCGAGGTGCTGACCACGGCCGACACGATGCCCGCGTCACGGGCGTCGGCGGCCGACATCGCGGTGCTGAAGATGGGCACGGCGATGTTGCCGACACCGATGCCGAACAGCAGCAGCGCCGGCAGGATGTCCACCGGGTACGTCGACTCCGGTGTGAGGCGGGTCAGCAGCAGCAGGCCGATCGCGGACACGACCAGCCCCGCCGAGATCATCATTCCGGGGCGCACCCGCAGCAGCAGCTTCGGAGCCACCTGCGTGGAGTAGATCGCGGCGGTGACGATGTAGGCGAGGAAGGCCAGACCCGCCTGGATCGGCTTGTAGCCCATGACCGACTGCAACTGGTAGGTCATGCCGAGGAACATGCCGAGCATGCAGAACGCGGAGATCGCCATGGCCAGGAACGCCCCGCCGCTGTTGCGGTTGGTCAGCACCCGCAGCGGCAGCAGCGGCGCACTCACCTTCGACTCCACCACCGCGAAGGTCGCCAGCAGCAGCGCGCCCACCAGCAGCGCGCCGATGATCACCGGGGACGACCAGCCCAGGTTGGCCGCCTCGCCCAGGCCGTAGATCAGCGACAGCAGACCCAGGGTGCCCAGCACCGCTCCCGGCACGTCGAGCTTGGCCTCGTGCCGTCCGTCCGTCCTCGGCACGGTCAGCCAGGCGCCGACCAGGATGAGCGCCGCGATGGGCAGGTTGACGTACAGGCACCAGCGCCAGTCCAGCAGCGTGGTCAGCGCGCCACCGAGCACCAGGCCGGTCGCGCCGCCCGACATCGAGGTGGCGGTGAAGATGCCGAACGCCCTGGCCCGCTCCTTCGGATCCAGGAACGTCAGGCTGATCAGCGACAGCGTCGCCGGGGCGATCAGCGCCGCGAACACGCCCTGCAGCGCCCGCGCCGCCAGCAGCGTCTCGGCGCTGCCGGCCGCGCCGCCCAGCGCCGAGGCCAGCGCGAACCCGGCCACGCCGATGATCAGCGAGCGGCGGCGTCCGATGTGGTCGCCGATCCGGCCGCCCAGCAGCAGCAGCCCGCCGAAGGTCAGCGCGTACGCGGTGACCGCCCACTGCCGGGTCACGTCGGTCAGGCCGACGTCCTGCTGCGCGGAGGGCAGCGCCACCGCAACGATGGTCGAGTCCAGGGTGACCATCAGCTGGGCCAGCGAGATCACCGCCAGGCCGGTCCAGCGGCTCGACGGGCCGCGCCCGGTCTGCTCCGGGCTGGTCACCGCGTCGGTTGTCGTCATCTCTTCTTCCTCAAGTCCGGGACGGGAGGGGGCTGGTCTCAGCCCCGCTCGGTGAAGCTGATGGCCGACGCGGGGCACAGGTAGGCCGCCTCGTCGAGCAGCGCGCGGTGGCTTTCGTCGACCTCCGCGACCAGCACCACGACGGTGCCGCCGTCGTCCTGGTCGAACACGTCGGGTGCGGTCCGCACGCACTGCCCGGCCCCGATGCACCGGGTGGCGTCGCCGCTGGGCAGCAGCGTCCTCGCGCCGCTCACCAGGTCACCGGCAGCTCGGCGATGCCGAAGACCAGGCCCTGGCGCATCGGGATCTGCTCCATCGGCACCGCCAGCCGCAGGGCGGGGATGCGGGTGAACAGGGCCCGCAGCGCGATCTCCACCTCCACCCGGGCCAGGTTCTGCCCGATGCACTGGTGGATGCCGAAACCGAAGGTCAGGTGGTTGCGCACGGTGCGCCGCACGTCGAGCTCGTTGGGCCGCTCGAACTGGGCCTCGTCCCGGTTGGCCCCCGGGTTGAGGAAGATCAGCCCGTCGCCGTCGGCGATGGTGAGGTCGCCGAGCTGGATGTCGGCGGTGGCGACTCGGGACAGCCCGCCGGTGATGGCCAGGAAGCGCAGCAGTTCCTCGACCGCGTTCGGCCACAGCGACGGGTCGTCGAGCAGCAGCGCCAGCTGATCCGGGTGCTCCAGCAGGGTCAGCACGCTCAGCGCGATGGTGTTGGCCGTGGTCTCCTGCCCGGCGATCACCAGCACCAGCGCGTACTTGACCAGCTCGTCGCGCTCCAGCTCACCGGCGAGGACCTTGGCCACCAGATCGTCGAGCAGGCCGTCGCCCGGGTCGGTCTCCTTGGCCCGCAGCAGCCGCGACAGGTAGTCGGTCAGGTCGGCCAGCGCGTCCACCACCTGCGCCGGATCGAACCGGCGGTAGGTGAGGTCCTCGAAGTACTCCCGGTCGGCGAACGGGACGCCGAGCAGCTGCGACAGCACCATCGCCACGGCGGGTTTGGTGTACTCCTCGACCAGATCGACGACCGGTCCCTTGGCCGTGATCGCGTCGAGGCGGTCCGCGCAGATCTGCTCGATGCGCGGCCGCAGCACGCCGATCTTCTTCAGGGTGAAGCTGGGCAGGATGTCCTTGCGCTGCCGGGTGTGCTCCGGCGGGTCCGTGCGGATCAGGGCCCCGATCGCGGGCGTACGCGAACTCTGCAGCTGCGTCAGCGCCGGGATCGGCATCGGGAAGTTCGGGTGGAACCGGTCCACCGACATGTGCGGGCTGGACAGCAGCTCACGGGTCTCCAGATGGCCGGTCACCGCCCACACCGGACGGCCGTCGAACTGGCGCACCCGCGTCACCGGCCCGATCGCCCGCAGCTCCTCGTACGCCGCTGGGGGGTGGTACGGGCACTCGCGGGTCATCGGCAGCTCGGGCAGCTCCCCGGCCTCGTTCTCGTCGTTCATGGCGAATCGGCCCTCCAGGGCGAGCGGTGGGATCAGGGCGCGGGGGTGAGGAAGTGGCCGTCGACCCGGACCACCTGGCCGGTGATGTTGGAGTTCGCGGCCGAGCACAGGAACGCGATCGTGTTGGCCACGTCCTGCGCGGAGGTGGTGCGCTTGGTCGCGGCGGCGGCCGACGCGTACTGGATCAGCGACTGCGGCTGGCCGTCGGCCGGGATGAAGCCGGGCACCACCACGTTGGTGTAGATGCCGGCGCGGGCCAGCTCCCGCGACATGACCTTGGTCAGGCCGTGCAGCCCCGACTTCGCGGCCGCGTACGGCGCCCGCCCCGGGAAGCCGTCCTCGGCGAACGTGGACGACACGTGCACGATGCGTCCCCAGCCCGCGGCCCGCATGTGCCCGACCACCGCCCGGCTCAGCAGGTAGGGCCCGGTGAGGTTGCTGGTCAGCGAGTCCACGAAGCGCTGCGGCGGGGCATGCTCGAACAGCTCGCCGTGCGCCGGGAACGGCGGCAGCGCCACCGCGTTGTTGACCAGGATGTGCACCGCGCCCCAGCGCGCGGCCGCGGTGTCCACCGCCGCCTGGATCGACCCGGCGTCGGCCAGGTCCAGCCGGGTCGCCAGGGCCTCGGTGCCCGCGCGTTCGGCCTGCTCCAGCAGTTCCTTCGTGCCGTTCGGGTTGCTGTGGTACGTGCCGAGCACACGCGCGCCGGCGGCCGCCAGGGCCAGGGCGGTGGCGCGGCCGACGCCCGAGCTGGCACCGGTGACGACGGCCACCTTGTTCTTCAGGCCAAGGTCCATGACGTGAACGCTCCGGAGGATGTGGACGGCCAAAGCTGGCGCCCGCGGCGGAATACCGCGCCCACGGCACATCACCGGGGACGCCGAATGAGATATCCGGGAGCGTAACAACGGACACCCCTATGCGCATTAGGGGATTTGTAGGGGTTGTCCTCGCGACGGTTTCCCGGACAGCCTATTGCCATTGCTGTGTCTCAATAGACATCTCGGTGTCACGGGTTCGGCATCGCTGTTCATGGTGGGGCGGAGAGAATGACTCATACTGTTGATCCCGACGCGGGGCACGCGCACTCGATCGCAGTGGTGGGCATGTCGGTCCGGCTGCCGGGCGTCGCGTCCGGACGCGATTTCTGGCGGCTGCTGCGCGACGGAGCGCAGACCGTCACCGAGGTCCCGGCAGACCGCTGGGACGCGGCGGCGGCATACGACCCCGACCCGTCGTCACCCGGCCGGATGACCTCGAAGTGGGGATCCTTCCTGGACGGCGTCGACCGGTTCGACGCGGCGTTCTTCCACGTCTCGCCTCGCGAGGCCGCGGCCATGGACCCGCAGCAGCGCCTCGTGCTCGAACTCGGGTGGGAGGCGCTGGAGGACGCGGGCGTGCTGCCCGCCTCGGTGCGCGGCACCCGCCTGGCCGTGTTCGTCGGCTCGATCTGGGACGACTACGCCCGGCTCGTCTACCGCGACGGCGTGCCCACCGCCTCCCAGCACACCGCCCCGGGCGTGCAGCGCAGCGTGCTGTCCAGCCGACTGTCGCACTTCCTCGGCGTGCACGGCCCCAGCCTCACCGTGGACAGCGGACAGTCCTCGTCGCTGGTCGCCGTGCACCTGGCCTGCGAGAGCCTGCGCCGGGGCGAGTCCGACACCGCCATCGCGGGCGGCGTGAATCTGAGCCTGCTGCCCGAAACCTCGATCATCTCCAGCAAGTGGGGCGGGCTGTCGCCCGACGGCCGCTGCCACGCCTTCGACGCCCGCGCCAACGGTTACGTGCGCGGCGAGGGCGGCGGCGCGGTGCTGCTCAAGCCCCTGGCCGCGGCGCTGGCCGACGGCGACACGATCTACTGCGTCATCCGCGGCGGCGCGGTCAACAACGGCGTCGGCGAGACCCTGACCACCCCCAGCGCCGACGGGCAGCGCGCGGTGCTCCGCGACGCGTACGCCGCGGCCGGGGTCGACCCCGCCCAGGTCCAGTACGTCGAACTGCACGGCACCGGCACCCGGGTCGGCGACCCGATCGAGGCCGCCGCGCTCGGCGCGGTCCTCGGCGCGGACCGCGACCCGAGCCGGCCGCTGCTCGTCGGCTCGGTCAAGACCAACGTGGGGCACCTGGAGGGCGCGGCCGGCGTGACCGGCCTGATCAAGGCCGCGCTCGCGCTGCACCACCGGAAGATCCCGGCCAGCCTCAACTACGAGACCCCGAACCCGGCGATCCCGCTCGACGAGCTGCGCCTGTCCGTCGCGCGCGAGCTGTCGGCCTGGCCCCGCCCGGACGACACGCTGCTGGCCGGGGTCAGCGGCTTCGGCATGGGCGGCACCAACTGCCACCTCGTACTCAGCGAGCCGCCCGCGATCCCGACCTCTCCGACCACCGCGCACGCGCCGGTCGGCGTGTGGCCGCTGTCTGCGCGCACCACGCCCGGCCTGCGCGACCAGGCCCGCGCGCTGGCCGAGCTCGCACCCGAGGGCGTCGCCGACGTCGGCTGGTCGCTGGCCGCCACGCGCACCGCGTTCGAGCACCGCGCCGTCGTCGTCGGCTCCACCCCCGACGAGCTGCACGCCGGGCTGGCGGCGCTGGCCGCGGGCACCCCCGCCGGACAGGTCCACACCGGCCAGGCCGTCGGCGGCAAACTCGCCGCCTTGTTCACCGGGCAGGGCGCGCAGCGGGTCGGCATGGGCCTGCAGCTGTACGCCGCGCACCCGGCATACGCCGCCGCGTTCGACGCCGCCTGCGCCGCCCTCGACCCGCACCTGCCCCGGTCGCTGCGCTCGGTGATCGAGTCCGGCGACGGGCTCGACGACACCGGCTTCACCCAGCCCGCCCTGTTCGCGGTCGAGGTCGCGCTGTACCGCCTCGTCGAGTCCTGGGGCGTGGTGCCCGCGCTGGCGAGCGGGCACTCGATCGGCGAGATCACCGCCGCGCACGTGGCGGGGGTGCTGTCCCTGACCGACGCCGCGACCCTCGTCGCCGCCCGGGGCAGGCTCATGCAGGCGCTGCCCGCCGGTGGCGCGATGGCCGCCGTCCAGGCCGATGAGGACGAGGTCCGCGAACTGCTGGCCGGGGTCGCCGGGCCGATCGCCGTGGCCGCCGTCAACGGCCCCCGCGCCGTCGTGCTGTCCGGAGCCGAGGAGCAGGTCGAAGCCGCCTGCCGTGAGCTGCGCGAGCGCGGCCGCAAGACCCGCCGCCTCACCGTCAGCCACGCCTTCCACTCGCCGCTGATGGACCCGATGCTGGACGGGTTCCGGGACGTCGTGGCCGGGCTCGCGTTCGCCGAGCCGCAGATTCCGCTGGTCTCCACGGTCACCGGCCACCTCGCCTCCGCCGCGGAGCTATCGGACCCGGACTACTGGACCGGCCAGGTGCGACAGGCCGTCAGGTTCGCCGACGCCGTCCGCACCCTGGTCGGCGAAGGCGCGACCACGCTGCTCGAATGCGGCCCGGACGGGGTGCTCGCCGCGATGGCCGGCGACTGCGTGCCCGACGGCTCCGACGCCGTCGCCATTCCGGCCCTGCGCGCCGGGCGAGACGAGCCCGTGAGCGTGGCCACCGCGCTTGCCCGGCTGCACGTGCGCGGCGTCGAACTCGACTGGGACCGGATCTACCCCGGGGCCCGCCGGGTCCCGCTGCCCACCTACGCCTTCCAGCGCGAGCGCCACTGGCTCGACACCGCCACCGCACCGGCCCAGGGGCTGACGTCGACCGCCGGGCCGGGTTCGCGGTTGGTCGCGACTGCCGTGCCGAGCTCGCCGGAAGGGCCCAGCGGCGCAGCGCATCCCGGGCAGGCGTCGACGGTCGGGGCACCGGTCCCGGCCGGTGCGGTGCCGAGTGCGCTTGTTCCTGACCGCGCGGCCGTCACCGGGCTGGTCCTCGCGCACGTGGCCGCTGTCCTCGGGCACACCGACCCGGCCGCCGTGCCGCTGAGGGCTCCGTTCAAGGAACTCGGGCTCGATTCGCTCGGCGCGGTCGAGCTGCGCGACGCCCTGGCCGCCGCCGTCGGGCGGGCGCTGCCCGGCAGCCTGCTGTTCGACTACCCGACCGTCCAGGCGCTGATCGACTTCCTCACCGACGGCGCGGCGGACGCCGAACCCGGGTTCACCGACGCCTCGGACGAGCCCGTCGCCATCGTCGGCATGGCCTGCCGGCTGCCCGGCGGCGTCACCTCGGCCGACGAGCTGTGGCAGCTCGTGTACACCGGGACCGACGCGGTCTCCGAGTTCCCGCAGGGCCGGGGCTGGGACCTCGACGCGCTGTTCGACCCCGACCCGGCGGCCACCGGCACCGTGCACACCCGGCAGGGTGGTTTCCTGCACGACGCCGACCGGTTCGACGCCGAGTTCTTCGGCATCTCGCCGCGTGAGGCCCTGGCCATGGACCCGCAGCAGCGGCTGCTGCTGGAGACCGCCTGGGAGACCGTCGAGCAGGCCGGCATCGACCCCACCACGCTGCACGGCGACACGGTCGGCGTGTTCGTCGGCGCGTCGCCGCTGGACTACGGGCCGCGCATGCACGACGCGGCCGAGTCCGTCGAGGGTTACGTGCTCACCGGCGCGACCCCGAGCATCCTGTCCGGCCGCATCGCCTACCAGCTGGGGCTGGTCGGCCCGGCGCTGACCGTGGACACCGCGTGCTCGTCGTCGCTGGTGGCACTGCACCTCGCCGTCCAGGCGGTCCGTCGCGGCGAGTGCTCGATGGCGCTGGCCGGTGGTGCCGCCGTCATGTCCACTCCCGGCATGTTCCTGGAGTTCAGCCGCCAGCGTGGGCTGTCGCCGGACGGGCGCTGCAAGGCGTTCTCGGCGGAGGCCGACGGGACCGGTTGGGCCGAGGGTGCGGGGATGCTGCTGGTGGAGCGGCTGTCCGATGCCCGGCGGCTGGGACACCGGGTGCTCGCGGTGGTACGGGGTTCGGCGGTGAACCAGGACGGGGCGTCGAACGGGTTGACCGCGCCGAACGGTCCTTCGCAGCAGCGGGTGATCCGGCAGGCGCTGTCCTCGGCCGGTTTGTCGTCGGCGGACGTGGACCTGGTCGAGGCCCACGGCACCGGCACGAAGCTCGGCGATCCGATCGAGGCCGAAGCGCTGCTGGCCACCTATGGGCAAGGCCGGGTCGAGGGCCGACCGGTGTGGCTGGGGTCGTTGAAGTCGAACATCGGGCACGCGCAGGCCGCGGCCGGTGTCAGCGGTGTGATCAAGGTGGTGCAGGCGCTGCGCCACGGAGTCATGCCGCAGACGCTGCACGCTGCCAACCCGTCGCCGTTCGTGGACTGGTCGTCGGGCGCGGTCGAGCTGCTGACCGAGGCGAAGCAATGGCCTGACCTGGACCGGCCCCGCCGGGCGGCGGTGTCGTCCTTCGGCATCAGCGGCACGAACGCGCACGTCATCATCGAACAGGCCCCACAGGACGAGCAGCCCGCCGACGCCCGTCCCGCCGGACTCCCCGTCGCCCCGATCGTCGTCAGCGGCCACAGCGCCGAGGCGCTGCGGGCCCAGGCACTCGCCCTGCACGATCACGTCGCGGCAGAGTCGCCCGATCCCACGGATCTGGCGTGGTCACTCGCCTTCACCCGGACCGTGTTCGAGCACCGTGCGGTGGTCGTCGGCGGCGATCGTGACGAGCTGCTGTCCGGTCTGCGGGCGGTCGCCGACGGCACTGCTGGTGGTGTGGTCGGTAAGGGTGCGCCGG
>NZ_JBHTAC010000023.1:0-109727 GCF_042663325.1 Catellatospora aurea
GGGGCGGGTGGTGGTGAAGGTGCGCTACGTCCCGTTCGGGACGGGGGCCGCTTCGCGCGCGCCGACCTTACTTGGTCAGCTCGCGGTAGTTCTTCTCGAGGTCGTCGAGGCCGCCGCACATGAAGAAGGCCTGCTCCGGGACGTGGTCGTAGTCGCCCTGGGAGATCTTCTTGAACGCCTCCACGGTCTCCTTCACCGGCACGGTCGAACCCTCGACACCGGTGAACTGCTTGGCCGCGTAGGTGTTCTGCGACAGGAACCGCTCGATCCGGCGGGCCCGGGCCACGGTGACCTTGTCCTCCTCGGACAGCTCGTCCATACCGAGGATCGCGATGATGTCCTGCAGGTCGTTGTACTTCTGCAGGATCCGCTTCACCTCGGAGGCGACGGCGTAGTGCTCCGCGCCGACGTACTCCGGGGCCAGGATTCGCGAGGACGAGGCCAGCGGGTCCACGGCGGGGTAGATGCCCTTGTCGGACACCTTGCGCTCGAGGTTCGTGGTCGCGTCCAGGTGGGCGAAGGTGGTCGCCGGCGCCGGGTCGGTGTAGTCGTCCGCGGGCACGTAGATGGCCTGCAGCGAGGTGATGGCCTGGCCACGCACCGAGGTGATGCGCTCCTGGAGCTCACCCATCTCGTCGGCGAGGGTCGGCTGGTAACCCACGGCGCTCGGCATACGGCCGAGCAGGGTGGACACCTCGGAACCGGCCTGCGTGAAGCGGAAGATGTTGTCGATGAAGAGCAGCACCTCCTGCTTCTGCACGTCGCGGAAGTACTCGGCCATGGTCAGCGCGGACAGCGCGACCCGCAGACGGGTGCCCGGGGGCTCGTCCATCTGGCCGAAGACCAGCGCGGTGTCGCCGAGCACGTTGGCGTCGGCCATCTCGTGGATGAGGTCGTTGCCCTCACGGGTGCGCTCACCCACGCCCGCGAACACCGACGTGCCACCGAAGTTACGGGCAACGCGGATGATCATCTCCTGGATGAGCACCGTCTTGCCCACGCCCGCGCCGCCGAACAGACCGATCTTGCCGCCCTTGACGTACGGGGCCAGCAGGTCGATCACCTTGACGCCGGTCTCCAGCATCTCGGTCTTCGGCTCCAGCTCGGAGAACGCCGGAGGCTTGCGGTGGATCGGCCAGCGCTCGGTGACCTCGAGCTTCTGCCCCTTCTCGAGGTTGAGGCAGTCACCGAGGACGTTGAACACCTTGCCCTTGGTCTCGTTGCCGACCGGCACGCTGATCGGCGAACCGGTGTCGCGCACCTCCGCACCGCGGACCATGCCGTCGGTGGGCTGCATCGAGATGGCCCGGACCACGTTGTCGCCGAGGTGGTTGGCCACCTCGAGGGTCAGCGTGCGGTCGCCCTCGCTCAGGGTCACCTCGACCTGGAGCGCGTTGAACAGAGCGGGCATCGCGTCGCGCGGGAACTCGACGTCGACGACCGGGCCGATGACCCGGACGACTCGACCGACGCCCGCCTTGGTGTCAGTAGCAGTGGTCATCATTCACTCCCCGCCGCCGCCAGCGCGTCCACGCCGCCGACGATCTCACTGATTTCCTGGGTGATCGCGGCCTGACGCGCGGAGTTCATCTCCCGCGTCAGCGACTTGATCATGGTTTCCGCATTGTCCGTCGCGCTCTTCATCGCCCGACGGCGGGAGGCCGACTCGCTGGCCGCCGAGTCCAGCAACGCCGCGTAGATCCGCGTGTTGATGTACTTCGGCAGCAGCGCGTCGAGCAGCTCCTCGGCGTTCGGCTCGAAGTCGTACGCCGGCAGCAGCTCGCCCTTGTTGCCCGCACGCTCTTCGACCTGCATCGGCGCGAAGATCTTCGTGCTGGCGTTCTGGGTCATGAGCGACTTGAACTCGGTGTAGACGATGTGCAGTTCGTCCACGCCCAGCACACCGTCGTCGCCCGCGCCGTCGAGGCTGTCGTCCGCGCCGTGCACGAACGCCTGGATCAGCGTCTCGCCGACCCGGCGCGCGTCCTCGAAGCGCGGCTGCTCGGAGAAGCCGCTCCAGCTCCCGGCGAGCTCGCGCCCGCGGAAGGTGTAGTAGCTGATCCCCTTGCGGCCGACGACGTACAGCGCGACCTGCTTGCCCTCGCTCTTCAGGCGAGCGATGAGCTGCTCGGCGAGCCGGATCGCGTTGGCGTTGTAACCGCCGCACAGGCCGCGGTCGCTCGTGACGAGCAGCACGCCGGCCCGGTGCTCCGGGTCCCGCGGCACCAGCAGCGGGTGCTGGGCGTTGGTGTTGGACGCCAGCGCGGTCAGCACACCGGTGATCGCGTTCGCGTACGGCAAGGACGCGTCGACCCGAGCCTGCGCCTTGGCGATGCGGCTGGTCGCGACCAGCTCCATCGCCTTGGTGATCTTCTTCGTCGAGCGGGTCGCCTTGATCCGCCGACGAAGCACTCGTACCGAACCGGCCATGACTACTTCTTCTCGTCCACGATGCGGGTGACCGTCTCGGTGACCTCGGGACCCTCGAGCGCGGTGGCCTCAGCCTCGTTGATCACGATGTTGTCCTCGGCGGGCAGGAAGCCGGCCTTGAACGAAGTGATCGCCTTGTCGAGGTTCGCCACGACATCGTCGTCCCAGGTGCCCGAGGCGATGGTCTTCAGCACGTCGCTGTGCGAGGCACGCAGGTGCTGCAGGAACTCGCCCTCGAAGCGGCGCACGTCCTTGACCGGGATGTCGTCGAGCTTGCCCTCGGTGCCGGTCCAGACCGAGACGACCTGCTCCTCGATCGGGTACGGCGAGTAGTTCTGCTGCTTGAGCAGCTCGACCAGGCGAGAGCCCTTCTCCAGCTGGGCGCGCGAGGCACGGTCCAGGTCGGAGGCGAAGGCGGCGAACGCCTCCAGCTCACGGAACTGGGCCAGGTCCAGGCGCAGACGGCCGGAGACCTTGCGCATCGGCTTGCCCTGCGCCGAGCCGCCGACCCGGGAGACCGAGGTGCCGACGTTGATGGCCGGACGCACACCCGAGTTGAACAGGTTCTCCTCGAGGAAGATCTGCCCGTCGGTGATGGAGATGACGTTGGTCGGGATGAACGCCGAGATGTCGCCGGCCTTCGTCTCGATGATCGGCAGACCGGTCATCGAGCCCGCGCCCAGCTCGTCGGACAGCTTCGCGCAGCGCTCCAGCAGGCGGGAGTGCAGGTAGAAGACGTCACCCGGGTAGGCCTCACGGCCCGGCGGACGGCGCAGCAGCAGCGACACGGCACGGTAGGCCTCGGCCTGCTTGCTCAGGTCGTCGAAGACGATCAGAACGTGCTTGCCGGCGTACATCCAGTGCTGGCCGATGGCCGAACCGGCGTACGGCGCCAGGTACTTGAAGCCGGCCGGGTCCGACGCCGGGGAGGCGACGATGGTGGTGTACTCCATCGCGCCCGCGGCCTCCAGCGTGCCCTTGACGGACGCGATGGTGGACGCCTTCTGACCGATGGCGACGTAGATGCAGCGGACCTGCTTCTTCGGGTCGCCGGTCTTCCAGTTGGCGCGCTGGTTGATGATCGCGTCCAGCGCGACCGAGGTCTTGCCGGTCTTGCGGTCACCGATGATCAGCTGGCGCTGGCCGCGGCCGATCGGGGTCATCGCGTCGATGGCCTTGATGCCGGTCTCGAGCGACTCGTGCACGCTCTTGCGGACCATCACGTTCGGAGCCTGCAGCTCCAGCTCGCGGAAGCCCTCGTTGTCGATCTCGCCCAGCCCGTCGATGGCGGCACCCAGCGGGTTCACCACGCGGCCCAGGAACTTGTCGCCGACCGGCACGGAGAGCACGCGGCCGGTGCGCTTGACCGGCTGCCCCTCCTCGATGCCCTCGAAGGCACCCAGGACGACGACACCGATCTCGCGGACGTCCAGGTTCAGCGCGACACCCAGGGTGCCGTCTTCGAACTCCAGCAGCTCGTTGGCCATGGTGGAGGGGAGACCCTCGACCTTGGCGATGCCGTCACCGGCCTCGGTGACGACGCCGACCTCCTCGCGGGAGATCTCGGGCGCGTACGAGGAGACGAAACGCTCAAGCGCTCCACGGATCTCCTCGGACGAGATGGTCAGCTCGGCCATCCTCAGCTTCCTATCGGTGTCGTGACTGTCAAGTCAGGTTCGGTATCGGTTCAGGGGAACCCGGCACCGGCGTGCCGCAGCAGCGGCGCACCGGGTCGGACCGGGTTCCGGGCGCTCGCTAGGCGAACGCGTTGCGGACTGCGGCCAGCCGCCGTGCGATGGTGCCGTCGTAGAGGTCGCTGCCGACCTGCACGCTCAGCCCACCCAGCACCGCGGGGTCGACGGTTACCTTCACCGAGACCTGACGGCCGTAGATGGCGGACAGCGCCGAGGCCAGGCGGGACTCCTCGGCCTCGGTCAGCGGCTGCGCGACCGTGACGTACGCGACCTGCGCCTCCCGGCGCTCGGCGGCCAGTTCGACCAGCCGGGTGATCGCGCCGCTGAACGTGCGGCCGCCGAAGCCCTGCACGGCCAGCTCGGCCAGGCTCACCGTCACCGGCTTCGCCTTACCCCGCAGCAGTCCTCCGACCAGCTCGGCCCGTCGCGCCACCGGCACGATGGTCTCCCCGATCGTGGCGGCCAGCTGCTGGTCGCCGTCGACGATCTGCCCGAAGCGGAACAGCTCGTCCTCGACCTCGCTGAGGTCGCCGGCCAGCTCGGCCGAGGCCAGCAGCGCGTCCGCGCCCAGGCGCTCGGTGCCGTCCAGCAGCTCCGACGCGGCCGACCAGCGGCCCGACGCCAGCACCTTGATCAGGTCAACGGTACCCTGGCCGACCTTGCCCGCCAGCAGGGTCGCGGCCAGCTCGGCCCGCTCCTGCCCGGAACGGGACGGGTCCGACAGCGCGCGGCGCAGCCGCGGCTCCCGGCGCAGCAGGTCCGCGAAGCCGAGCAGCTCCTCGGCGATCACCGCGGTGGCGGCGGCACCCGCCGCCCGGGCGCTGGTCTCCAGCGCTGCCCGGGCCGCGGTGTACGACTCACGGCTTGCCGCCTGCATCAACGGGCTCCGGCGGTCTCGAGCTCGGCGAGCGCGCGCTCGACCGTGCCACGGCGACGGGCCTCGTCCTCCAGCGACTCGCCAACGATCTTGCCGGCCAGGCTGACCGCCAGCGTGCCCATCTCGGCACGCAGCTCGCGGACGATGCTCGCCCGCTCGCCGGCCAGCTGCTCGCGACCGGCCGCGATGATGCGGTCGGACTCCTCGCGAGCCTTCGCCAGCACGTCGGTGCGGATGCCCTCGGCGTCGGCACGGGCCTCGTCACGGATGCGCGCGGCCTCCGTGCGAGCCTCGGCCAGCTGCGCCTTGTACTGCGACAGCAGGGCCGCGGCCTCGGCCTGAGCCTTCTCCGCCTTGACGAGCCCGCCCTCGATGGCCTCGACGCGCTGCTGGAACATGCTCTCCATACGCGGGAACACGAACTTGGTCAGCACGAACAGCAGGACGCCGAAAGCGATGAGGCCGACGATCACCTCAGCCAGCGGCACACCGAGCACGTTGTACGAACCGTGCTCCGCGGGCGCGTCTGGCGCAGTTTGTGCGATGTACATAGGTCACTCCCCTTCGGCGGTGACCGGCCGGCTAGGGCCGGTCACCGGATCGTCTCGGCGCTCGGGACCCGGCTTAGCTGAGGGCGAACGCGAGAACCAGGCCCAGCAGGGCCAGCGCCTCGACGACCGCGAAGCCCATGAACATGTAGGTGCGGGTCAGGCCGGCGCTCTCGGGCTGACGGGCGGTCGCCTGGATGTAGGCGGCGAAGACCAGACCCACGCCGATACCCGGGCCGAGGGCGGCGATGCCGTAGCCGATGACGTTAAGGCTGCCGGTCATGTTGGTTTCCTCCTGAGTTCGACGCGTGTCGGTCACGCGCACGTTTTTGTTTACAGGTATGAGCGATCTTCAGTTGTGGATCGAGAAGCCAGGGGTGTCGCGCCTGGCCGGCGCGAATACTCGGTTGCCGGGAACTCAGTGCTCTTCGGAGATCGAGCTCTGGAAGTAGGTCGCCGACAGCAGGGTGAAGACGTACGCCTGCAGGCTGAGGATGAACAGCTCGAACAGGGTCATGATGATCGCGAAGGCCCAGCTGCCCAGCGCGGCCGGCTTCAGCAGCAGCGGACCCGCGTTCCACAGCGCCACACCGCCGAGGGTGAACACCAGCAGGATCATGTGACCCGCGAACATGTTCGCGAAGAGACGGACGGCGAGCGTGATCGGCCGCAGCACCAGGTTCGAGATGAACTCGATCGGGATCAGGATCGGCTGGACCAGCCACGGCACACCCGGCTGCACACAGGCGTGCTTCAGGTAGCCGAAGAAGCCGTGCTTCTTGATGCCCAGGCCGATGTAGATGAACCAGGTCAGCACGGCGAGCACGGCCGGGAAGGCCAGGTGCGAGTTGGGGGAGATCTGCGCCAGCGGCACGATGCTCCACAGGTTCGTCACGAAGACGAAGCAGAAGATGGTCGCCAGGTACGGCGCGAAGCGCACGCCCTGCGGGCCGATGATGTCGGTGGCGATGTTGTTGCGCACGACGCCGTACACCGACTCGGCGAGCCACTGCTTCTTGCTCGGCACCAGCGTGGGGTTGCGGTACGTCACGAGGAAGAAGACGATGACGATGGCGACGGCGATCCAGACCAGCAGCGTCAGCTTCGTGAAGGCGTGCCCCCAGGGGCTGCCCTCGAGCGACGGGATGAGGGTCTTGTAGTCGAATACCTCCGGCCCGGGAGGGAACTCCGAGGCAAGGAAACCCGGCTGCGTAATCAACCTGTCATCCTCCGTCGATCGGGCACGGTCACCCGTCCAGTCTTTTCACGGTCAGATAGACCCCGGCGGCCGCGCCGCCGATCAAACCGATCAACAGCCCGACGTTGGGGAGTCCCAGCCACTTATCGATGAGCCACCCGACCCCTCCCCAGACCAGCATTCCGCCGAGGAGATACCCGATGGCCGCCCAACCCGCATCGGCGCCCTCTGCATGAGGGCGCTTCGGAGGCTGGTCATCGGCCATGACGGGGCGAACAATATCAGCCACCCCCTGCAGTGGCCGACGCACCCCCCGTACGCGAGCGATGTTCATCACCAGGTCGGCGCTGCGTCAACTTCCATCAGGATGAGATCGATGTTGATTTAACCGCGTCGAACCGCTGAGATGGAGACAACCCTTCCGTTCTCCCCCACGGCGGTGCGGCGATGCGCAAGCTCACGATACCTGTAGTTTTCGTGCTGCTCACAGCATTGAGCAGCGGTTGTGAGCCGCGCGGCAACGACGACACGGAATCGACCAAGCCGGTGCACTGCACGGTCATCGTCGATGGCCCGAAGGCCGACGAGGCGCGCGACAACTTCGCGGGCCGCGTCCGCTATCGATGCGCCACCCCCGGCGCCGAGAAGCTCACCCTGAAGATCAAAATCGAGCGCCGCGACGGTGACGCATGGCGCAGTGTGGCCTCCCGCACACACACCCTCAAGGGCAAGCAGACCTACGCCGCCGAGCTCAAATACCAGTCCAAGGACCTGAGCCTCAGCTGCCGCACCGGCACCTTCCGCACCGTGGTCGACTGGTCCCGCACCTCCCGCAAAGACACCGAAGGCGACAACCTCATCTCCGGCGCGGTAAAGGACCCCTGCCGCCCACCCATCTTCGGCTAGCGCGCGCCCCGGCGCGCACGCGCGTTGATCATGAACTTATGGCACGGCTGGACGGCGCGTCATGGCCACAAGCTCATGATCGATTACTTCTCGGGCTCGTCGATGTACGGGATCTTGGCGTGCCAGAGCCACCAGCCGTGGCCGATGGTCCACGCGATCGCGGCGATGCCGATGCCGATCGCCATGGGCTTGAGGCCGGACCAGCCCGACTTGGCGATCACGGCGAGCACCAGGAACAGCACGGTGAACTTGACGCCGTACATGAGCAGGCCGACCGACAGCACCATCTTCGGGTTGATCGAGTCCGCCCAGGCGATCACGAAACTGGACAGCAGGTAGCTGAGGCCGACCAGGACAACGCCCGCCAGCACTCCCACCGCGGCCGCCCCGCCGACCGCGAGGTACGCCACCAGCGGTGCCACCACGGCCACCGCCGCGGTCACACCGAGCATGAACGGCAGGAACTTCAGCCGCTTACCGAGCATCACGCCTCAAGGTCATCAGGTTGTTGTGCCAACGACACGCCGACCAACCGTGCCATAGGTTCATGATCAACCAGGTGGGGGCGTGGGGTGGGTCACGCGGGGGGTGGGAGGAGGACGGCGGTGAGGGGGTGGACGGTGGACTGGATCTCGTCGGCCACGCGGGCGAAGACCTGGTCGCCGCGGCCCCAGGGGTCGTCGAGGTCGTCCTTGGCCTGGGCGGGTTCGCCGTTGCGGGCGGTGGCGACGGCGACGACCAGGGCGACGCCGCGGGCGTACACCGCGTCGGGGGTGCGGTCGGCGGCGGGCAGTTGCGCGAGGTCGACCGATGGCAGGAGGCGGCCGAACTCGCCGAGCACGAAGGTGCGGTCGGCGGCGTCGGGGCGCAGCGCGACGACGTAGTCGTACTGGTCGGCGGTGGCGGTGAGGATCAGGTCGGCCGACTCGATGTGCTCGGCGCGCAGCTTGCGGGCGCTGAAATCGTCCGGCGAGCCGCCGCGCGAGCGCACCTGGCGGGCCGCGGGCGGGTTCATCTCCTCGCCCTCGTGCCAGCCGCCGGTGCCCGCCGAGTGGGAGAGCACCAGGTCGGCGCCGACCGGGCCGGCCTGCTCGGTGACCGCCAGCGCCAGCAGGCGCTCGGCCATCGGCGAGCGGCAGATGTTGCCCATGCACACGTGCAGGACGGTGAACGGCGGCATCACGACTCCTCCGGACCCTGGATGTCGGTGGCGACCTCGCGCAGCTGATCGAGGCTGATCGCCCCGGCGCGCAGCACCCGCGGGCGCTCGCCGGTGACGTCCACGATGGTCGACGGCACCGGGTTGGGGCACTCCCCCGCTTCCAGGTACACGCTGACCTTGTAGCTGAGCTGGTCGCGGGCCTGCTCGGCGGTGAGCGCCGCGGGCTGGCTGCTGAGGTTCGCCGAGGAGACGGCCATCGGGCCGGTCTTGCGCAGCACCTCCAGGGCCACCGGGTGCAGCGGCATGCGTACGGCGACCGTGCCGCCGGTCTCGCCGAGGTCCCACTGCAGGCTCGGGGCCTGCTCGACGACGATCGTCAGCGCGCCCGGCCAGAAGGCCTCGACCAGGTCCCGGGCCACCGACGGCAGCCGCATGACGAGCCCGTCCAGCGTGTGCCGGGAGCCGACCAGCACCGGCGGCGGCATGTGCCGGCCCCGCCCCTTGGCACTGAGCAGGTTGGTCACCGCCCACGGCTTGAAGGCGTCGGCACCGATGCCGTACACCGTGTCGGTCGGCAGGACCACAAGGTCGCCACTGGATACGGCGTCGATCGCGGCCTGGATCCCGCGGTCCCGTTCGACGACGTTGCGGCAGTCGTAGAGCCTCACGAGGAGCCAGTCTGTCATGTGCTGTTCGCATCCGGCACACACGGCTCCCACCCACCGGACAGCCGATCCGCAGGCGACCCCAAGATCGGCGGACTTGCCCGGCACATGGGCGAATACGGCCTCAAGATACGCACAGGTGCCGGGCAAATCGGGCGATCTTGCGGGCCGTCGCGCCGGACGGGACGTGTTACCTGCGGGCGGTGGTGAAGCGGGGGCGGCCGGCGAGGTCGGGGTGGGTGGTGACGTCGTGCCAGGTCGTCAGGAGCGAGGCCATGGCCGGGGTATGGGTGTCGTCGTGCTCGATGCCGAGGCGGCCGCCGACGCGGAGCACGTCCCAGGCCCGCTCGATGATCACCGGGATGAGGTCGAGGCCGTGCTCGCCGGAGAAGACCGCCTCGGCGGGGTCGTGGCCGACCTCCGGGGGCACCTCGACCGTGAGCGGCACGTAGGGCGGGTTGCACAGGATCAGGTCGGCGGGCGCCGGCAGCGGCACGTCGCGGACGTCGCCGGGCAGCACGCGCACCGACGTGTCCGCGGTGTTGCGGCGCAGCCACGGGAGGGCGTCGTCGCTGCGCTCGACCGCGTACACGGTCGCGTCGGGGCGGGCGTCGGCGACCGCGATCGCCAGCGCGCCGGAGCCGCTGCACAGGTCCAGGACCACCGGCTCGGTCACGCCGTGCAGGGCCTCGATCCCCCAGCGGGCCAGCAGCTCGGTCTCGGGACGCGGGATGAAGACGCCGGGACCGACCAGCAGCTCGCGGTCGAGGAACGGGGCGGTGCCGGTCAGGTGCTGCAGCGGGACCCGCTCGGCGCGGCGGCGCACCAGCTCGTCCAGCGCCGCCGCCTGCGGCTCGGTGACGGTGTCGATCAGCAGCAGCCGGCCGCGGGCCACCCCGAGCACGTACGCGGCGAGCAGTTCCGCCTCGACCCGGGGCGAGTCGATCCCGGCCGCGGCAAGCCGGGCCGCGGCGGCGCGGAGGTGGGCGGAGAGCACGGGCACCTGATCAACCTAGCGGCTGGGCCGGGTGAACCGGCCGAGCCCCCGCGTCCCCGGCCGCGCTGGTTCACGAGAAACCGGTTGACCCCTCGGGAGTGCGTTGAGATGGTCGGCGCATGTCGTTGGTGGAGGCCCGTGGCCTGACGAAGATCTTCCGTCGGCCGGAGAAGGATCCGGGTCTGCGCGGCTCGCTGAAACATCTGGTGCAACGCAGGTTCAAGGAGTTCCGGGCGGTGGACGGCATCGACCTGTCCATCGAGGCGGGCGAGTCCGTGGCGTACGTCGGGCCCAACGGGGCGGGCAAGTCCACGACGATCAAGCTGCTCACCGGCATCCTGGTGCCGACGGCGGGCACCGTGCGGGTGGCCGGGGCCGAGCCGCACACCGACCGGATGGTCAACGCCCGCAACATCGGCGTGCTGTTCGGCCAGCGCACCCAGCTGTGGTGGGACCTGCCGGTCCGCGAGTCGCTGGCCCTGCTGCGCGACATGTACGACCTCAGCCCCGCCTTCTACCGACAGCGCCTGGAGCGCCTCGACGACGTGCTCGGCCTGGCCGACCTGCTGCCCGTGGTGGCCCGCAAGCTCTCGCTCGGCCAGCGCATGCGCGCCGACCTGGCCGCGGCGCTGCTGCACCAGCCGAAGATCGTCTACCTGGACGAGCCGACCATCGGGCTGGACATCTCGGTCAAGGACCGGGTCCGGCAGTTCCTGCGGGAGCTTCGCCAGGACGGCACGACGCTCATGCTGACCACGCACGACCTGGGCGACATCGAGGACGTGTGCGAGCGGATCGTCATCATCGACGAAGGCCGCAAGATCTTCGACGGTCCCCTGGCGGAGATGAAGGACCGCTTCGCCCGGGTACGCCGCATGCACCTGCAGCTGGCCGAGCCGACCCCGGTCGAGAAGCTCGCCGAGCGGCTGCCCGACGTCGAGGTCGTCGCGGGTGACAGTCCGACCGAGGTCACGCTGACCTTCGACCGGTTCACCCATACCGCCGGGCAGCTCATCGCCGCTGTGCTGGAGATCGTCGAGGTCGGCGAGCTGCACCTGGACGAGCCCGCCATCGAGGACGTGGTGCGCAAGGTGTACGCCGGGGAGCTGCTGCGATGAGCGAGCACATCCTGGAACTCGGCGCCCGGCGGGCGCGACGCGGAGCGGGCGTCAAGCCCTATCTGGGCCTGCTGCGCATGTCGACGCGGCGCATCCTCACCTACCGGCTGAACTCGCTGATCCTGTGGATCGGCGGCGCGACGTTCCTGGCCGGCTCACTCGCGGTGTGGCACGCGCTGCTGTCCGAGGGCGCGATCGGCGGCTACGACTGGCACCAGATGAAGGCCTACCTGCTGGTGGGCTGGGCGACCGCGTCCATCGGCTCGGCGTACGGCGACTGGTGGATGGCCTCGCGGATCTTCGAGGGCCACGTGGCCACCGACCTGACCAAGCCGCTGGACTACCAGTGGGCCCGGTTCAGCGAGCACATGGGCGGCCTGGCCACGGAGTTCATCGCGATCGCCGTCGCGGCGACGGCCATCGTGGCCTTCACCGGCGACCTGATCGTGCCCGGCCCGGGGCAGGCGCTGCTGTTCGCGGTGAGCTTCCTGCTGGTCGCGCCGCTGAAGTTCACCATCGCGTACATCACGACGATGGCCTGCTTCTGGACGCAGAACTTCATGGGCGTCTCCTGGGCCAAGGACGCGATCGTCACCCTGTTCTCCGGCGCGCTGATCCCGCTGGCCTTGCTGCCGGCATGGCTGGCCGGCCCGGCCTCGGTGCTGCCGTTCGCCAGCATCACCGCCACCCCCGCCGCGCTCTACCTGGGCCAGGCCACCGGCTGGGAGGCCCTGCGGCTGCTGGCCGTGCAGGCCGCCTGGGTGCTGGCGCTGTGGTGGGGAGCCCGGCTCATCTGGCGGCGCGCGCTGCGCGCCCTCACCGTCCACGGAGGATGACGTGCGTCGCACGCTGCGGATCTACCGGCGCAGCCTCGGCGCGCACCTGCGCGCGGTGCTGGAGTACGAGGCCGACTTCTGGGTGCTCATCGTCGCCGGGCTGCTGTTCCAGGTGCTCAACCTGATCTTCCTGAGCGCCGTCTTCGCCCACGTGCCGGCCCTCAACGGCTGGTCGTACCCGGAGGCGGTGCTGCTCGCCGGGACGTACGGCCTCATCAACGGCCTCGGCCCGCTCTTCTTCGAGGGCACCTGGCGGCTCGCCGGGAAGATCAACCACGGCGAACTGGACTACCCGCTGGTCCGGCCGGCCCCGGTGCTCACGCAGGTGGTCAGCGCGGGCATCGGCCTGCACGGCATCGGCGACTTCATCGGCGGCGGCGCGATGATCGCCTGGGGCCTGGCCAACTCCGACATCGACTGGAGCGCCGGCCGCGTCGCCGGCGGGCTGCTGCTCTTCGCCTCCAGCGCCGCCATCCTGCTGTCACTGATCGTCGTGGGCAACGCGGCGTCGTTCTGGGTCGGCGGCAACCACCCCGTCTTCGCGATGACCCTGATCCGCACCGGCGACATGGCCAAGTACCCGCTCAGCATCTACGGCCTGGCAGTCCGGGCGACCTTCACCGTGCTGGTCCCGTACGCCTTCATCAGCTACTTCCCGGCGTCCTGGCTGCTGGGCAAGGAATCGGCCTGGATCGGCCTGCTCACCCCGCTGGTCGCCCTGTACTGCATCTTCCTGGCCCGCCTCATCTTCCGCCTGGGCCTGCGCCGCTACGACTCCGCCGGCCACTGACCGGCCATCCCCACCCGGCCCTCCGCTCGCCGCAAGCCAGGCGCGGGCAAGCCGGGCGCGGGCAAGCCGGGCGCGGAACGCACCAAGGTCGTTCGACTTGCCAGGCACCTGGGCGAAAGCGAGTTCAAGATACGCACAGGTGCCCGGCAAATCGAATGATCTTGCGGCGCGGCGCGGCGCTGCGCAGCACGGCGGTGGCGGTGCGGCGGTGGGCGGCGGAACGTCAGGCGCGGGAGAGTTCGGTTTCGCCGGCCAGGCGGGCGGCGCGGTCGGCGGTGGTGAGGGCTTCGAGGACGCCGTCCATGTCGCCGCCGATGGCGAGGTCCAGGTTGTAGGCGGTGTAGCCGATGCGGTGGTCGGTGATGCGGTTCTGCGGGTAGTTGTAGGTGCGGATGCGTTCCGAGCGGTCGACGGTGCGGATCTGGGCCTTGCGGGCGTCGGCTGCGGCGGCGAGGGCCTGTTCCTCGGCGAGCTGGGCGAGTCTGGCGCGCAGCATGCGCATCGCCCGGTCCTTGTTCTGCAGCTGGGAGCGCTCGTTCTGGCAGGTCACGACGGTGCCGGTCGGCAGGTGGGTGATGCGGACGGCCGAGTCGGTGGTGTTGACGGACTGGCCGCCGGCGCCCTGGGAACGGTAGACGTCGATCTTCAGGTCGCTGGCGTCGATCTCGACCTCGGTCTCCTCGGCCTCGGGCATGACCAGGACGCCCGCGGCGGAGGTGTGGATGCGGCCCTGGGACTCGGTGGCGGGGACGCGCTGCACGCGGTGCACGCCGCCCTCCCACTTGAGCCGGGACCAGACGCCGTAGCCGCCGTCGGGCACGCCGCGGGTCTTGATGGCGACCGAGACGTCCTTGACGCCGCCCAGGTCGGAGTCCTGGGAGTCGAGGACCTCGGTGATCCAGCCGCGGCGCTCGGCATAGCGCAGGTACATGCGCAGCAGGTCGCCCGCGAACAGCGCGGACTCCTCGCCGCCCTCACCGGACTTGATCTCCAGGATCACGTCCTTGGCGTCGTTGGGGTCCCGCGGGGCGAGCAGCTCGGCGAGCTTCTCCTCCAGGTCCGGCAGGCGCTGCTCCAGCGAGACCGCCTCGGCCGCGAAGTCGGGGTCGATCGAGGCCAGCTCGCGGGCGGCCTCCAGATCGGCGCGGGCCGACTCCAGCTCGTGCGCGGTCTTGTGGATCGGGGTCAGTTCGGCGAAGCGCCGCCCCACCTTGCGCGCCGCGGCCTGGTCGGCGTGGATCGACGGGTCCGCCAGCCGCGCCTCCAGCTCCGCGTACTCGGCCAGCAGCGCGGTGAGCCGTTCGTTACTCATGTCCGAATCCTCACTCCACAGCGGTATGACCTGCAACAGCACAACGCCCGCTCCGCGTGCACGGAGCGGGCGTCGTCACGACAGCTACTTGGCGTCCTTCTTCTGAACCTTGGCGTACTTGGCCTGGAACTTGGCCACCCGGCCCGCGGTGTCCAGCACGCGCTGCTTGCCCGTGTAGAACGGGTGGCAGGCGCTGCAGGTCTCAGCGTGGATCGAACCGCCCTTGGCGGTGCTGCGGGTGGTGAAGGTGTTGCCGCAGGAGCACGTGACGGTGGTCTCGTTGTACTGCGGGTGGATACCGGACTTCATAGCCTCGGTCCTTTCGTTTTCATGGGCGCTGGGTCGCTGTCATCACTGCCGGACGCCCGCCCGGACAGCTCGGGCGTGAACCAGTCCCGGTGGCCGACTGACCAGTATGCCATCCGTCCCGATCACGATCTTCAGCGGCTAACTCGGCTGCGTTTCGCGAGCGATTCTCGTAGCGTCTCCGGCCATGTCCCCCACCACAACAACGACCCTCGCCGCTGTCTTCCCGCCCGACGCCCTGGACCGCGCCATGGCCGAGGGGCTCGTCCGCGCGCAGACCCATCCGGAGCTGCCGCTGACGATCTACAACTACACGGAGAAGTGCACGTACGCGAACGCGTGGGACGAGGTGACACTGGCGTGCCGCGGGTTGATCTGTGATGCCGCCGGGACGGTGGTGGCGCGGCCCCTGGTCAAGTTCTTCAACCACGGGCAGCCGGGCGCGGCCGTGATCGGCCTGGACGAGCCGGTGGTGGTGACCGACAAGGCCGACGGCTCGCTGGGCATCGTCTACGTCACACCGGACGGCCCGGCCGTGGCCACCCGCGGCTCGTTCGCCTCCGATCAGGCACGGCACGCCACGGCGCTACTGCGCGAGCGCTACCCGCACTGGTCGCCGCCGACCGGGCTGACGGTGCTCGTGGAGATCATCTACCCGGGCAACCGGATCGTGGTCGACTACGGCGGCCTCAACGACCTGGTGCTGCTCGGCGCGGTGGAGATCGCCACCGGGCGCTCGCTGCCGCCCGGCGCGGTGGCGGGCTGGCCCGGCCCGGTGGTGGAGACGTTCGCGTACCCGACGTTCGAGCAGGCGCTGGCCGCCCCGGCGCGGCCCGGCCGCGAGGGCCTGGTCGTGCACGCGCTCGCCACGGACGCCCGCGTGAAGATCAAGTACACGGAGTACGTGCACCTGCACCGCATCGTCACCGGCCTCAGCGCCCGCGGCGTGTGGGCGGCGCTGGGCGAGGGGGCGACGGTCGCCGAGATCGCCGAGCCGCTGCCCGACGAGTTCCACGGCTGGGTCACCGAGCTGGCCACCCGCCTCACCGCCGGCCTCGCCGAGCTGGAGAAGCAGGTCGAGCAGGCGCACGACGAGATCATGGAAGGGCTGCCCGAGGGCTGGGCCCGCAAGGACTACGCCATGGTCGCCGGGCGGCACCCGCTGCGCGGGTACCTGTTCGCGCACCTGGACGGCAAGCCGTACCGCCGCCAGCTGTGGGAGGAACTCAAGCCCGACGGCGACGAGCGACCGCACGGCCGTACCTTCGACGACGAGTGACCACGACAGGAGCCGACGCGATGCCCACCCTTACCATCACCCGCGGCCTGCCCGGCTCGGGCAAGACCACCTGGGCCAAGGAGCAGCCCGGCGTCCGGGTCAACCGCGACGACCTTCGCCGCATGCTGCACGGCGGCAACCTCGGCGCGGGCTGGGCGGAGCGGCAGGTGACCGTGGCGCAGCGGGCCCAGGTCGAGGCGCTGCTGAAGGCGGGCGCGGACGTGATCTGCGACGACACCAACCTGCGCGCCCGGGTCGTCCGCGAGCTGGCCGAGCTGGCGATCGACTGCGGCGCGCAGGTGACCGTGCGCGACTTCACCGACGTGCCGCTGGCCGTCTGCCTGGAGCGCGACGCGGCCCGGCCCGCGGCCGAGCGGGTCGGGCCCGAGGTCATCGAGGGTATGCACGAGCGTTACCTCGCCGGCCGCCGCGAGCCGCTGGTGCTGCCGCAGCGCGGCCCGCGCCTGGTGTACGAGCCGAAGCCCGGCCTGCCCCGGGCGGTGCTGGTGGACCTGGACGGCACGGTCGCGCTGATGGGCGACCGCAGCCCGTACGACCACACCCGTGTCCACCTCGACCTCCCGCACCAGCCGGTGATCGACGCCGTCCGTGCCCTACACGCCGCTGGCCACACGATCGTCTACTGCTCCGGCCGCGTCGACGCCTGCCGCGACTCCACCGCCGCCTGGCTCGACAAGCACGTCGGTGTTCCGTACGCCGCCCTGCACATGCGCGAGACCGGGGACCCGCGCAAGGACTCCGTGGTCAAGCGCGAGATCTTCGACGAGCACATCCGCGACACCTGGTACGTCGTCGCCGTCCTCGACGACCGCAACCAGGTCGTCCGCATGTGGCGCGAACTGGGCCTCACCGTCTTCCAGGTCGCCGAGGGCGACTTCTGACCCGAAGGAAGGGCACCTTGCCATCGCTATTGGTTGTGGAAGGTGCCCTTCCTAACATGGATGGACAGACATAGGTCGAGAGGACGAGATGAGCAGGCCGTCGCCGAAGGTCGCCCAGGACGGGGCGCACATCACGCTGCCGGGCGCGGTGACGGTAACCCCTGACGAGTACGACGCCCTGCCCCCGGATCCCCGGATCGAGCTCGTGGACGGAGTGCTGCACGTCATGACGCCTCCCACAGCCCGGCACCAGATCGTCATGATGAGGCTCGTCACCAGCCTGCTCCGCCGGTGCCCGGAGCACCTGACCGCGCTGCACGAGCAGGAGATCCGCATCGCCGACGACCACCGGCGCAATCCCGACGTGCTGGTGGTGCGCCAGGACGCGGTGAACCTCGACTGGTTCAGCTTCCCGCCCAAGGCCGTGCTGCTCGCCGTCGAGATCGTCAGCCCCGGCACGCAGACCGCCGACCGCAAACACAAGCCCGCCGAGTACGCCGACGCCGGCATCCCCTGCTACTGGCGCATCGAGCCGCTGCCCGAGCTGGTCGTGCACACCTACCAGCTCGACGAGACCGACGTGTACGAGTCCACCGGCGTCTTCCACCCCGGCGACGTCATCACGGTCCCCCGCCTCGACTGGGCCACCATCCCCGTCACCGACCTCATCCCCTGACCGAGCCCCACCCCCGCCCGCCCCGCGCCCCCCGCCTGCCGGCGCGGCCCTCCCGCCTGGCGCAACTCTTAAAGACTCGCGGCCTCAGAGAGTCTCTGAGGCCGCGAGTCTTTAAGAGTTGCTGATCAGGGCCAGGCCCCGCCCGGCTGGGCGGGGTCCGGGCCGGCGGGTCAGGGGACGGTGATGGTGGTGGTGGTGGCGGTGACGGCGTTGACCGTCACGGTGAGGGTGGCGGCGCCCCGGCGCAGGGCGGTGAGCTGCCCGGTCGCCGGGTCGTACGCGGCGACCGCGTCACGCGGAGCCGTCCGCATCGGGCCGATGTGGACCGTGCCCGCCCAGTCCGCCGAGACCGGGTAGGCCACCGGGACAGCCCGGCCGGCCTGGGTGACCACGGCGGACACCGGCCCGGTGGCACCGACAGCCAGGGTCGCGGGCGCGGTCAGGTCCAGCGCGTCCACGTGCGGGCGGATCTCGGCGTGGAACCAGTCCGCCACTCCGGCCTGCGGGAACAGCCGGGGCACCAGCCACTCCAGCGGGCTGACCGGGTCGACGCCGACCATGGTCCAGCCGGTGAAGCCGCCCTCCGCGGGCGAGGTGGACGGGGCCTTGCCCGAGTTCCCGTTGATCAGGTACGCCACCCCGTCGACCTCGCTGGCCGCGAACGTGCCGACGTGGCTGTTCACCATGGCCGCGCCCTTGCCCGAGGACCACTGGAAGTCGGCCAGCCAGCGCTCCACGGTGGCCACCTCCTTCGCCTCGGCCAGCTCGCTCGCCTGGACCGGCGTGGGATCCCGGGGTGGGTGGTGGAAGAACACCGCGACCGAGCCGATCGCCGGGTCGTCGGCCGCCTCGTCCAGCGCCTGGCGCAGCATCAGCACCTGGTCGAACCCGCCGCCGCGCAGCGTGCCCCTGGCCGAGTCGAGCATGACCAGCCGGGTGCCCCGGTGGTCGACGACGCGGTGGGTCTCGCCGAACACGGCCCGCCAGTTGTCCAGGTTGCCCGGTCCCATGATCTCGTGGTTGCCGGGCACGTAGTAGTACGGCAGCGTGCCGCCGAGTTCCTCGTCGAGGATCTGCTTGGCCAGCGCGATGTCGGCGGGCGCGGCCTCGTCCACGAAGTCGCCGTTGATGACGAGGAAGTCCGGCGCGGCGGCCTTGATCTCGCGCAGCGTGCGGCGGGCGTTGCGGACCAGGTCGCTGTCCGGGTTGCGGGCCACGAACTGGGCGTCGGACATGACCGCGAAGCGCCACGGCTCGTCGGCCGCCGCGCCGTCGCGGATCACGAAATCGCGCTCGTACGCCGGGTCGGCCGGGACGTCGATGGTGGCCGGGAGCTTGACGGCGAGATCGTCGATGACGATCGCATTGGTGTAGGAGGCCTCCGGTTTGATCTCCGCGGGGTAGAACCAGCGGAACTTGAGCGGGTGCTGCAGCCCGGCCGGAACCGGGAACTCGATCTTCTGCCAGCCGGTGCCGGTCAGGTACGGCCCGCTGAACGCGGGGACGAGCGCGCCGGTGGCGTCGTACACCTGCAGCCGCGCCCACTCACCGCGCCCGGCCTCCGGGTTGACCCACATGCTGACCGCGAGCGGCTGCCCCGGCAGCTCGATGAGCGCCGGCGGGGTCGCGTACGAGGTGCGCGTGCCGGTGGACTGGGTGAAGTCGTACGACATGCGCAGGCCCAGCCCGTCACGGCCCGGCACGGCGGCCACCGCGCAGGTCGCCCGCGCGGTGGTGCACTTCCACGCGGCGGCGTCGTCGAAGTTCGCGACGACCACCTCGCGCGAACCGACGGTGACGCCGACCCGGGTCGTCCTGCCGTCGACGGTCAGCTCGACCACGGTGCCGCCGTCGGCCTTGCCGGTGACCCGGAAGCCGCCCGCCCCGTCCGGGGTGATGTCCACGATCGACGTGTCGTAGCTGAGCCGGACCTCGTCGGCCTCGATCGGTGCGCTCAGCGCGTCCCGGTCGAAGCCCAGCACGCCGAAGCTCCCGGTGCTGCCCGTCCCGGCCAGCGACAGCCGCCCGGTGGTCGGGCTGATCCGCTCCAGCCGGTTCAGCACGGTCATGGTGAGCTGCCCGGACGCCGATCCGCGGTACGCGGTGACGGTCGCCTCGCCCGGCAGCAGCCCGCGGAAGGAGCCGTCGACGACGCGGCCGGACAGCGCGGGGAACACCTTCCAGGACGGGGTGCCCGCCGCGGGGCCGTAGGTCTCGTCGTACCCGGCCGCGGTCAGCCGCCGGGAGTGCCCTGGGAAGACCCGGTCCGGCCGTCCCCCGCGTACGTCGTTGAGCGTCGGCGCGGTCATCGGGGCGGTCGCGGTCTCGACCCGGTAGCCGGTCAGCCGCCCGGTGCCGACCGGCGAGAGCACCGCCAGGCCGTTGGGCGTGGGCCGCTCGCTGCCGTCCGACGGCGCGTTCTCGATCTGCGGCGCGGCGGCGCCGGGCTCGCGGGCCAGCAGCGTCGACGAGCCGCCGCCGTCCAGGTTCAGGGCGTCGTGCGCGCCCAGGCGCTGCATCATCACCGCGAGGTCGCGCAGGGTGAGCCCGTGGCTGTCGGCCTGCCGGCCGTCCACGGTGAGCAGGTACATCTTGGTGCCGGTGGCGTCGAAGCCGACCGCGCTGCGCGGGTTGTCGCTGTCCACGACCGCCCCGTCGGCGAGCTGCCCGCCGCGCAGCAGCCAGGCGTTGCCGCCGATGGCGGTGGTCAGCTCACCGCCGTCGGAGGTGCGCGGGGAGTAGGCGACCGCGACCCGGGTGCCCGGGGTCAGCGCCGCCAGCGCGTCCGCGCCCGCCTCGCGGCCGAGCAGCACCTGGGTGCCCTCGGCGAGCGCTCCGCTGCCTGGCGTCGCCGAGACGGACTCGACCGAGCCGTCGCGCAGCACGACCTCGGTGACCCGGCTCGCCCCGGTCACCGGCCGGGCGCGGCTGAAGTCGCCCCACAGGCCGGTGTACACCCCGATCGCGTTCGCACCCAGGACGTGCGTGTTGAAGCCGCTCAGCGCGAGCGGCGCGCCGCCGTCGGGCGTGGCCGTGCCCTCGAAGTACACCTCGACCAGGCGGCCCACGTCACCGGCGGTGAAGCCGACGGCCTTGTGGTGGCCGGCGATCGGGGCCTGGATCAGCTCACCGCCCTGGATGCCGACGCCCTGCGCCGCACCGGAGTTGTTGATGTCGAAGAAGTCGCCGTTGACCGCGCCGACGACCCGCTTGTCGTCGCGGGCGGCCAGTTGCTGCGACAGCGGCTGGGTGGCGGCGACCGCGCCCGGGAACACGTAGTCGACGGTGGCGCTGCCGGACAGGTCCACGGTGAGCGCGTCGGCGCGCAGGAAACCGCGGGCGTCGTACCGGTCGAACGAGGTCAGGGTGACGCCGGGCGCGACGGGCCGGGTGCTGGTCGGGGTGTCCACGTAGTCGGGTCCGACCACGACGCCGCCATCCTGCCCCGATCCCGCCGGGGTGGGCAGCGCGGCCGCCGCGGGCTGCGACAGGGCCGTTCCGGCGGTCACGGTGAGCGCGGTCAGGGCTACGAGCAGGGGATGTATCCGCCTTCGCGAAGGCACGGTTCCTCCCGGGGGTGTGGGGTGCTGCCGCCAGTGCAGTCCCCTCCGGAGAGGCGCGCGCGGCAGTGCGGATGCCTGAAGGAAAACTTCAGCCAAACAATAAACCTCGAAAGGTACTTGCACATCCCCCGATTTTCACACCGCCGCCCGGCCCGTAAGATCGCCCGAGTTGCCTGGCAGATGTACGTATCTTGAGCGCGCTTTCGCCCACCTGCCAGGCAAGTTGAGTGATCTTGGTATGCGACGCACCCGTACTGAAGCGGGCACGCCGCGCCAGCCCTGGCGCACCGGGTCGGGCGGGGCCGGACCAGGCGGGGCCGGGAGCGGGGCCGCATACGACGAAGCGCCGGGAGCCGTGAGGCTGCCCGGCGCTTCGGCCGTGTTCGACGGGGCGTTACTCGCCCGGCGTCGTCTTCGCGATCTGCATCAGGAACTCGATGTTGGTCCGGGTCTGCTTGAGCTTGTCGAGCAGCAGGTCCAGGGCCGCCTGCGAGTCCAGCGAGTGCAGGACCTTGCGGAGCTTGTGCACGATGACCAGCTCCTCCGGCGCCAGCAGGATCTCCTCCTTGCGGGTGCCGGACGGGTCGATGTCGATGGCCGGGAAGATGCGCTTGTCGGCGATCTTCCGGTCGAGCTTGAGCTCGGCGTTACCCGTGCCCTTGAACTCCTCGAAGATGACCGTGTCCATCATGGAGCCCGTCTCCACCAGCGCCGTGGCGAGGATGGTGAGCGAGCCGCCGTTCTCGATGTTGCGGGCGGCGCCGAGGAAGCGCTTGGGCGGGTACAGCGCGGTCGAGTCGATACCACCGGACAGGATGCGGCCGGAGGCCGGCGCGGCCAGGTTGTAGGCCCGGCCCAGACGCGTGATCGAGTCCAGCAGCACCACCACGTCGTGACCCAGCTCGACCAGGCGCTTGGCCCGCTCGATCGCCAGCTCGGCGACGGTGGTGTGGTCCTGCGGCGGCCGGTCGAACGTCGAGGCGATGACCTCGCCCTTGACCGAGCGCTGCATGTCGGTGACCTCTTCAGGCCGCTCGTCGACCAGCACGACCATCAGGTGGCACTCGGGGTTGTTGTTCGTGATCGCGTTCGCCAGCGCCTGCAGGACCATGGTCTTGCCGGCCTTGGGCGGGGACACGATCAGCGCACGCTGGCCCTTGCCGATCGGCATGACCAGGTCGATGACCCGGGTGGTGAGGATGTGCGGCTCGGTCTCCAGGCGCAGGCGCTCCTGCGGGTACAGCGGAGTGAGCTTGTAGAACTCGCCACGGCGGCGGGCCTCCTCGGGCTCCATGCCGTTGACGGTGTCCAGGCGCACCAGCGGGTTGTACTTGTCCCGCCGCTGCTCGCCGTCGCGGCTGGCCTTGACGGCGCCGGTGATGGCGTCGCCGCGGCGCAGGCCGTACTTCTTCACCTGCGACATCGACACGTAGACGTCGTTGGGGCCGGAGAGGTAGCCGGTGGTGCGCACGAAGGCGTAGTTGTCCAGCACGTCCACGATGCCGGCGACCGGCACGAGCACGTCGTCCTCACCCACGTGCGGCTCGCCGCCGCCACCGCCCGCGCCGACGGTCTCGCCGCGCTCGCGGCCACGCCGGCGGTCACGGAACCGGCTGCGCCGGCCACGACGGCCGTCGCCGTCCTCGTCACCGTCGAAGCCGCCACGGTCGGGACCGCGGTCGTTGCCCCGGTCGCCGCCACGGTCGGCGGCGCGCTCGCCGCGCTCCTGGCGGTCGCCGCGCTCGGCACGCTCCCCGCGCTCGGGCCGGTCACCGCGCTCAGGACGCTCGCCCCGCTCGGCGCGCTCGCCGCGGTCGGCGTTGCGCTCCCCGCGCTCGGCACGGTCACCGCGCTCGGCACGGTCGCCCCGGTCGCCTCGCTCGGCGCGCTCACGGCGGGACTCGCGACGGTTCTCGCGGCCCTCCGCCGGCGCCTCCGCCTCACCACGGGGCTCCGGAGCGTTGCGGCGGCTACGGCGCTCGCCCCGCGGCTCGGTGCCCTCTGCTGCTGTCGGCGCGGACTCGCCCGCCGCCTCGCGGACCTCGGCCCGCACCTCCTCGCGAGCCGGTGCGGCGGCCGCGGCGACGTCAGCACGGGGGCGCGGTGCGCCACCGCCCTGGCTGGCCGTGATCGCGGCGATCAGCTCGCCCTTGCGCATGCGTGCGGTGCCCGTGATACCCAACCCCGCTGCCATGGTCTGCAACTCGGGCAGCAGCTTCGCGGAGAGACCGCTGCCGGCGGAGCGGCGGCGCCGGCCGGTGGAGGCGTCGTCAGCGACGTGGGAGACATCCGACGTCATGTCGGTGGTGTCGCTCAATGGATTCCTTCCCTCGATTGGCCGGGGCAGCCCGGGTCTTCTTACGACAGTTGGCGGCCGGGCGGCCTCGGAAACCCGTGGTGCTCATCCAGAGCGCTACGGGAGTTTTCGCGCAGTCACGACGGCGTTCCGCCGCCGTCCATATTCGACGGCGTGGACACGCCTGGAGCGTGCGATCAGTCTGCGGCAGGCATAGGACTGGGGGTGGACGGCCGTCTGGCTAACGTGTCCGTCTGAACCGAGCTCCGGTAACGCCGCCCCGCAAGATCGGGCGCTTCGCGGCTGTGCTGCCCTAGAGCGTAATCAACGACTGAGACCAGCGGCAACACCGGGCTACTCGGCGTGTCTGAAATGCTGCAAAAGACAGGTGATACGCCCCGGTTTCTAACCAGGGATCCTACCCGCCGACACACGGGCGCCACCAGCGAACACCGCGATAGTGTGTGCCAACCAACTGCCGCCCGCCTCGAAACCGGACGGCACGGGCGAAAGCGCCAGGACACTCGGCCCGGCCCCGCTGACCACGGCGGCCACACCGGCTTCCCGCAGCTGTGCAACCAGGGCGGCGGTCTCCGGCATTCCCGAGGCCCGGTAGCCCTGGTGGAGGCGGTCCTCGGTGGCCGGGAAGAGCAGGCTCGGGGCGCTGGTCAGGGCGTGGGTCAGCAGGGCCGCCCGGCCCGCGTTGAAGGCGGCGTCGGCGTGCGGCACGGTGGCGGGCAGCGCGGCCCGCGCGTGGGCGGTCAGGCCGCGTACGGCGGGCACGAACACCGTCGGCCGGATCTCCGCGGCCACCGGCAGCGCCACGGCCCGCGCCCCGCCCGCCTCGGTCCAGGCGATAGTGAAGCCGCCCAGCAGGCACGGGGCGATGTTGTCCGGGTGCCCCTCGATCCGGCCCGCGATGCGCACCTCGTCGGCCCGGGTCAGCCTGCCCCCGGCCAGCGCGTTGGCCAGGGTCACCCCGGCCGTGATCGCGGCGCTGGACGAGCCCATGCCGCGCGCCTGCGGGATCCGGTTGTAGCAGCTCAGCCCCAGGCCCGCCGGCTGGGCGCCCAGTTCGGCGAACGTCTCCCGCATGGCGCGTACGACCAGGTGGGTCTCGTCGGCGGGCAGCTCGCCCGCGCCCTCGCCGGTGACCTCGACGGTGGTCTTGCCGTCCTCGGCCACCCAGGCGGTGACCTCGTCGCATAGGTCCAGCGCCAGGCCCAGGGCGTCGAAGCCCGGTCCGAGGTTGGCGCTGGTGGCGGGCGCGTGGACGGTGTACGCCCCGGGCGCGAAGGAGATCGTCACGGTCGTCATGGTAGGGCCGCGCCGACCCCCGCCCGCCGATGCGGTGCCGGGCCCGCCCACTCCTCGGGAGGCCGCTCGCCGGGGCCGCCGGTGACCGGCACGCCCGTCGGCCTGCGTGGCGACGCATGGCCGACGCTCGATACGGTGTGCGGGTCGCCCACCCCTCGGGAGAAGCCGTGGAATCGTTCGACCTGTCCATGCTCGGTGCCCTGCTGCCGCAGACCGTCAACGCGATCGTGCTGATCGCCGCCGGAATCACCGCATACGCGCTGCGCGCCCGCCTCGGCTCGGCGGCCACCTGGCTCACCGTCGCGGCGACCGCGATCGGCGCGGTCGACTTCATGGCCAGCGCATGGTGGCAGCTGTGGGGCATCCGCTCGGTGATCGAGGGCGGGGGCGGCCCGCGCTACACGATGATCACCGTCGTCAGCCTCGTCTTCTGGTTCATCCACCTGGTCTGGACCAGCCTGCTGATCGCGGCGGTGTTCGTCGGCCGACGACGCCCGACCGCGTTGCCCGCCGTCGAGATCTCCTGAATCGCCGCCGCGGCAACGGACTCCACTGTGGAGGCCGGTTGTTCAGTCGCCGTCCTCGTCGCCGTCGGACACGGCCGCGGTGGGGCGGTCGACCGGCCGCCCCACCGATTTCAGCGCGGCCCGCAGGGCGTACTCGATCTGCGCGTTGACGCTGCGCAGATCGTCGGCCGCCCACCGGGCGATCGCGTCGTACACCGCGGGATCGAGCCGCAGCAGCAGTTTCTTGCGTTCAGGCACAAGATGTCCTCAGTAGAGGGTGCCCGCGTTGACGACCGGCTGCGCGTTGCGGTCACCGCAGAGCACCACCAGCAGGTTCGAGACCATCTGCGCCTTGCGCTCCTCGTCCAGCTCGACCACGCCCTGCTCGCTCAGCTGCTCCAGCGCGCTGGAGACCATGCCGACCGCGCCCTCCACGATGGTGGACCGCGCCGCGACGATGGCCTGCGCCTGCTGGCGGGCCAGCATCGCCTGCGCGATCTCCGCAGCATAGGCGAGATGGGTGATCCGCGACTCGACCACCTCGACGCCGGCCAGGATGACCCGCTCGCGCAGCTCGGCGGTGAGCTCGTCGCTGACCGACGCGCTGTCGCGCAGGCTGGCCCGGCCGCTGGCGTGCGCCTCGTACGGGTAGCTGGTGGCCAGGTGCCGCACCGCGGTCTCCGCCTGCACCTCGACGAAGTGCGCGAAGTCGTCCACCGCGAACTTGGCGGCGTAGGTGTCCACGACCCGCCACACCACGACGGCGGCGATCTCCACGGGGTTGCCGTCGGCGTCGGAGACCTTCAGCCGGTTGGACTCGAAGTTACGCACCCGCTTCGAGATCTTCGTCTTCTCGGTGAGCGGCCAGGTCCAGTGGAAGCCGGGCTCGCCGATCGTGCCGACGTACTTGCCGAAGAACTGGATGACCCGGGCGTCGTTGGGGCTGATCACGATGAACCCGGTGGCGATCAGCACGAGCAGCAGGGTGCCCACCGCGACGGCCACGCCGATGGCGGCGTCGTTGCTGCCGGACACGCCCACGTTCACGGCGACGACGGCGATCGTTGCGGCTGCCACCAGCAGCGCCACGAGGACCATGATGAACCCGGAGATCCGGAACGCCTTATGCTGCATGGCGACTCCTCATGTCGAAGTGATATCACCAAGCTAGCAGGACGTGTCAAGCCACTTCGCTTCCCGTCAAGATCGCCCGATTTGCCTGGCACCCGTGCGTATCTTGACCCGCTTTCGCCCACTTGCCCGGCAAGTCGAGCGGCGGCAGGCGTCAGTCGGCGAGCGCCGGCACCGGGGTCTGGGTGGGGATGCGGCGGGTGACCAGGAACCAGCCGATCGCGTACGACAGCGTGGTGACGCCGCAGCAGGCGACCAGCACCCGCCAGTCGACCGAGTCGACGAACGCGCCCACGACCAGCTGGGAGGCGGTCACCGCGAGCATGGCGATCATCGTGTCGGTGGCGTTGACCCGGCCGCGCAGCTCGTCGGGCACCTCCTGCGCGATGGCGTAGTTCGACATCACCCAGTTGCCGCCGCCGGCCGCGTGCGCCAGGAAGATGCCGGCCAGCACGAGCGGGAACCAGCCCGCCCCGGCCACGCCGACGTACACCAGGCCGTAGGTGGACATGGACAGCGCCAGCGCCGGGAACAGCCAGTGCGGCCGGGCCAGCGCCGCCCGGAACAGGAACGGGCCGACCACGCTGCCCAGGCCGCGCACCGCGAACATCAGGCCCAGCCCCCGCGCGCCCACCCCGAAGGTCGCCGCGATCAGCGGGAACGTGGCCAGCAGGCCGTTGCCGGTGCCCACCGCCGACTTCACGGTGACCAGGGCCAGCAGCCGCGGCTCGCGACGCAGGTAACCCAGCGCCTCGCGGATCGCCGCGAACGCCGGGCGGGACACCGTCGGCAGCAGGCCCTGGGTCGGCCGCTTGATCCGCGAGGTCAGCAGCGCCGAGGTCAACAGGCTGACCGCGACCAGGCCGAAGCAGGCGTACGGGGACAGCCACTCGGTGACCAGGCCGCCCAGCGACGAGGCGACCACGGTCATGGTGCCCCAGGCGGTGCCGTTGACGGCCATCGCCGGGCCCATGTCGGCCGGGTCCACCAGGTTGGGCACCGACGCGTTGGCAGCGGGGGTGTAGAACGCCTTCGCCGCAGCGAGCGCGCCCAGCGCGACGAGCGCGATCGGGCCCGCACCGGGGCCGCGCACCAGGAACAGGCCGCCGACGGCGACGAGCGCGGAGAGGTTCGAGGCGATCAGGATGTGCTTGCGGTTGAACCGGTCCGCGATGGTGCCCGCGTACGGCAGCAGCAGCGCGACGGTGCCGGTCTCCACGGCCAGCGCGAGGCCGCCCCAGAGTCCCTGGCCGGTCTCCCGGTTGAGCAGCACCAGCAGCGGGACCATGACGAACCAGTCGGCTCCGAAGACGATGACCTCGGCGAGGAACAGGCGGCGGAAGTCGGCGCTACGCGTAAGGACCCTGAGCACGTAGGCACCGTACACCTGAGAGCGATCTCACGGATCACGGGCACGCTGTGACGTGCACCCCGATCCACGGGGTGCACGTCATGGACGGGTCAGGCGAGGCCGAGTTCGCGGGCGGCGGCGAGCGGGTCGTTGCCGATGGTGGTCGGGGCGGGCGCGGTGGAGATGGCCCACTCCGGGTCCTTGAGCCCGTGGCCGGTCACCGTGCACACGATGCGCGAGCCGTGCGGCACCTTGCCGGCCGCCGACGCCTGCAGCAGGCCCGCGACACTGGCCGCCGAACCCAGCTCCACGAAGACGCCGACCTCCCGGGCGAGCAGCCGGTACGCCGACAGGATCTCCCGGTCGGTGACCGCGTCGATGAGACCGCCCGACGCGTCGCGCGCGTCCAGGGCCTTGGTCCACGAGGCCGGGTTGCCGATCCGGATCGCGGTGGCGATCGTGGACGGGTTCGGCACGACCGCGCCGTTGACGATCGGGGCGGAGCCGGCGGCCTGGAAGCCGTACAGCTTCGGGGTCTTCGTGGCGTTGCCTGCGGCGACGTCCTCCGTGTAACCCAGCCAGTACGCGCTGATGTTGCCGGCGTTGCCGACCGGCATGCAGTGGATGTCCGGCGCGTCGCCGAGCGCCTCGACGATCTCGAACGCGGCGGTCTTCTGCCCGTGCAGCCGGTCGATGTTCACCGAGTTGACCAGCGCCACCGGGTAGTCCTGGGACAGCTTGCCCGCCATCGCCAGGCAGTCGTCGAAGTTGCCGCTGACCTGCAGCAGCTTGGCTCCGTGCACGAGCGCCTGGGCGAGCTTGCCCAGCGCGATCTTGCCCTGCGGCACGAGCACGGCGCAGGTGATGCCGGCGCGGGCGGCGTACGCGGCGGCGCTGGCGGAGGTGTTGCCGGTCGAGGCGCAGATGATCGCCTTCGCGCCGTGCTCGACGGCGGTGGAGACGGCGACCGTCATGCCGCGGTCCTTGAAGGAGCCGGTCGGGTTCGCGCCCTCGACCTTCAGGTAGACGTCACACCCGGTGCGGTCGGACAGCACCGGCGCGGGCACCAGCGGCGTGTTGCCCTCGTGCAGCGTGATCACGGGCGTCTTGTCCGTCACCGGCAGCCGGTCCCGGTACTGCTCGATCAACCCACGCCACATGCTGGCCTCCTTACCGAGTGTCATCGAGTACCTTGCCGCCTCTCCGCCCGTAACTCCACTCGGGTTCCACGCAGCGAGACGCGCGCATCCTCCACCGTCGATCATGAACTTGTGCCACCGACACGCCGTCGACCCGTGCCATAAGTTCATGATCACCGCCTCGGGCCGTCCGGGCGGGCCTGGGCTAGAACTCGACGCGGAGGACGGAGGCTACGGCGCGGACGAAGTCGAGGGTGCGGAGTTCGGCGACGGTGGCGGCAAGGGCGCTGTCGGGGGCGGAGTGGGTGACGATGACCAGGACGGCCTCGTCGCCGCGGCCGGACTGGTTCACCGTGGCGATGGAGACGTCGTGGCGGGCGAAGACGCCGGCCACCGCGGCGAGCACGCCGGCGCGGTCGGCGACGTCGAGGGAGACGTGGTAGCGGGTGCGGACCTCGCCCATCGGGTGGACAGGGAGGTCGGCGTAGGCGGACTCGCTGGCGGCCCGCACCCCGGCCAGGCGGTTGCGGCCCACGGCGACCAGGTCACCGAGCACGGCGCTCGCGGTCGGAGCGCCGCCCGCGCCGCGGCCGTAGAACATCAGCTGACCGGCGGCCTCGGCCTCGACGAACACGGCGTTGAACGCCTCGCCGACCCCGGCCAGCGGGTGGGTGCGCGGGATCATCGCCGGGTGCACGCGGACGCTGACGCCGCCGTCGGCGGTGCGGCCCGCGATGCACAGCAGCTTGATCGTGCAGCCCATGGCCTTGGCGCTGGCCACGTCGGCCGCGCTGACCTCGGTGATGCCCTCGCGGTACACGTCGGCGGCCTTCACCCGGGTGTGGAAGGCGAGGCCGGCCAGGATCGCGGCCTTCGCGGCGGCGTCGAAGCCCTCGACGTCGGCGGTCGGGTCGGCCTCGGCGTAGCCCAGCGCGGTCGCCTCTTCGAGGGCCTCGGAGAAACCCGCGCCGGTGGCGTCCATCGCGGAGAGGATGAAGTTCGTGGTGCCGTTGACGATGCCGGTGACCTGGGTGATGCGGTCGCCGTGCAGGGACTCGCGCAGCGGGCGCAGCAGCGGGATCGCGCCCGCCACCGACGCCTCGTAGTACAGGTCCGCGCCACCCTCGGCGGCGGCGTCGTGCAGGCTGCCGCCGTCCTCGGCCAGCAGCGCCTTGTTGCCGGTGATCACGGACTTGCCCGCGCGCAGCGCCTCGACGAGCCAGGTGCGGGCGGGCTCGATGCCGCCCACCACCTCGATGACCACGTCCACGTCGTCGCGCTTGACCAGGCCGAGGGCGTCCGTGGTGAACAGGTTAGCGCTGACCGGCAGCTCGCCCCGGTCCCGACCCGCTCTGCGTACGGCGATGCCGACCAGCTCGACGGGGGCGCCGATACGCGCCGTCAGGTCGTCGGCCTGCTCGTGCAGCAGGCGTACGACCTCCGAGCCGACGGCGCCGCATCCCAGCAACGCCACCTTGACCGAGTCAGCCACTTCGTCTCCCGTAACGCTCAACCTGGCAGGGGCGAGATCGCGCCCTACCCCACGTCCAACGCCAGGAGATCGTCCTCGGTCTCCCTGCGCACGATCACCCGCGCCTGCCCGTCCCGCACCGCCACGACAGGCGGCCGCGGCACGTGGTTGTAATTGCTGGCCATGCTCCGGCAGTAGGCACCCGTGCCGGGCACCGCGATAAGATCTCCGGGCCGGACGTCGGCAGGCAGGAATTCATCCTTCACCACCACGTCCCCCGCCTCACAATGTTTTCCCACCACGCGGGCAAGAATCGGCTCCGCCTGTGACGCACGTGACGCCAGCGTCGCCGAGTACGACGCGTCGTACAGCGCGGTGCGGATGTTGTCGCTCATGCCGCCGTCCACGCTCACGTACGTGCGCAGGCCGTCCAGCGGCTTGACCGTGCCGACCTCGTACAGCGTGAAGGTGGACGGGCCGACGATCGCCCGGCCCGGCTCCACGGACAGGTGCGGCTGGGCCAGCTCCAGGCCGCGGCACTCGTCCGCCACGATCTTGAACATCCGCTCGGCCAGGTCGGCGGCCGGCGAGGGCGTGTCCTGGCTGGTGTACGCGATGCCGAAGCCGCCGCCCAGGTCCAGCTCGGGCAGCTCCGCGCCGAGTTCGGTGCGGATGCGCTCCTGCAGGGTCAGGATGCGCCGGGCGCTGACCTCGAAACCCGACGTGTCGAAGATCTGCGAGCCGATGTGCGAGTGCAGGCCGCGCAGCTCCAGCGTGTCCTGCTCCAGGATCAGCCGGGCCGCCTCGAACGCCTTGCCGCCCGCCAGCGAGAAGCCGAACTTCTGGTCCTCGTGCGCGGTCGCGATGAACTCATGGGTGTGCGCCTCGACGCCGACGGTCACCCGGATCATGACGCGCGGGCGGACCCCGCGCTCGCGGGCGATCGCCGACAGGCGCTCGATCTCGTCGAACGAGTCGACCACGATGCGGCCCACCCCGTTCTCGACGGCGCGGGTCAGCTCGCGTACCGACTTGTTGTTGCCGTGCAGCGCGATGCGGGCCGGGTCCATGCCCGCGGCCAGCGCGGTGCGCAGCTCGCCGCCGCTGCACACGTCGAGGTTCATCTCCTCCTCGACCAGGATGCGCACGATCGCCCGGCACAGGAACGCCTTGCCCGCGTAGTACACGTCCGCGCCCGCGAAGCCCTGCTTGAAGTCGCGGCAGCGGGCCCGGAAGTCCTCCTCGTCCAGCACGTACGCCGGCGTCCCGAACTCCTCGGCCAGGGAGGTCACGTCCCGGCCGCCGACCCGCAGCACACCCGCGTCGTCCTTGGTCGCGGTCCGCGGCCACAGCGGCGTCATCAGCTCGTTCACATCGGCGGGTGTACGCAGCCAGGAAGGTCCCTGGTGCCCGAAGTCTCCGTGCAGGGCACCGGCCTCATGTGCGCGCAAGGTCGTTCACATCCGTTCAGGGGCGGTCACGCCGAGCAGGCCGAGGCCGTTGGCGATGACGGTGCGAGTGGCGTCGTTGAGCCAGAGCCGGGCGACGTTGACGGGCTCGATCGGTGCGTCCCCCATGGGCAGCACCCGGCAGTTGTCGAAGAAGCGGTGATAGTCCCCAGCCAGGGTCTCCAGGTAGGTCGCCACTCGGTGCGGCTCCCGCAGCTCGGCCGCGCCGGCCACCACGGCCGGATAATCGCCGAGCGCCTTGAGCAGCTCCAGCTCCTTCGGGTGGGCCAGCAGCGCCGGGTCGAACTCGCCCACGTCCCTGGTCAGCCCCAGCTCGGCCGCGTTGCGGGCGACGCTGGCGGAGCGGGCGGCGACGTACTGCACGTAGTAGACCGGGTTGTCGCGGGTCGCCCGGGTCCACAGGTCGACGTCGATGTCGATCGGCGAGTGGATGCTGTACCGGGCCAGGGCGTAGCGGGAGGCGTCCACTCCGATCGCGTCGACCAGGTCCTCCATGGTCACCACGGTGCCCGCGCGCTTGCTCATGCGCATCGGCTGGCCGTCGCGTACCAGGTTGACCAGCTGCCCGATGAGGATCTCCAGGTTGACGTCCGGGTCGTCGCCGAAGCACGCCGCCATGGCGCGCATCCGCCCCACGTAGCCGTGGTGGTCGGCGCCCAGCATCATCACGATCTTCTCCGCGCCCCGCTCCCGCTTGTCCAGGTAGTAGGCGCAGTCGGCGGCGAAGTAGGTCCACTCGCCGTCGCTCTTGCGCAGCACCCGGTCCTTGTCGTCGCCGAAGTCGGTCGTCCGCAGCCAGGTCGCGCCGTCGGCCTCGTAGATGTGCCCCTGCGCCCGCAGCCGCTCCAGGGCCAGGTCCAGCTCGCCCTTGGTGTGCAGGTCCTTCTCGTTGAAGTACACGTCGAAGTGCGTGCCGAACTCGGCCAGCGACGACTTGATCTGCGCGAACATCAGCTCGACGCCCTCGACCCGGAACGTCTCCAGGTCGTCCGCGCCGGGATGCTTGGCCTTGACCGCCTCGGCGATCTCGGCGATGTACGCGCCGCCGTAGCCGTCCTCCGGCGTCGCCTCGCCGCGGGCCGCGGCCTGCAGCGACTTGGCGAACCGGTCGATCTGCGACCCGGCGTCGTTGAAGTAGTACTCGGTGGTGACGTCCGCGCCCGCCGCCTTGAGCAGCCGCGCGAGCGCGTCGCCGACCGCGGCCCAGCGCACTCCGCCCAGGTGGATCGGGCCGGTCGGGTTCGCCGACACGAACTCCAGGTTCAGCCGCAGCCCCGCCAGCGCCGTGCCGTGCCCGTACGCCGTGCCCTGGGTGACGACCAGGCGGGCCAGCTCCCCCGCCGCCGCCGCGTCCACCCGGATGTTGAGGAAGCCCGGCCCGGCGATCTCCACAGCAGCGATCCCTGTGAATTTGCTGAGTTCCCCGGCCAGGGCCGAGGCGAGGTCGCGCGGGTTCGCGCCGACCTTCTTGGCGACCTGAAGAGCCAGGTTGGTGGCGTAATCGCCGTGCTCCGGGTTGCGCGGACGCTCCACCGTCGCCGCCGCCGGCAGGGCCGCCAGGTCGAGGCCGCGGGCCGTGAAGACGGCTTTTGCGGCGGTCAGGACAGCATCGGCGATATTCGCGGGAGTCACCCGGCCATGCTAACCGGGTAGACTTCGGCCCTCTGCGTCCCACCGCACGGCGGGCGCGCCCACCCCTCGATGTGACGGACACCACGATGAGCATCAGCACGCAAGGCGGCGAGCAGCACCGCCCCAATGTTGTGAAGGTCGGCGGCAAGCCCGCGGCCGGCGCCAAGCCCGCCACCGGCGGCGGTGCCAAGACCCCGCCGAAGGGCGTCAAGGGCGGCCCCAAGAAGCCGATCACGCCTGTCAAGGTCAACCAGGGCCGCAACTGGGGTCCCATCGCCATGTTCGCCGCCGTCGGCCTGATCGCGGTCGGCATCATCGGCTGGGGCGCCTGGGCGGCGTTCCGGCCGGGCGGCGCGGGCTACGACTGGGAGACGCGCGCCAACGCCATCGACGGCATCACGCACGTGACGACGGAGCTCAAGAGCAACCACACGTACAACCCGGAGAAGTACGACCAGAACCCGCCGGTCGGCGGCACCCACAGCTACGTGTGGCAGCAGTGCATGGGCGACGTCTACGAGGCCCCGATCCCGAACGAGCACGCGGTGCACAGCCTGGAGCACGGCGCCGTGTGGGTCACGTACCGCAAGGACCTGCCCGCCGACCAGGTGGCCGCGTTGGCCGCCAAGGTCGAGGGCAAGGAGATGATGCTGATGAGCCCGGTCGAGAACCTGGACAAGCCGATCTCCCTGCAGGCCTGGGGCTACCAGCTCAAGGTCGACAACGCGAGCGACTCCCGGATCGACGACTTCATCGGCGCGCTGCGCGTCAACGCGACCCAGGAGCCGGGTGCGACGTGCCAGGGCGGCAACACCGCCACCGGCGACAAGCCGCTGAACGAGCAGCAGGTCGCCGCGCTCACCCAGCAGCAGCAGGGCTGACAGGAGCGACATGACGGACGTGGGGAACAGCCCTCGGTTCAGCACGCGAGGGCTGGCCCTCTCCGTGGCGCTCGCGGTGCTGGTCGGGCTCGCCATCGGTTTCGGCGTGACCCGGCTGGCCGCGCCTGCCACGCCGGCCGACGACTCGGCCGCCGCCGGCTTCGCCCGCGACATGTCGTCGCACCATGCCCAGGCCGTGGCCATGGCCATGATCGCCGCGAAGAAGGGCAACGCGCACGAGGTGCGCGTCCTCGGCGAGGACATCGCGCTCACCCAGCAGGCCCAGATCGGCATCATGGGCCAGTGGCTGCGCGACTGGAGCCTGAACATCAACTCCGACGCCAAGCCGATGGCCTGGATGCCCGACGGCGACAAGTCGCTGACCAACGGCAACCTGATGCCCGGCATGGCCACCTCGCAGGAGATGACCGCGCTGGAGAACGCCACCGGCAAGGACGTCGACCGCCTGTTCCTGGAGATGATGATCAAGCATCACCTGGGCGGCGTGCACATGGTCGACGCCGTGCTGACCCAGACCGACGATCCCGACGTGCTCTGGCTCGCCAAGGGCATGAAGGCCCGCCAGCAGCTGGAGATCTCCGAGATGCAGAAGCTGCAGACCACGCTCGCCAAGCGCTGATCGGATACGCAGAGCAAGGGCCCCGCCGGAGTTCCGGCGGGGCCCTTCTCATTCACCGCCGCGTGCTCAGACCTCGGTCGGCAGGTCCCGGCGGCGACGCACCAGGAAGATCGTGCCCGCCCCGCCCACGATCAGGGCCAGGCCCACCGAAGCGAAGACGGTCACGGCCGCGCCGGTCACCGGCAGGCCCGGCTCCGACGGCGACGGCGAGTCACCCGGAACGTCCGGCGTGCCACTCGTGCTCGGGGACTCGGACGAGTCCGGGGTCGGCGTGCCGGGCGTCGGCGTCCCCGGAGTGGGCGTGCCGCTCGGCGACTCCGACGGGAACGGCGACGGGGTGTTGCCGCCCTCGCCCGCGCAGGTGTGCGTGACCACGATCCGGTCCACGTTCTTGCTGCCGACGCTCTTGCCCTCGGCGTCCAGCAGCGTCCAGCCGGCCGGCACGACCACCCAGGCCAGGTGCTTGTTGGCGGCGTTGGCGAAGCCGTGCGGGTACGCGTCGGCGTCACCGTCCTTGATATAGGTGGTGACCTGGCCGCCGGGGGTGTCGAACTTCGCCCACATGCCGATCGTGGTGTCGAACTCGTCCGGCGCGATGTTGAACACCCAGCCGTCCTTGTCCGCGGCGGCCAGGTTGCCGATCTCCGTACAGCCGCGGGTGAAGATCTTCGCCTTGGTGTTGTGGTGTGCGTGGTGCAGCACCGCGTCGTAGGGGGCCGTCGGCGCGTTGTGCGCCTGCGCGGGCAGGGCGAACAACGTGGCGAGCCCAGCGCCCACGGCCGCCAGCGAGACGGTGGCCAGCGGCGCCAGCAGACGCTTGTTCATGGGTCCTCCGGAGGGTGGAAGTGGTGCAACGCCACATCGTGACCCGGAGTGAAGAGGGCTCGGATCGGATTAACCGTCCGTGGGCTGATGATCGACACGACACACCATCGGCCGAACGGAGGACCCGGATACCGATTCGATGCCACGAAGGGGACCTGCTACTCTTTGTCGGTCACTGAGCCCCCGTAGCTCAGGGGATAGAGCACCGCCCTCCGGAGGCGGGGGCGCAGGTTCGAATCCTGCCGGGGGCACCACTGATCACCAGCAAAAAGAAGCCGCTGACCTGGGGAAACCAGATCAGCGGCTTCAAACGTCTGTACGACTGTGTCCGGTGAAATCCGGCGCTCTACGGCTGTCCGCGCCAAATACGCGCCAAAGTTTTCCGGCCTCCTAGATGCCCAGTGACCCCTCCATTCGCTGTCTGATCACGTCCTCTCCCCCGTCCAGGCATTTCGCGTAGATCCTCAGCAGGATCTCCACAGAGTGGCCCGCGCGGTCGGCTACGTCGGTCGGGGGCACTCCCCCGTTGAGCCACGTCGAGAGAGCCGCGTGCCGGAGGTCGTACGGCGTCGCGGCCAGCGGCGAGGCTGCCAGCTCCGGGGCGAAGGCAGCCTGTCTGGCGAGTCTCCATACCTTGTTGATCGTGCCCTTTGGTAGCTCCTCGCCGTTGCGCTCACCCGTGAAAAGGCGTCCGTCCGGTGCTGTGCCGAACGTGTCGATGTGCCAGTTCAGCAGGGCGGTGAGCGGCGGCGGACATGGCGCTTCTCGCCCTTCGCCTATCGCCCGCTGTTTGAGCTGCCGCTTTTCGCGGTTCTTACCCGTGTCCGTCCAGTCCTTGCCAGCGTGCGGCTCGGCACCGACCAGGTAGATCCTTCCCCAGCCCTCCGCGGGCAGGGAGAGATTCGTCTTGTTCAGGGCGGCGGCTTCCTCGGGCCGCATAGCCGCGTAGTAGAGGCAGCCGTAGAACGCCACCAGGCGTGGACCGCTGCGCTTCTGCTCCTGGACGGCTTCCAGCAGAGATCGCACCTGCTCGGGATTGGCGACTGACCGCCGATCGATCGTGTGGACGGTTCGGGGAGCCTTCCACTTGAGTGCCGGCACAGGGTTGGACGGAAGCAAGCGCCGCTCTACGGCGTACTCCACGGCAGCATTGAGGATCTTTCTTCGGCGGCTCACCACGCTTGGCGCGGCGGGAGTGCCGTCGAGTCGCACGGTTAAGCCATCCAGCACGGATCGCAACACGTCAGGCTTTCGCAGGCTGACTACCGTACGGCAATGTCGGGCAACCCACCGGAGCGTTGCTTGCACCTCGGCGGGCGCATGGGCTCGTAGCTGGGTATTGAAGCCCCAGCGACAGAGCGCGTGGCGGATCTCCTGATCACCTGGCTTACCGGCCGTTCCTGTCAGCATCAGGACGGTCACGGCGGTAAGCGCCTCCGCGTGCGTGCGCCTGGTCGTTGCGGCCACGCGTGGCCACTTCATGTCCGCGTAGGAGCAGGCGAACTCATACCAGGTCGTCGCCTGGTCGGGCCGGGCGGCCGACGTGGGCCGCCCGGTCTCGATGTCGAACGCTTCGCCCTTGCGCGCGGCAGTCATCAGGTCCGAGCGGAAGCTCTCAGCCAGGGCTTTCACCTTGAACGGCTCTCGCCATGGCTTCCCCGCTACCGCCCATCGGACGTAGTAGCTCTTCCCGCGCTTACCCTCGTACGTCTCGATCTTCCATATGCGCACGTCATACGAGGTGTCCACTAGGCCAGTACCTCCCTCTGCGCGTTAAACCACTCGTCAAGCTCACTGCGGAGAATTCGCAGGTCACCGTTTGGCAGCTTGTGGCAGCGCGGGGCGCGGCCTTTGGCTCGCCAGTCGTAGAAGGTTGAGCGTGTGATCTTGAGTTCTGCCAGTACTTCCTGAAGCGTCAGCTTCTCTTCGCTGGCGCGCTGTCTCGGGATGGCTGCGGCGGTCACTGTGTCTCCTCCCCGGTGGAAACAGCTCTGAGAGCCACGCTGAGCCAAGATCTCAGCGTGGTTGATGTCTATACATGGGTGTTGCTCATGTCTTGCTCTGGTTTGCACTGAACTGTCGAGTGTGGAGCGTGCCCGCCCTCGGTCGGGGCGGGCACGCTCGATGTCACTGAGAGTGGACGAGACGCAAGGGGGAAGGGGTACCCGTCCCACCCGTCCCACCCGTCCCAAGGCTGCTCACCCCTGGGACGGGATCTTGAGTGGGACGGGTTGACCCGTCCCACTCGCCTTCTTCGTCACCGTCGGTGGTTTCGGGGCAGTAGCGCGACCATGCGTCGGTGAAGTCGGCGCGGCGGTAGCCCTTGGTCTGGCCGAGCGGGGCGGGGAAGCGGATGTTGCTGCTGCGGATGTCGTACTCGCGCAGCATCGCGGCGAGCCTGATCGGGCTGAGCCCGGTCTTATCCCAGGTCGCCCACGGCGCTTCGTCGTCGGCGCGCAGGCGGGCCAGCAGCCCGGCGGTCGGCAGGGCCTCTTCGGTGCCGAACGCGCTGCGGATGTCGGCCAGCAGCCGGCCGGAGTCGGAGCTGACCGCTACGCGGTCGGCTTCCTCGCTGAGCAGCACCGCAGCCGCCCGCGCACGCTCTGGCCAGTCGCCACCGGCGAAGTCGGCGATGACGATGAGCGGTTCCCAGGTGTCGGCGGCGCGGTCCTCCAGGGGCATGACCGGTTCGGCGTTCTCCAGCTCGGTCAGGTGAGGGGCGAGCCATTCGCGTAGCTCGGTGGCGAGCCCGGTGATGATGGGCCGGTCGCGGCGTAGCCGCCAGGGCTTGACGTGCTCTCCGGCGGCGCGGCGGCGCATCTTGACGATGACGGCCCGGTCCTCGATGGTCTCGGGCGCGAGCCCGATCCCGGCCATGGCGACCATGCAGAACGTCTCGATGTGCTCCACGCGCTGGGTGGCAGCGTCGTAGCGGCTGACCGGTCGCCCGCGCTGGTGACCGGCGTTGAGCAGCCCGCGCAGGTCTTCGTCTCCGGCGGCTTTCGCGCCGAAGATCGCGTCGAACTCGTCCAGCAGCAGCGTCATCGTGGAGCCTGCTCCGACCGTTCGGTAGATCGCGGCGGGGCTGGCGTTGACGCTCATCATCGGGTTGTGGCACGCGGCTTCGACCACGTCCAGCAGCCGGGATTTGCCGCAGCGGCGCAGCGGCGCGCGGATGATCAGCCGGGGCGCGTACGCCCACGCCTCCTGGGCGTGCGTGGCGGCGATCCACAGCGTTACCGCGTCGACGGCCTCCGGACACGGGAGCACGCAGTAGCGGGCGATCGTGGCGTGTACGCGGTTCAGGAGCGCCGCGCCATCGACGGTGGGGCGGGTTTTGGCTGGTGATCGGGTCACAATGTCACTCCTTCTGCGGCAAATCCGTCTCGGATGGCGTTGGGGGTGGACTTGGCCCAGGGCCAGCCTGCGGCGTCGCAGGCGGACACGAGGGCGTCGTAGGCATCCGTGCTGGTGAGGTGGCCTGCGGCAACGATGAGTGCGGCGCCGCGTGCGCAGCCATACAGGGTCACGCGCCGCCTGCCCTCCGGTGCTGCGCTGATACGGGCGACCAGCGCGGACATGAGCCGGTCGGGATGGGATATGGCCCCCCCGCTGCGCGGGGGCAGCGGGTTGCCGGCAGGACGCACGGGCGCGCGCCGCCGCACCTCGGCGACACAGGCAGCTACCAGCGCGGGGGCCATATCCCTGATCTGCGCCCCGTCGTCGGCCCACAGGTACGGACGGCCGGTGTCGGGATGGGGTGAGGGTGGCGCGAGGACGTAGCCGCCGTCTGCCTTGACGTCGATGCCGGAGCCGAGCCGCCTGCCTTCGTCGCACGGCACGGGGTGACCGGGGTGGCGGTAGTACAGGTGCAGCCCACCGGAGCCAGTGCGCACGTACCTGGTCGGTGGGGTCAGCCCGCGGTCCATGAGGGCGCGCAGCGAAGCAGCGCCGTCGTGGCGGGGGTCGACGTCGATGATGACCAGCCCGGAGGCAGCGCCGGTGCGGATGGCCAAGAGTCCGCGCGGTACGGCGGTCAGCATCGCGGCGATGCGGTGCGGGTCGGTGGTGGCCGCGTAGAAGCCATGGCAGGTCAGGCAGGGGCACGCCTGCGGGTCGTGCGGAGTCTTGGTCTTGCGTGCCGTCTCGCAGGGCGGGCAGAGCGCTACGGGCCGTTTGGACCGGCCGAGCATGAAGACTGGCCAGCCGTTGGCGGCGTAGCGCAGCGCAGCCGCCGACAAGGGGTGAGCCGCCGCAGGCGGCCTTTCTGCTCTTAGGGTTGTGCTGCTCATCTGCCCTCCGGTGAGGCGGCGGGGACCGGCCGACCGTGCGGGTCGGCCGGTCCTGGTGGCGGTCACTGGTAGGCGAGTGCGCGGGGCGCGTCGTGCTGGCAGAGGGCGCGCAGCTGCGTCGCGATGCTGATGGCCTGCTCGGGGGTCATCCGCATGAGTTCGAGGTCGGAGAACACGATCAGTTCGGGGTAGCGGGCGCGGATGGTCGGGCCGACGTCGGTGGTGACGTCGCGGGTGGTGGTCATCCAGGGCTTGCCGGTGACGGCTTCGTAGATGCGCGGGATCATGGCTGCTCCTCCGGAGGCAGGCGGGGCGGTCGGGTTCATCGCGTGGTGTCCTTGGCTCGCGTGGCGCGTGCGGCCTCGGTGTTGGCGTTGTGGAACGTGTTGTAGATCCGGCGTCCGATCCGCAGGCGCAGCCGAGCACCCTTGCAGCGGCGGCAGGTGGTCACTGTGCGTAGAAGAACGGTGCGTCGGACGCCGGTTCCGGAGCAGGCGCGGCAGCGTCCAAACGGCCGCACCCAGCAAGCCAGCGCATAGACTCCGGTCGCTGTGGTGAGGGTGGCGGTAACGATCACTTCGGGTGTCATGAGGGGCCTCCACGGGCTGTTCCGGGGCCTGTTTCGGGCATGGCGTTACCCGCTACCTGGCCGATGTCGTTGCTGGTAGCGGTGCGGTTGGACGGGTAACGGCAGGGGTAACGGCACCGTTACCCCTGCCCCTGCCGTTACCCCCGGGGTTACCGGCCTACGGCTGTGCCCGACCGGCGAGGATCTTGGTCAGGTCAGCGTGCCGGTAGCCCTTGAGGACCTTCCCCGCGATCTTCACTCCCAGTGACGGGACACCGAGAGCGCGCGCCATGTCCGACAGCGCCTCAGCCGTGATCGCCGGATACGCCGCAGGCCACCGCTCGGCCAGTGCCGGCGCGGCAACCGACCAGTGCTGGCCGTTGTCACCGCACACCGCGACCAGGTCAGCAAGCAGGTCACGCGCCTGCGGCAGGTCATTGCCGACCGGACGCACGCCGCCGCGCAGCGCAATCGCGCGGGCGATGATCGCGGCGGACTCCTGCGGAGTGGGGTACTGCGACCGGACCGACACCGGCGTTGGACCGCCGGTCATGACACCCCAGCCCGCGTCGACCACCGGCCGGTACACGGTGCCGGTGATCCCGCGCCTGTACGCCCCGGTGCCAAGGATCATGTCGTTCTCCTGCTGGCCCTGCACCGACAGGCACCAGCGGTTGGTGACACACCGGGTGATGTTGGGCGGCAGGCTGGTCTTGTCCGGGATCTGGGTGAGCAGGACCACGATGATGCCCAGCGCACGCGCCCGTTTGATCAGCCGTTCCGCGGCATCGGCGGCGTCCTTGTCCGCGGCGAACAGCTCGTGCACCTCGTCGAAAATGAGCACGATCGGGTGCAGCCCAGACCCGCGCTGGCGCGCGAGTTCCGGCGTGACCTTGCCCTCCGGGGCAAGCCCGGCCTTCTTCGCGGCCAGGATGCGCTTGCCGCGCCGCTCGGCCTCTGCCAGGGCCCACGCCAGGATCGCGCCGCCCTGCCGGATCGCCTCGTCGTCGACACCGACGACGTAGGTGGAGCACAGCGGCTCGAAGTCCAGGAAGTCGCCGGTCCCTTTGAACTCGGCAATCTTGAATTCCACCGTGGGATCGAGGGACCAGGCCAGCGCGAGGGACCGCCCGGCGTAGCTCTTACCCGATCCGGGCTGGCCACCGCCCAGGAACGAGCGGGCGAAACCGGTGGTCGTGACCGGCCGCTGGCGCTCGTCGCTGCCGAACTCCGTCTCCTCGAAGACGCTGGTGACGGCGTTGTCTGCCAGCAGCGACCAGCGGGGCGTGCCCATCTTCGACGCAGGCTGGTACCCGACCCACAGATCGAGCTGCCCGGCGTGCTCCGGACCAGCCGAAGGCCAGACCTGGTCAACCGGCAGCCGCAGCGCCGAGGACAGCGCGGCACGCTTCTCGATCGCTTTGACCGCCTCAATGCCCAGCGGCAGGTTCACCCTGGCCAGCCAGCCCGGACCATCACGGTGGATCGGAGACGGGAAGTCGACCTGCCCGGAATCGGTCAGCCCTGCCAGCCGCAGCGACACGAGGGCCCCGCGGACCTGCTCGGCGGTGAGCTTGGTGAACTTCGGCGTGTTGGTGACGCGGTCGGTGATCGGCTTGTCGACGGGCTTGCCCGCCTGCGCCGCCACCGCGACCGCAGCCGCAGCGGCGGCGTACCAGCCGATCAGCGGGATCGCCCCGGACAGTTCAAGGACCATCCCGCCCACACAGGTGGCCGTGCCGGCAGCGCCGAGCAGCATCCAGCGGGGCTTGGACTCCTTCGACCTGGTGCGGTTCAGGGACTGCCACGTGTAGGCGTCGTTGTGGTCGGCGGCGTGCTGGCGCAAGCCCCAGTTGCCCTCTTCGGCACTGGCCCACCGCAGCACACGGCGGGCCAGCCGGTACATCCCGCGCGGGGCGTAGATGAGCAGCTTGCCGCCGTACTTCGGGCCGCGCAGCGCGTGGAACGCCGCGTAATAGCCGACGTCGTTGGCCAGCGCGCGGATCGTGGCGCGGCGGGTGTGGGCCGACAGCATCCACGCCGGCACCAGTGGCACGCGCCGCGTGCGGCTGGTCACGTCCGCCCACGTCAGCTCCATGCCGATGTCGGCGGCGTCAACCGGCTCGCCCAGGTCGGGGCGGTACACGCTGTAGGACTCGGCGTCGACGGGCCCGGCCGGGCCGGGCAGCGTGACGCGGGTGGGTTCGTTGTCGTCGTTGAACACGACAGGGGTCAGTGCCATGGTGCTACCTCCGGTCAGCGTCGATAAGGGCAGTGATCAGGCGTTCGTGGAGCTGGGTGAGCAGGCGGCCGCGCGGCATGGTGGGCTGCTCGGCCTGCTCGCGCATCAGCAGCTCCGCGGCGGCTACCGCGCCGCGCAGCTCGGCCAGGCGCTGGGACAGCCACGTGCACCACTGCTGCAGGTGGACGATCAGGGTGCGCTGGCGGGCGATCTCGGCGTGCAGCATCGGGCACACACCGCACGGCTGCTGCTCGCTCATACGGCACCGCCGGGGTTGAGGGTGGTTGGGCTGGGCATACTGGGTTGGCTCCTTCCGCGAAGGGGTGAGCGGGACACGGCGTGTTTGAGGAAGCCGCCGTGTCCCGCGCCTTTCTCACTGCCCGGCGTCACCGGACGCGTCAGGCCCGGTCGCGTCGAGCAGGCGGGTGACGTCTTCTTTCTGCTGGTAGTAGCCGATCCGGGCCCCGAGGTGGGCGGCCACGAACAGCCCGGCCAGGCCCCCGGTGAGCCAGTACGGCGCGGCGAACAACCACGTCAGGACGGTCGCCACCAGCACGAACGCGGCGACCACGATCGTGGCGTGGTAGCGGGTGGCGCTTGCTTCGGCTCGCATCGCGAGCACCTCGGTCGGGGACAGGTCATCGACGTTGCGCACTGCTTTCCTCCCTCTGGCGTCACCCACCGCGGGCTGCCACCGCGCGCGCCGAACACTGCTGCTCGGCGCGCACGGTCACGGCCCGCAAGGTCAGAACGGAGGCTCATCGCCGCCGTTGTCGCTGGCCCACGGGTCGGCCTCACCGGACGGCACGGCCGTGCCGCCACCGGTGCGGGTCAGCTTCTTGACCTGCGCGGTCGCATACCGCAGCGATGGGCCGACCTCTTCGACGTCGAGCTGCATCGCCTGGCGGTTCTCGCCCTCCGGGGTCTTCCACCGGTTGAGCTTCAGGCGGCCGGTGACCACGACGCGTGAGCCCTTGTGCAGGGACTCGGCGATGTTCTCGGCCATCTCCCGCCACGCAGAGCAGTTCATGAACAGCGGGTCGCCGTCCTTCCACTCGCCGGTGGCCTTGTCGTAGTTGCGCGGGGTGGACGCCACGGTGAACTTGCACAGCGCCGCCCCGCCCGGGGTGAAGCGCAGTTCGGGGTCGGCGGTGAGGTTGCCGACCAGGGTCAGGGTGGTCTCGTTAGCCACGAGCAGGCTCCCTTCGGGACTGTCCGCCGGTCTGGCGGCCACCGCTGCGGGCCGGGCAGGTGAGCCCAGCCCGCACGGTGGCGGTCAGCGCCGTGGGAACCGCGGCAGCGGCACGCGCAAGCGCCCATTCGGCGAGAGGATCTGCTCGTCCGGCCGGCACGGCAGCAGCGTGATTCCGTGCTGCTGGGCGACCTGCCTGGCGCGGTAGTTCAGCCAGTCGAGGTAGTCCAGCGTCCGCTCCAGCGCCATCTGCCGGTTGGCGTGCTCGTCGCCCAGGCGGCCGTCGATCCATGCGATCAGCTCGTGGATCTGCTCGGTCAGGTCGGCATCGGGGTCGATGGCGGGGTGCGTGTCGTCGGGGTGGAAGCCGTCGGCGGTCACCGGGCGTCCTCCTCGTCGCCGTTGGCGACCAGGTGCGCCAGGGTCGCGGCCAAGCCGAGGACCACGACCGGCAGACACGCCACGGCGGTGGTGATCTGCCACGGCGCGGAAGCCATGTCAGCAGCCGACATCAGGTGGTAAGCGACCTGCCCGGCCATGCCGACCAGCAGCGCCACGATGGTGGACCAGCGGGCAAAGCTGCGCGCCCGGGCCGGGATGCCGGTGCTCATCCACACCTTCAGCGCGTACGCCGCGTAGGCCTCCATGCCCAGGGGCAGGGTGATCGCGGTGTTCAGGCTGAACCCGTCAGCGATGCCGGGCAGCGGGTGGACCACACCGAACCCGGTGAGCTTGCCCAGCTCCACCCACCCGGACCAGATCCCGACGAACGCGCCCAGCCCGATGATGAACACCGGCCACGACCGGATACGGCGCTTCGGGCGCACCGCCGCAGCCGGGGCCGCGACCGGCTCGGCGACGGCCGGGGCGATCTTCGTGTCCGGGTGTCCGTCAACCGCCGTCAGCGGCAACGTCTCCACCGTGATCGGCGCGGCGGCGGTCTCCGGACTCGGCGACGGGTCCGGGGCCGGGTGGGTGTCCGGACCGCCGGTGATCAGTTCCGGGGACGGCTGGGCGGGCAGGGTGCCCGCCGTGTCGGCGGCCAGCAGGCCGCGCAGCTCTCCGGCCTTCGGCGCGCCGATCCGGAACTCCGACATCAGCGAATTGCGCGACGGGATCTCACCCAGCCGCTGGGCCATCTGCCTCGCGAGGGGGAGCAGGTCGGATGCGGTACGGGGGTAGGTACTGGCGGGTGCGGTCATTTCAAGCCTCCTGAAAGCGGGTGGCGGCGCTCGGCGGTCGCGTACACGCGCACCACACCGGGCCGGGAAGTCGGGTACGGGTCGGACACGGCCGACAGCGCCGTCGTGTCGTCCAGGACGGTCAGCAGGCTTGCCACGTCAGCGGTGCGGCCGATGAGCCGCACCTGCACCGGCTCGGCCGGTGCGGCTGCGGTGTCGAGGGCGGCGCGGTAGAGCGCGTCACGCTGCCCGGAGCGGATACGCGCCGTCAGCGCCGCGGCCTGTTCGGAGGTGAGTTCGCCGCGGGCGGCGCGGCGGGCGATCTCGCCGATCGCGCGGCTTGCACGAGTGCGGGGCATCAGACCGCCACCTCCGTGTCCGTGGACTGGCGGTCGAGCTTGTGCAGCTCGCATAGGTGCTCCTTGCCGCCGGTGGTCTCGCGGGTGGAGGTGGCCCGGCGGCGCACCGGCACCGGCGTGCCGGCCGCGTGCGCGTCGGCTTGTGCCTGCCAGCAGTCGGCGCAGTCGCGCTGGCCGCCGAACGTGGCGTAGCGGACCTGCCCGCGCTCCAGCGGCGGCCTGACCGCCCGGCGCGCGGGTGGCGGCGTGGGGGGCGAGTTGGCGGCAGCGCCGGTGAACAGGTCGAGCTGGGCGGCGCTCACCGTGCGGTCCTCCGCCGGGCGGCGGCGCGGGAGCAGACGAACCGGTAGCCGCGGTTGCGGCGGTCGCGGACCTCGGCCAGGCGGCGCTTGACCTCGGCGCGCTCCAGCTCGGTCAGCTCCAGTTCCTCACCGCGCACAGCCCGCTCCACAGCGATCTCGTCGATGTAGGTCGGGTCGGCCTCAACGATCAGCGGCAGGTCGCACTCCAGCGCGATCAGCAGGTCATCGGTCAGGGCCTTGGCCCATGCCGACTCGCAGGCGATCCCGCCGAGTAGGTCGGCCGGGTCGTGGTGGACGTGGCCAGCGCAGTGGCGTGCCGCCACCGGCGCGAGCGGGTTGGCGTAGGTCAGCCAGGCAGCGCCCGGCTCGTCGGCAGGTGCCGACGCGATAGCCTGAACAGGCATCGCTCTCTTCCCTTCAGCAGGTGGAGTAGGTGCAAGGCCCCGGCAGGGCTGCAATCCCTGCCGGGGCCGTTTGCTGCGGTCATCGACCGCCAAGCCGCCACCCTGGCGGCCACCGCGCGAGCTGGGCGAGCCCAGCCCCACGGAAGCTGTCAGCGCGCCGAACGGCGCGCACGGGCGGAGCGGTGAGGGCAGCGGCCGTCATCGGCGGGCTGCGAGACCACACGGCCACAGCGGCACTCACGCCACGCAGCCGACGAACGGATCGAGACACGAACAGATGCAGCGAGCGTCATCACGACACCCCTCCCAGATCAGTGCGGAATCGGTAGACGCCACCCGGGGCGCGGCCAACGACCGCGCCCCGGGCAGCAGAAACACTCGGCCGACGAGCGGCCACATGATCTGTGCAGTCAGCGCGAGCCCAACCGCTCGTTCGCCCCGCTCGCCCGGGATCTACCGGGGTCGGCCACCGTGTGGCTCAAGGCAGGGATACTCGGAGCGGCCGAAGCCAGCGCCTTCTCCTGTCGCTGTGAAATTGATCAAGGAACATGCAGTCACCAGCAGGTAGCAGGAACGTACGGAACGCATTCCCGCAGCTACTGGGCCTTGATAGCCCCGTAATCGGTTCTGTTTACCGGGCTAAACACAGCTTGCGGGCGAGGGTCCTGTGATGTCAACCCCCCTAACCACACATGTTTATGGGGCCTACCGCGGCCGGGTATGGATACGGGGGTTGACCAGCTAGAATCAGTTAGCCCACTAGCGGATGGAGCCGAAGGTGCCGAAAGCGTCCGTCTCAGATCTGCGGACACAGCTCTTGCAGCGTGCGCAGTCGATCAATGAGAAAATCGACGATCATCAAACGGCAATCGCGGATCTGTCAGCCGAACGCCGGGAATGCCTTGAAGAGTTGATCTCGGAGGGCATGACGCAGATTCAGATCGCAAACGCCCTGGGCATGTCCCGCGGGCGTATCTCGCAGCTCATGAGCGCCGGAGTTCGCCCTGAGCGCGCGTTTTTCGGCACCGGCAAGGTCACGGTTGCGATTGGTGGAAAGCTGGAAACGGGCCGCGCGGACGGGAAGTCACTGGTGGTCGCATCAGGAGAGGCGTTCGGTGCCTACGAGCGGCTAGCAGACCTACTCCGCACCTTGGGACTGGAGTCAGAGTCCGAGATCGTGCCACCACCCGGCCTACTCCAGCTCAACAGGCCCAACCTGGTTGTGCTCACTAGCCCGCGGCTGCTGCCGTTCGTCGGCCAGGTGTTGGACTCTGATCCACATCTTGCCTTCACCTCGGACGACGCGGGTTGGTACCTGGTCGACAAGACCACCAACACGGAGTACCGGTCTCCCAGCGATGGCGGCGAGCCTGTGGACTACGCCTATCTCGGCAGGCTGCCGCGACCGGACGGGAAGGGCACCTTCCTCTACCTCGCCGGCATCCATGCGCCAGGAACTGCTGGAGCGGTACGTCATGTTGAGGCGCACTTGCCCGAGCTGTACCGCGACGTAAAGAACCGACGCTGGTCGATGATCGTCGCAACCAGGTTTGATCCAGCTACACGCAAGACCGTAGACACGTCAGCGGTCACCCCGATTTACCGGCACGACAATGCCTGAACTCACCTTCGAGGACATCCGCATGGCCACCGCGGCGGGTAGCTCCGATAAGCCATCCGAGGACTGGGCGCATGCGTCGTCAGGCCTCCTCGTCACACTCGATGGCGCTACAGCTCGGACAGACACCGGGTGCGTTCACGGCGTCCACTGGTACGCCGCACGCCTGGGAGCAGCACTGGTTGATTTCGGTGCGGATTCCGCGATGGATCTGACCGAGGTGCTGCGCAGGGCAATTATCCGAGTGGCCGCCGAACACCCTTCCTGCGATCTCACCCACCCGGGAACGCCTTCGGCAGGTGTAGCGCTACTTCGGGCGGATGGCCGTTACCTCGTGCTCGGAGACGTGACCATCGCGGGAACCGGTGGCGATGGGCCGATCGTCTTGGTCGATCCGCGGGTCGAGCAAACGGCTCGGCCGGAGCGCGATGAGGTTGACCGGCATCTAATCGGTACGCCAGAGAAAGCGGCAGCACTGATCCCGATGAAGCGCGCCGAACTGGCGGCGCGCAACGTTGCCGGCGGCTACTGGATCGCAGCGGCCGACCCCGCAGCCGCCGAGCATGCGCTTACAGGCCGTCTCGACGCGGACGTGTCGCCGGTCGCCGTCCTTACGGACGGCGCGGCCAGGGCCGTGACCTTAGGTCTAATGGGCTGGTCGCACCTTCTGCGCATAGCGTCAACGGACGGTCCCGACGAGCTGATCGAGATCGTTCGGCGGGCAGAGGCAAGCGACCCTCTCGGGGCGAAGTGGCCCCGCAACAAGACGAGCGACGACGCTACCGCGGTGGTCGCTCATCGCCGATGAGTGAGGTTCGCGATCCGATCAAGATCGAGGATCGGGGCGTTGATGTCCTGACCAAGTGGGACGGCTTAACCCGTCCCACTCAAGATCCCGTCCCAGGGCTGAGCTGCGTTGGGACGGGTGGGACGGCTGGGACGGGTGCCCCCTCCGTCGAGCGCTTTTTCGAGCCCTTCACGCGCCTGAGCTGCCCAAACTCTCGTTTATTGCCACACGCTCCAATGGCTTCGCGCGGGCCTCCGATCTCCTCCAGTTGGAGGGGGTCTGGTTCGGGCGCGCTGTGTAAGAATGTGACCGCACTCAGTAAGCGCCGTCATTGCCGGATGCGCCCCCGAGGAGTTGGCGTGAGCGAAGAAAGTGACGAGTTCGACTTAGGTGAGGATCATGCGAGCCTCCAAGAGGAATCGGATCTTACGGAGATTCTCCAGGAGGAGTCAGACTCCGCGAGCCCGTTCTTCGTCAACAAGAAAGCCGCAGCGGTACTGAAACACGGAATCCTCCGATCGTATGTCGTGCCCTTCGTAAGTAAGATTGGCAAGTATTCGACGGATTCCAGGGTAGTTTTCTTGGATGGCTACGCAGGGCCGGGACGCTATGCAGATGGAACGCCTGGCTCACCTGCTCTGATTCTGCAGTCCGCTCAAGCTGTGAGTGCATTCCGAAACTTGGAATGCTATTTCGTGGAGCGTAAACGCGAGGACTTTAACCGCCTACAGGCGCTCATAACAGAGGCTAACGCCAATGGCATTAAGGCGGAGGCCAGGAAGGGCCGGGTCGAGAAGCATCTTGATGATGTTCTTGCAAAGGCTGAGGGGGTGCCTCTCCTTGCGTTCCTGGACCCATTCGGGCTTGGTGTTAGCTTCACTGATCTTACCGAGAAAATTCTCGGGCCAGGTCGGCCACATCGCCCAGGCACCGGAACCGAGGTGCTGTTGAATTTCTCTGCGAATGCGGTCCGCCGCATTGGTGGTCTACTGAACAGCACAAAAGTAGCGAAGGGCAAAGACGCCACCCTCGCAGCCATGGACTCCGCGTGTGGAGGCGCTTGGTGGAGAGAAGTGTTTCTGAGCGCAAGAAACAATGCCGAGGCTGTTGAGAAAATTGCATATGGCTACGCTGACCTTGTGTCTAAGAAGGTTGGCGCACACGCCTGGGTTGTCGCAGTTCGCAACAGGGTACACCACCAGCAGCCCGTCTATCACCTAGTGTTTTTCACTCGGCACACCGACGGCCTTTGGCTGTTCGGGGAGGCCAATTCTCTAGCTCAAGAAGCTTGGCGAAAGGAGTGCGCCCCACCTCACGTCGTTGACGAGAACGCCCTATTCGACCTCGGCGATCCCTTCGAAAAAGAAGAGAAGCTTCGTAAAGAAGCATGGGTAGGCGAGATCTACAGCAATATAGAGCGGATATTGGCTACTGACGGGCCATTCTTCATCGCTCAGCGTCATGGAGATGTCTTGGGGGGCACGGTGGACGTTGCTCGCGCATTGCATATCAGGGCGGCGGTGACCCGCCTGTACGCGGATGGCAAAACCGCCTGTAACGGTAAGGGTGACGTTGCCAAGATGTACATCTCAGCTCCACCGGCAAAGTAAAGCGCCGCCACGGCGAATCGGCCGTGGCGACGCTTCACTGCGTCACACAAGGACTGGAACGCGGTCTTCGGCGGTAGCGATCTTTGGCATCTGATCCCAGATCTCTTCATCAAGAGTCCGACCGCCTGACTTGGCGGTGAACCCTCCCCACTGCTTGAAGAAGAACGGCACGTTCTTCTTCACACAGGCATCACGGAGAGAACAGACCCAGGCGTGCTCAACGGGACGGAATTGCGGCCCGCTTTCGCCTCCAGCGATCACCCAGTGGATACCGTCGAGGTTGATGTTTGGAATCGGCCCGAGAAGCGGTTCGCAGGATAGGAACCGCACGGCTGCCGGCACCTCTCGCAGGTGATCGATCCGATAGGAGACCTTTTCGTTCTCGACTGATACGCCCATCCAGACGTTAGGCGGCCAGTCGAGCGATTCAGCTAGACGCCGCAGTCGCAGGGTTCGTTTGGTAAGAACTTGGTAGGTGTGCTGAGGCGTCCGCCGCATCGTGGCGAACACCTCCTGAATGAACGACAAGGGCACACGCGCATGAAATAGATCGCTCATCGAGTTGACGAAAACCAATCGTGGTCGTCGCCACTTGTCGGGCAGGGTCAGCGTGTCATAGTGGAGAGTTACCCCAAAGCCCGGGCCTGAAGTTCGCGGATCACCATCCACTTGGTATCGATCCTGGCCCATCGATTTGAGCCTCTTCGCCAAAGTCAGCGCGTAACAATTGTCGCAGCCAGCGGACACCCGATCACAACCCGTCGACGGATTCCAGGTTGCCTCGGTCCACTCGATTCGGCTCCGGTCCCCCACGGTCTCATCCCTCCGTGTGACCTTGAGTAGCAGAAAGATTACGGACAGCCATGCTATTTGTACGTTGCGTTAGGTTACCGCACGTGCCACGGGAAGTCGAACACTCGTTCGATGTTGTCCGCACTTCGATGCTGGTGACCACCGTTCATTCGCAACTGAAAATCATGGGTGTGGTGACGGCCGCGACCTGAGGCCGACACGCGCAGAGTGCAAGATCAATTGCATGCCCGATCAAGGGTCAACTGACTACAACTGCCCCGAACGTGTTTTGACCAATGGCAGAACGCTTGGCGGGCTACGTTGCAGATCTGTGTCACCATCGCTCGCGTGACGCTGGTCCTAGCTCTTGCCGGTCTGGTTACAACTCTGCTGGGTGCGTTGGGTGCTCCCTGGGTTCAGGCGCGTGTAGCCGCGCGTCGAGAGCACGCAGCCCGCATGCGAGACCGCCGCATGAACCTGTACGAACGCGCGTTTGAACTGTCTGACCAGTATGAGGAGTGGATTCATTGGCTATGCCAGCCGCCGTGGTACATGAGCAGGCCGACCGTGGCAGGCGACGACGAACTGCAAAAGCTGACAGCAAGGATGCGCCTGGCGGCAGCCAAGGATGTCTGGGCCGCCTGGAGCCAGTTCCGGGAAGCAGCTCTGTCGTTAGACCTGGCTCTCCAACACGACCCCGCCTATGAAGACCTCGATGAGCACAATGAGGGACTGTCTGCGAGCGACCCATACATAGCGGCAGTTCAGGTTGCGATCGTGGACCTGCGAACCGCAGTTATGCAGGACGTCAGTTCTGCCGGCTGACCACCGGCGGGGGTTCCGCGGGACGAGGCTTCGTCGAACAGCACCGCGCAAGGCGAAGGGACTGGCAAGCTGATCCCACTTGGGACGTGGTTGCTACCTCCGGCAGACAAGATCAATTGACTGCTCGCCAAATACGCGCCAAAACTTGCCGTGCGCATGATGCTGCGTTGCCATTTATCCAGGTAGAGGCATGTTCGCGCTAGGCGAATATGCCGCCCTCCGGAGGCGGGGGCGCAGGTTCGAATCCTGCCGGGGGCACCTTTTGTACCAGTGGGCGTTTAATGTCCAATTTTCCGGACCATGCTTACTGCTTATCCGAGCTGCGGAAACATCGACAGCCAGCGGGTTGATCAGGGAGCAGGTTGCCGCCACGGCGTCGTCAAGTCGCTTGCTCGCCTGCGTGTCATGCCCTCAATATCCTGGCTCGTGGTCGACTGAGGCGTGAGCACGCCTGCTGAGCTGGAGTTCGATTACGAGATCACCCTCGTCGAAGGCGTGGGTGGACGGCACCTGGCAGCAGCTCAAGCAGAATCCATTCTGGAGGTTCTGGAACGGCTCGGGCGAACGCCGGAGTCACCGGTGGCCCCGATGTCTTCGGGCTCAAGTGGCCCTAGGCGGCAGGCTCGGATGCGGTCGCGGGTCCGCGGGTGAGGAGCTGGCAGGTGCCGGTGAGGTCCAAGACCCGGCGCACTGGGTGTTGAGGGCGGATGACCCGGAAGGCCGCACCTGCGTGCAGGACTGCGGTCCGGGCGCGCAGTAGTGCGTCCAAGCCTGTGGTGGCGAGCGACGAGACCCGTACGAGGTCGACGACGAGCTGTGTGACCTGGTGTGTGTTGAGGGTCGCGGTGATGGCGGCGGCGAGGTCGGCGCCGTCGTCGATGTCCCCGACGGGGCCGAGAATGGCGACGCCGCTCTCGTCGACGTCCGTCGTGATGTGCAGTGTCACTCGACCTGACCTTCCGTGCGCCGTGTCACGAACGCATAGGCTACGAGTGGCAGCGCAAAAAATCTAGCCTGGCGACGCTAGACATACTCTCCGGTCTTGGCTAGCCTTTCTCCTGTTATCAATGGAGCGACGTGACGCGAGTGACGGCCTTTCCTGTGGCCGCCGCCAGGCGTGAGGCAGAACCAGTTGCCACACCCCAGGGCAATACCCAGGACCCAGACCAAGATCCAGCACGGCAGGTAGGACGAAGCAGGTTCAGGTTTCCCGCCTGAGCACGCAAATTCGCCTTGAGTGCACGGGGCCACCGGCTGTCAGGGCGTCGCGGACGGATTGAAAAGCAAGTGGCAGAGAACGCAGAAGAAAGGGAGGGCCGTAACACCAGTGGATCGCCCGCGACGACCTGAATCCTGGTCGGGCGGCTACCGGAGCACAACTGTCGTGACAGAGGGTGTCCGGTCACGCTTATGCGATCCCCGCACCTATGAGCCGCTGACCGGCTGGTGCGTGACGACAAGCCGACGCGGTTCGTTGGCGCATGGTGTTCGAGCCGCAACCCTGGGCCCCGGCGCTTTCGCGCCGGGGCCCTCGTCGTGGAGGTGAGAATGGGCCAAAGCCCTGACGAAAGATTGGCAGACGAGCACTACCCTGCCTACACGATGGGCCGCGCCGCCGAGATGCTCGGCACGACGTGCGGTTTCCTGCGCAGCCTTGACCAGGTTAAGTTGATTAATCCGCAACGCTCCCATGCCGGACATCGGCGCTACACCCGCTACGAACTGCTCCTGGCTGCCCGCGCCCGCGCAAGCGCGTGTGTCGAAGTTGTTAGGTGTCGATGATCGATAAGAAGGTCTCCGGTAAAGGGTTCAGCGACCAAGCAGAACCTGAAATACCCGGCTGACCTTCGGCCCGCCGGGTTGGAGGTGGGCGTATTGCCGGACCAGTGGACGTCTGCGCCGTATTCCGGTGCCGGCGGTGCTGCTCGATCTCCACACAAAGTCCTCTAGTTGCGCGATGGTGGACTGCAGCGCGGCGATCTCTCGCCCGGCTCGGGTAGTGAGTTCCTCGAAGCGATCCAGGACGCCGTCGAACTCTCCGGGGCCGCTCGTCAACTGGCAGGATCACGATCGCCGCATCGGCCACGCCGCAGTCCTACCCCATGCGGACGGGCGCCAACCCACGCCTTGTGACGCTCGTTGGCGGCCAGGTCTGCCAGAGGCCGTCGACCGCGCGGCAAGCGGGCTTCCGAGGTCCTGGCCCTTGCAGCGGGGCGAGACCTCGTACGCAAGAACTGCGGATCACATCCACCGCAGTCGGGCTCGCGGCACCGGCCTCGACCGTCTGCCTTCAGCGTTAGCGACGTACTCGCCGAGGACGGAGCCTCGGCGCCAGCGGAACACGCGGAACCGAGCGTGGCGCACCAGTCGCACCGACCTCACGGAAGGCGACCAGAAAATATGTGATGGCCGCAGTAGACATCCGCAGACTCGTTCGTTAAAGTTCCTGGAGTCAATGAAGAACATAAAGACGCCGACGAAACATTGCCCGCCCATGCGGGCACTGGACCACGCGGAGCTGGCGCCGAGCACGTTCACCGCGCCGCCCGAGCAGTACAGAACGAGCAAGACTGGGTCGCGGTTCGGACCCAGGACGTAACCGGTGAGGCCAGGTTTTCGCGTCAGGGTTTCACCGGGGTAGGAGATGGGCCGTACGTGCGTGGGGCCACGAAGTCGAGTGGGGACCCGGCACCGGCGGAAGCAAGGAAGTGGCAGTACGGGTACAGCCCGGGTAGTAGCGCCGGGCGTCAGCAGGCGAGGCCAGGGAACTGTTTTAGGGCTTCGCCTGAGGTTTGACAGTCCGCCGTACGTGGTGGGGCCAAGAAGTGTTCGGGCTCCAGCGCCGGCGGATCGCACGACAGCAAGGTAAGTGGAAAGTAGAGGAAAGGGAGGGCAGGTACACCGTTGGATCGCCCGTCGCAGGCTGTTGTTCGAGTCTGCCCGGTCGCCGCTGTTTCCATCCGTACGAAAGGTGGTCTCGGTCACGCTTATGCGATCCTCGCGCCTGGCGCCGTTCACGGTGGCGGGGCGGATACGACAAACCAGCGCTGCTAGCTGGTGATGGTGTTTCTACCCGTAACCCTGGGCCCCGGCGCGCTTTCGCGCCGGGGCCCTCGTGATGAAGGTATGAATGAGTCAGAACCCACAGGACATGTTCGACGACGACGACTACCCCGCCTACACCATGGGCAGGGCCGCGGAGATGCTCGGCACCACACCGGGCTTCCTGCGCAGCCTGGATGAGGCGAAACTGATCACCCCGCAGCGCTCCGCCGGGGGGCATCGCCGCTACTCCCGCTACCAGCTGCGCCTGGCCGCCCGCGCCCGCGAGCTTGTCGATCAGGGCACCGCCCTCGACGCCGCATGCCGCATCATCATCCTCGAAGACCAGCTCGAAGAAGCGCTACGCCTCAACCGTGCCCAAGATCCCGGCGCCGGATGAGCACAGTGGCGCTCTGGCGGATACGGCGGTAGTCCTCCCCGTCCCACCGTCCTGGAGTCGAGGAGTACCGTCACCACATAGCGGATCATCATCGGCGTAGCAGCGAGCGGACGGCGTCGACGCTGGACTCGGCCGTGAGCCTGAGCTGAGGGCCGACGCATAGGCCGGCGGGGTGCGGGATTGTCGACGTCGCCGCCCGCTGGGGGTCGGACTACCAAGTCGACTGGTCCGGCTACACGCCCCACCCGGTGGGGCGTGTAGCAAACGAGGAACTCCGGCCGCGTTCAGCTGCACTCGATGCATTGAGGAGCTTCAGGCGGCATTGCCGCCCGATTGAAACTCAGGACCGGTGAGGCGTCGCAGAACGCCGGACTTTACTGGTGCGGCCGTGGCGAATCGCAGCGCGGCGGGCTGCGTCAATCCGGGGAGCTATGGTGATCGCGGGGGCGCGAGCTGCACGGTCCAAGTCCGGGCTGTCCCGACGACCGCCATTGCCCGGCAGAGCAGGTCGCAGCCTAGCTGCGGACTTCCTTCGGCGAAGCCGCGGTTGATGAAGCTGATCGCTCTCGGGTGGTCACCGGCTTCAAGAGCATTCTCCAGTCCGGTGGCCAATGCCGCGGCGAGCGAGGCGTGGAATCTGTCTGCTCCTCTTTCGCGGAGGGTCTTGGCGGGTTCGCGCGATAGTGGCGCAGAGAACGTGGGCGGGGCTAACGCCAATGTCTTGTCCTTCTTCTGTGGTGTCGGTGTGCCCGATCGAGACAGCCAGATCGGGGCCTTCCTGCGCAGCCGCGCGGCAACGGCATCGTCCTACCGTGCTGGGCGGATCGGCTGATTGTTCTCCGCAGGGTAGCGGCTGGTGACCCTGGCTTGATCTCTATCGAGACGCCACGTGTCGTTGTGCCTGGGCAGACGCTTCCTAAAGGCCCGGTGCAGAGCAGGACCCGCCGCTGGACGCCTGCCACGCCTCCGATCATGATCGTTTGCCGACAGCACGCCCTGTGGGCGCCGGCCCGCCAACGTGTTGACGAGCTGATCCGCCACCCACTCTACGCGCACGGAACGCAGCGCTGCCGCAATTAACTCATCAATATAATTCTGTCGATGGTATGGCCATCCTCTCGGCAAGGACTGACCCGCCCCTGTCTTCTGTCATTGCCGCACCTGCCGGATGTGGTCCATCTTCGCGCCTCGTGGGTGTCGGCGACCTGCGATCCACAGCAGCGGTCCCACGTTGGTACGTCTGGCTGCGCGAGTAGATCGAGTAGTCGCTACATCTCGACTGCCGTAGCGTCTACGACATGGCGACCACGGTGCTACGCGTAAGGCTGATCGGCGGCGACCGCGTGGATGTCACGTACGACAACCCGGACGTCTCCGACGTGGACGAGCTGGTGAAACACGTGGCATCGACACTGGCGCAAGATTCGGGAGTGCTGCTCACCAGACACGGTGATCGGCTCGTCGTGCTCTACGGCCGAGGCGTCGCAGCGATCGAAGTCGCGCCTCGCGGTGCGGTGCTGTGACGAAGGCAGCGCGATGGCGCTGGCGAACGAAGAATTTGTGTTATGGTAACCGAGTTGCAGTTTTGATTTCCGTAGACGTTTCGGCGCCTGGTGGTCTGACCAAGACCCATGCAGGCGCTTTTTTCGTTGGTGTCGTTTCCGACGCGGTTAATCAACGCGGCGGCGTGGGGCCGCGCAGTGCGGTCTCAACGGCCTGCGAAGGAGCAGACATGGCTACAGGCACCGTGAAATGGTTCAACGCCGACAAGGGCTTCGGCTTCATCAGCCAGGACGACGGCGGCGCCGACGTCTTCGCCCACTTCTCGGCGATCTCCTCGAACGGCTTCCGCAGCCTCGACGAGAACCAGCGCGTGGAGTTCGACATCACCCAGGGACCCAAGGGCCCCCAGGCGTCGGCCATCCGCTCGCTCTGATCCACGCTTCCCGAACGGCGGCCTGACTGGCTCAGCAGGCCGCCGTTCGGCGTTTCATCTATCATCCATCTGATCAGGTTCGTTCTTGCGATGTCCCGTGGCCTGCGGCCCGTGCCTTCTTTGCGACGTGCCGTTCGAAGAAGGCACACCATGACAGTGATCACCACGCCGCCGCGCCCGCGCGACGCCCAGCCATCGACCGTCCCCGGCGGGTTCAGCCATGACCGACACCCGGTTGCCGACGCTCCGCCTTCCCGGAGCATGACCCCTGCTTCAGCCTACGGTCGCATGGCACCGTTCCTTGCTCCGCCCACAACGGAAGAACAGCAGCCCGCACCTCGTGCATCCGACTGCGGCCAGGTGGCGATGCATCGTTTGCGCCACCCGTTCACTGTCGCAGCCGACACGACGCCACAGCAGGCGGAACATGGCCGCCCAGTTAGCGCGAGCTCATAGAGCAACCGCTGGCGATAGCTGCAGCAACGCAAACGCCGGACGCCATAGCGTTACGAGGCGCGCCGTCCGGGCCGAACTGGCCGAACTCGAAGGTGCGCTGGAGCCTGCGGACGAATCTGCTGGGCCGAGGCGGTGCGCCGCCCGTCGTTGGCGGTACTCCGCCGAGTGAGCAGCCCTGCGGCGACCATCTGCGCCACCTATGCCGCGACACCGAGCGCGACGCCTTCGGCCAGGACAATGCCGTCGCCGAGCAGGATCGACGCGATCGCCATCGCACCGTCGGTGATGCGTGAGCGCTGTGCGGCAACGGGCGCGCTGAGGCTTTCGACTTCGCACGGCATCGGCCTTCGTCAGTGCGGCGGTGCTGGTCTGCGCCCGGCGTACCGCGATCGGCGACCCCTGCCGCGTGGCCGGGATCTGCCGGGGTTCGCGGCGGTGGCTGGCGTGTGGTGGCCAGGCGATCTGGTGATCGCCTCCCGTCCGCCGCAGGCGTTCAGGGCCGCTCTCACCACGACCGATGGGTTGATGATGAAAAATCTGAGGCCATGTGTGCTGGCCTGGCGGCGGCAGGCCCGCACTGCGGCGACTCCGATGCGGTCGATGAATGTCACCGCTGACATGTCCAAAGTCAGTTCGGTAGCGTCCCTGGTTCTCATGACTGCGTCGGCGACTTTGACCAGCAGGTAGGCGTTGGAGGCCTCGACCTCGCCCGTGACGACCAGATGCAGGGACCCGGCCAGGGTGCGTAGCCGAATACTCAGACCGTCGGCCACGTGCCGCCTGAACTTCGAGTCGTTGAGGGGTGTCCGCCAAGCGGGTCTCGCACGGATGGGGCCGGAGGTGCCATGTCTACGGTTGCTCCTGCCTGCCCGGTAGCAGTGTGTCGCCGGGGCTGACCGCAAGCCTATGGCCGGCGTCGGCACGCCGCAACGGCTTAGGAGTCGCCGCTGGCGGTGGACCTGGGCGAGTCCGCTCCGGTTCAGAGGTTGCCCTGCGCCTCACCCGGTCACCCAGATCCGGGCCAGGACTGTCGGAGGCGCTCGCGCTCGACAACCACATCGACGTGAACCTGACCCAGCTGAGGTTCATAGACACCAGCGCCGCTGGCGTGATCGTCCAGACCGCGTCAGGACTCACCGACTGGCAGCGCATGACCGTCCGCATCCCGTTCGACGTGCTCGCCGCGCTGGGGCTGCAGGAACTGCCGAGGGCGACGATGACAGCGGCCCGACATGGCGATTGAACCCGAAAGCCAGTACCGACAGGCACCCCGGACGGCCTGCCCGCTGGCGCGGAACTGCTCGTCGACCTGCCGTTCGCAGAAGCGGAACTGGTCAGTCTGCGCCGTGCGGTGGCCGCCCACGCCAACGCGGCCGGTATGCCCGCAGACCGGGTCGACGCACTGGTCTCTGCTCCGACAAGAGCGCACCGCAAGTGTCGCCGGTGAACGCGTGGACGGTGTACCCAGACGCTCGCGCCGAACACAGACGGTGCCACCCGACCGTTCACCCCCACCCAAGGTCAGCCTCCACTGGCCGCGCGTCCCCACCTGTAAGAGCCGCGACCCCGGAACCCGTACACGCAGGTCAACGCCAGTTAGCATCACATCAGCCCACCGCCGATCGGCAGATCAGCTGCGATGGCCAACCGACCCGACGGGGAGCAGTTTTGGGATGTACCCCGCCGGGGGCACCACGATCCACCAACACGAAGAAGCCGCTGACCTGGGGAAACCAGATCAGCGGCTTCAAACGTCTGTACGGCTGTGTCCGGTGAGATCCGGCCCTCTACGGCTGCCCGCGCCAAATACGCGCCAGAGTTTCCTGGCCTCCTAGATGCCCAGTGACCCTTCCATTCGTTGCCTGATCACGTCCTCTCCCCTGTCCAAGCACTTCCGGCGGCTTTGACTGACCGGCTTTTCGACAAGCACCCAAGCCGCCCCTCCAACGGTCGCCTTCTGCGCGTGTATGAGATGTGCCAGTGATGACAGCCGGTCCTGCGGATTCGTTCCGGGAATACGTGCACGCGCGCCTGGGGGCGCTGGTGCGTGCGGCGTTCCTGCTGACCGGCGACTCGTATCTGGCGGAGGACCTGGTTCAGCAGACGCTGGCCAAGGTCGCCTCCCGCTGGGAACAGATCGTCGCGGACGGAAACCCGGACGCCTACGTGCGGCGCGTCCTGTACCACCAGCATGTCTCCTGGTGGAGAAGGTGGCGACGGGAGCCGCTACCGGTCGCCGCCGTGCCGGAGGTCGCCGGGGCGGACCCCCACGGGCCGACGACGACGGCGATCGCCATTCGCCAGGCGCTGGCCAAGCTGGCCCCCAGACAGCGGGCCGTGCTGGTGCTGCGCTACTTCGAGGACTTGACCGAAGCACAGACGGCACAGGTCCTGGGTGTGTCGACGGGCACCGTGAAGAGCCAGGCTCGTGATGCGCTGGCCCGTCTACGTGCCGTCGCCCCCGAACTGGCTGACCTGCAAGAGGTGTCGAAATGACTACAACGCTGCACCGAGTTCTGGTTGATCTCGCCGGCGAGGCTCCCAGCGTGCGCATGCCGGAGGACCTGTGGCGGCGCGGACGTCGCCTCCGCCGGCGGCGCCGGGCCGCAGGGATTCTTGCCTGCCTGCTGGTGAGTATGACCGCGATGTGGCTGCCGTCGCCGAATGCGACCGGGTCGCAGTTCGCAGGTACTGACGACCGTACGCTGCCAGCCTGGGCCGCCCAGCCCTACCTGTGGCAGCAGACGTTCAGTGAGGATCCGAACGGGCCGGCGAAGCTTGTGTTCGAGACAGGGCACAGTCTCGATCTGGATACGTCGCTGGTGGTCGTGGGCCGGGACGACTCCTTCCGGCTGGTCTACCTCGACCCCGGCGAGTTGATGGGCAGTTTGTCGCCAGACGGCCGCTACCTCCTGGGCGACAACCTTGTCGACCTGGTCACCGGGCAGTCTCGCAAGCTCAGTCCTGCCGTCTCGTCACATTGGCCGGCCGTGTGGTCGCCCGACAGCCAAAACGCCGTCGCCGTCATCGGGCAGGACGACGTAGTGCCAACCATCGGCCCGAACGGTGAGCGGATCAACGATTCGACGCGCTTGGACAACATCGTCATCGTCAGCGTGCCGGACGGCAGGCTACGGGTCGTCCACGTGGCTGAGGCAGACGTCTTCCGGGCGGCGTTCTCGCCTGACGGCACCCGGGTGGCCATCACCGTCGGCCGCGACGCACAAAACAAGGAGTTGCTCATCCTGGACGTCGCGACCGGCACCGTGCAACGTGCGGTGCCGCTCGGCGAGCGGCAGCAGATCGCGGGCAGCGCCGCCTGGTCGCCGGATGGCAACCAACTGATCCTCACCTTCATCGAGGGATGCCTTACGTCGCCGTCCTGCGACGGGCCCACCCCTGACCGGCCGGCCCGGCAGCGGTTCCACCTGCAACATCTCGATGTCGACACCGGAACGGTGACGGACGAGGCGGTCCGTGGCCGGCTAGATCGACCGAACCTCATCGCGTGGCGGCAAGGCGCTCCGGTCCTGTCGGTTACCAACGACGCGGACAACTCATGCGCCATCGTGCGTCTCCCGGCCGGCCAGAGCCCCGAGACTCTGCCCCTGCGGGCGGCTGGGTACGGGTGCCCGAGCTATCCCCGCAATGCGCTGGAGCAGTGGACCCTCGATGGCCCACAGCTGACGCCGTCGCCATGGCAAGCGCAGAACTGGGCCTACGTCGTGCTGGGGCTCATCGCACTGATCGGCGCGGCGCTCGTGGTGAAGCTGGGCCGACGGTGGAGACGGCGGTCGACGACACGACGCTCCAGGGTCGCCCCCGAGCCTCCGCGATAAGCCTGATCGTCGACAGTGAGGTGCAGCAGATGAACGCCGCCAGGGACGGGCAGGCGCCGATACTCCCCGAGCGGAGCTACCACCAGCTCAAGAAACGGCTGCGGGAATGCACCAGGGATCGACCGCGTCGGTAACGTGAGCTGCATGGACATCAAGGTCTCACATTGCTTTCTGATCGTCGACGATCACGACAAGGCCCTCGGCTTCTACCGTGACGTGCTCGGGTTCGAGGTCCGCACCGATGTCAGCTACGAGGGCATGCGCTGGGTGAGCGTGGTGCCGCCGAGCCAGCCGGATCTTGAGATCACCATCGAGACCCCCGAGTCCCACCCGGGCGCCTCCGCCGAGGACAAGCAGAAGCAGTACGACCTGCTCGCCAAGGGCCTGTTGCGTGGGCTCATCCTCACCACCGACGACGTCGACGCCGCGTTCGAGCACATCCGTGCCTCGGGTGCCGAGGTGCTCCAGGAGCCCGCCGACCAGGCGTACGGCGTACGCGACTGCGCGTTCCGCGACCCGGCCGGCAACATGATCCGGCTGAACCAGCCTGCCAGGAACCGCCGAGGGTGAGCGGGCGTCAGCCCTCGCGCTTCTCGTCCGTGTCAGGCTTCGGGGTGTCGGTGTAGCGGAACGCGTCGACGTCTCGGTACTGCGGCCTGACCTGGGACGCGCTGTCGGCCTGCGCCCGCTCGCGTGCCCGCGCCGCGCCCTCGGCCGGGCCGCCCGCGTGCCGCCACACCTCGTGCTCACGGAGGATCCAGCCGAAGGCCCCGGCCGCGCACATCACCACGAACAGCGCGAACGAGATGATGACCAGCCAATTCAGCGTGGGTGCCAGGTACGCGCCGTCGCGGTCGAGGTTGCCCAGGATGACGAGGCCGAGAATGCCCGTGAGCAGCGCGATCAGCGCGAGGACGGTGAGCCGCCCGGTCTGCGTCGGGTGAAGTGGGGTCATGGACTCCAGATGATGTCACGCATGTCGAGGTCACGAGGCCCCGTCCGGTGACCGCCGGTCGGCGTACGCCGCTCGATCGGTAGGCTCCTGCCCGTGACCATCACGTTTGCTGACCTGACCACGATGCGGGTCGGTGGCCCGGTAGCGCGGCTGGAAGTCGCCCGCAGCACCCCGCACGCGATCGAGCTGCTCCGCGACGCGGACGGGACCGACGAGCCACTGCTCGTGATGGGCGGCGGCTCGAACCTGGTCGTCGGCGACGTCGGCTGGGACGGCACGGTCCTCAAGATGGCGTCGGCCGAGTTCGACATCGACGGCGAGCTGGTCACCGCTGCCGCCGGGGTCGAATGGGACCACCTCGTCCGCACCGTGCTGGCCGAGGGGCTGGCCGGGGTCGAGGCGCTGTCCGGCATCCCCGGCTCGGTCGGCGGCACGCCCGTGCAGAACGTCGGCGCGTACGGCACGCTGACCTCGGACGTGCTGGAGTCGGTCACCGTGTACGACCGTACGACGGGCGATGTCGAGGTCTGGACGCCGGAACGCTGCGGGTTCGGCAGCCACCGCCAGTCGGTGTTCAAGCACAGCGACCGCTGGATCGTGCTGGACGTGACGTTCCGGCTGCGCCGCGGGCAGTCCGCCCCGATCACGTTCCCGGCGGTCGCCGAGCGGCTGGGGGTGGCGGTCGGCGGGACCGCAGACCCCGCCGACGTTCGCGAAGCCGTCCTGGCCCAGCGCCGCCAGCGCAAGATGGTCCTGGACGCCGACGACCACGACACCTGGAGCGTCGGGTCCTTCTTCCTCAACCCGGTGCTCGCCGAGGTGCCCGACCGGGCTCGCGAATGCCCCAGCCAGCCGGACGCCATGGGCACCAAGCTGCACGCCGCGTGGCTCATCCAGCACGCCGGATTCGGCCAGGGCTACGGAACCGAGTGGGGCAACGGCACCGTCTCGCTGTCGACCCGGCACACCCTCGCGCTGACCAACCGCGGCGGCGCGACCACAGCCGACGTCCTGAAGTTCGCCGCGCACATCCGCGACGGCGTGGAGGCCATGTTCGACGTCGCCCTGACCCCCGAATGCCACCTGGTCAACTGCTCCTTCTGAAGCCGGCTTGAAAGGAAGGGCACCTTCACATCGCTATGCGTTGTGCAAGGTGCCCTTCCCATCAGTGGCGACGGCTTCGAGCAGGTCGGCGCACCATTGCCGGAACGGCTCCGGATTGTCGCGGGAGGGGTGGACACGGTTGCTGAGGACCACCACTCCGTAGTCGCGCGCGGGCTCCAGCCAGATCCGGTTGCCGACGAAGCCTGAGCAGCCGAAGGAGCCCTCACCCGCGGCGGGTCCGCCGATCCCCCGGGTCGGTGGGAGCCACCAGCCGAGGCCGAAGCGCTCGTCGGCGGTATTCGACGCCCAGCAGCGGGTCGCGGCGCGGTGCAGGTGCGCGGGCAGCACCGTACCGGCCAGCCAGGCCTGCGCCGCAGCGGTGACCAGGGCAAGGGTGCCGAACGCACCGGCCTGGCCGGCGATCCCGCCCATGGCGTACGCGTTCTCGTCGTGCACCTCGCCGACGACGAGCCTGGCGCGCCAGCCGCACCGCTCGGTGGCGACGGCCGGACCGGGCACCGGCCCGAATCGCAGGCCGCTGCGCCGCTGCGCGAGTTCGGCCAGGCTCAGCCCGGTGTGGTCCTGGACCGCCTCGCCGAGCAGGAGGAACCCGAGATCGCTGTACTCCGCCCCGCTGCCGGGTTCCCGCACGAGCGGGGTCGCCACGGCCTGCGCGACGATCTCGTCCCGCGTGGCCGCCGTACGGAAGAACTGCCGGACCGCGGGCAGACCTGCCTGGTGCGAGAGCAGCTGGCCGACCGTCGCCCGGCCGACCGGAAACGGGCGCGCGGGCGACCACACGTCGGCGAGCGGGCGGTCGACGTCGAGGTGCGCCAGCACTTCGGGCAGCGTCACCAGGGTCTTGGTCACGCTGGCGAGGTCCCACCAGTCGTGCGGGCCGGCCGGCCTGCCCGTGGTGAGATCGGCCGTGCCCGTCACCGCGCTGAAGCGGGTCTCGGTGCGGTCGAAGACGCTGACCGCCACCGCGGGCATCGGCGCGGCGGCCATCAGGCGGCGGATCTGGTCGTTCATCGTGTCCTGATCTGCTTGCGCGCTCGGCTCGATCACGTCAGGCCTGACCCGTCCTCCGTGGCGGGCAGGCCGCGCCGGACCGGGTTGGCCAGCGTGCCGATCGCGCCGACCGTGATGCGCACGATGTCGCCGTCGCGCAGGCTGAACGGCGCGGGCGGGACCAGGCAGGTGCCGGTGGACAGGACCACGCCGTCCGGGTGCACGTCGCCGCGCATCAGGTAGCCGACCAGATCGCCGAGCCGCCGATGCAGCTGCGAGGTGCCCGCCGTGCCCTGCCAGGCGAAACCGCCGTCACGCGTGATCTCCAGCGCGATGTCCAGGTCGTACGGGTCGGCCACCGCCCAGACCGGCGTGATCCACGGCCCGAGGGCGCACGCTCCGAAGTAGATCTTCGCCTGGGGCAGGTAGAGCGGGTTCTCGCCCTCGATGGTGCGCGAGGACACGTCATTGCAGACCGTGTACCCGACGATCTCGCCGAACCGGTTGACCACCAGGGCCAGCTCGGGTTCGGGCACGTCCACTTCGGAGTCGGCGCGGACCCCGATGGCTTCACCGGGGCCGCGCACCCGCCAAGCCGCCGACTTGAAGAACAGCTCGGGCCGGGCCGCGTCGTAGACGAGCTGGTAGACGTCGGCGGCCCGCTCGCTCTCCTCGATCCGGGCCTCGCGGGACACGCGGTAGGTGACGCCGCTGGCCCACACCTCCGTGGTGCCGTCGACGGGTGCGAGCAGGCGCACCTGCGCCAGCGGCAGCGCCGGGCCGGTCGCGGGCCGGGTCAGCAGGTCGCGCAGTGCGGCCAGCGGCAGCCGCCACAACTGCGCCAGCGAGGCGACACCGGGCAGCTCGGTGACCTCGCCATCGGTGTGCAGCCCGACGCGGACCTCCGGCGCACCGGCCGCCTGGTATCTGATGATGTGCGCCGCGGGGTGTGGTGCCGACATGCCAGCAGACCCTAGTGTGCCGGTAGACGGAATCCCAGCGCGTCCGCCGCGGCACCGGTCCGGCCGATCGCCGAGCGTCCGCGCACGTGCCGGAGGTGGACATGGACGCGCAGGGCCCGCCGACGCGGCGCAGCCGGCACTGGTTCGGGGCCGAGGGGCGGTCCGGCATGGTCTACCGGTCGTGGATGCGCAACCAGGGCCACGGACCCGAGGTCTTCGACGGCCGGCCCGTGATCGGCATCGCCTCCACCTGGTCGGAGCTGGCGCCGTGCAACGCCCACCTGGACCGGGTGGCCGAGTCGGTCAAGCGCGGCGTCTGGCAGGCCGGCGGGTTCCCGCTGGTGTTCCCGGTGATGGCGACCGGCGAGACGCTGATGCGCCCCACCGCGATGCTGTACCGCAACCTGGTCGCGATGGTCGGCGAGGAGCTGATCCGGGCCAACCCGCTCGACGGGGTGGTGCTGCTGTCCGGCTGCGACAAGACCACCCCGGGCCTGCTGATGGCCGCGGCCAGCGTGGACCTGCCTGCCGTCATGGTCACCGGCGGCCCGATGCTGAACGGCAAGTACCAGGGCGGCGACGTCGGGTCGGGCACGCACGTCTGGAAGTTCGAGGCGGAGGTCAAGGCGGGCCGGATGACGGTCGACGAGTGCCACGTCGCCGAGGGCTGCATGGCCCGCTCCAACGGCCACTGCATGACGATGGGCACCGCCTCGACGATGGCCTGCCTGGCCGAGGCCCTCGGTATGCAGTTGCCCGGCTCGGCGAGCTGGCCTGCGGTCGACTCCCGCCGGTACGAGACGGCCCAGGCCGCCGGGCGGCGCATCGTCGCGATGGTCGAGGAGGACCTGCGGCCCAGCGCCGTGCTGACCCGGGCCGCCTTCGAGAACGCGATCCGGGCGAACGCGGCGATCGGCGGCTCCACCAACGCGGTGCTGCACCTGCTCGCGCTCGCCGGGCGGGTCGGGGTCGAGCTGGGCCTCGACGACTTCGACGCGTTGATCCGGCAGGTGCCGACCCTGGTCGACCTGATGCCGTCGGGGCGCTTCCTGATGGAGGACTTCTGCTACGCGGGCGGCCTGCCGGTGGTGCTGCGGCGGCTGGCCGAGGCCGGGCTGCTGCACGGCGACGCGGTCACCGTCACCGGCCGCGGGATCGGCACGGAGGTCGCCGACGCGGCTTGCTGGAACGACGAGGTGATCCGGCCCTGGGACTCCCCGCTGCAGGCGGCGGGCAGCGGCACGGCCGTGCTGGCCGGCAACCTGTGCCCGCGCGGCGCGGTGCTGAAGCAGTCGGCGGCCTCGCCGCACCTGCTGGTGCACGAGGGCCGGGCCGTGGTGTTCGACTCCCCCGAGGACTACCACGCCGTCTGTGACGACGAGGACTTCGACGTGGCGGCCGACGACGTGATCGTGGTCCGGGGCGCGGGGCCGAAGGGATACCCGGGGATGCCCGAGGTGGCCAACGTGCCGATCCCGACCCGGCTGCTGCGCCAGGGCGTGACCGACATGGTGCGGATCAGCGACGGCCGGATGAGCGGCACCGGCTTCGGCACCGTGGTCCTGCACGTTTCCCCGGAGGCGGCCGTCGGCGGCCCGCTCGCCCTGGTCCGCACCGGTGACCGGATCCGCCTTGACGTGCCCGCCCGCACCCTGGACCTGCTCGTGTCCGAAAACGAGCTGGCGGAGCGCGCCGCGGACTGGACCGAGCCGGCGCGCTCGGCCGCCGACCGGTCCGGCTACCGCTGGCTCTACCGCGCCCACGTCCAGCAGGCCGACCTGGGTGCCGACTTCGACTTCCTCACCGGGTCCCGCGGCTCCGAAGTGCCTCGCGACTCCCACTGACCCGCCGGGCAGGCCTGCAGTTTCGGGGAAACTGCACCCATCGCACGGCGTGAACCTGTACTTTCCCCGAAACTGCAGGCGAACGCCCTGCCCGACACGACACGGGCGTGAAGAAGGGCACCTTCTACATCGCGGAGCGATGTGAAGGTGCCCTTCCTTTCTCCTAGCGGAGGGGGAGGCGGTGGATGCCGCCGCGGAGGGTGCCGGCGAACAGCCAGTGGCCGTCGGGGCTCACCGCGAGGGTCGTGACGTCCAGGTTCTGCAGGCCGGACGAGATGTTGTGCCAGGTGCGGCCGCCGTCGACGCTGCGGAGCACACCCCGGCCGCCCTTGGCCAGGCCGTACGCGGACCACGTGGTGGTGGCCGCGTAGAGGGTGTCGCCCTTGGCGGCGAAGTCGGACACCATCAGGTCCAGGGAGCCGGTGTCGGCGGTGCGGAAGGTCCGTCCGCCGTCGGTGCTGGTCCGGATGGCCGGGCCGCCGACGACGAGTCGCTTGCCGTCCACCCGCAGCGCCGTGACCTGGCCGTCGGCGACCTTGGTCAGGGTGGTGCCGCCGTCGTCGGAGCGGTAGAGGCCGCTGTTCATGCCCAGCCACAGCCGCTTCGCGTTCACCGGGTCGCCGGCCAGCGCGTTGACCCGCTCGTCCAGGTACAGGTTCTTCCAGGTGCGGCCACCGTCGAGGGTGACGGTGAGGCCCTGGCCGGACAGCCGCTCGAAACCGGCGTACACCCGGTTCGGGTCGGCGGGGTGGATCAGCAGCGAGGTCGGCTTCTCGGTGCCGGTGTGCACCTCGGACCAGGTGCGGCCGCCGTCGTCGCTGCGGCCGAACATGAACTGGTCGCCCCAGGCGGCCCGGCGGATCTTCCAGACCGTGTTCGCGTCGGCCGGGGACACGGCGACGAACTCCGCGCCCGCGCCGATCCAGCCTTCACCCTCGGCCGCGCCCCAGTCCGGGCCCGCCGCGGGCGAGGCCGTGCGGTACAGGCCGTTCTCGGTGCCGGCGAGCAGGTCGCCGCCGACCACCGCGAGGTCGTACACGGTGGTGCCCTGCACGCCGAGCCGGCGGTAGCCGTCCTGCCCGGTCGCGTAGAGGCCGGCCGAGGTGGCCGTGGTGGCCGTGCCGTCGGCCCAGCGGTCGTAGTCGGTGACGAGTGCGTCGTGCGCCGGCAGCGCGACCGTGTCCCAGGTGCGGCCGTGGTCGCGGCCGACCAGGCCCTCGCCGGACAGGGTGGCGACGTACAGGTCGCCGCCCGAGGCGCGCATCGTGTGCAGGCCGAACTCGCGGCGCAACAGCGTGGACCAGTTCTTGCCGCCGTCGTGCGAGCCGACCACGCCCTCGCTCCACACCACCGCGGCGACCACGCCGTCGTCGGCGGTCAGCGAGGCGACGAACTTCGAGGCGCTGTCGTACACCTGCACGGCCGCGGCGGGTGTGCCGGAGACGACGCCGGACAGCTTCCACACGCCGTCGAAGTCGGCGAGGTAGAGGTCGTCGCCGCCGATCGCCGCGTGCTGGATCTCGCCGGGCAGCCCGGACTGCTGTGCCGTCCAGGTGTCGCCGCCGTCCACGCTGGTCCACAGCGCGCCGGAGATGACCGCCGCAAGTACGCGGGTCTGCGCGTCGGCGACCAGCTCGTCGACCCAGCCCGCCGGGGTGGGCAGCGTCTGCCAGGTGCGGCCCTTGTCGGTGGTGCGCAGGATCTTCCCGCCGGTCTGCGGGTCGTTGACCGCATACCACCAGCGCGCGGCGTTCTTCGCGTCGAGCACGGCCGTGCCGACGCCCGCGTTCCCGGCGACCGGAAGCCGGTTGAGCTGGCTCCAGCTCGTGCCGTGGTCGGTGGTGAGCCAGGGGCCCGCCTTGTAGTCGGTGCTCATGACGCCGACCGAGCCGTCGGCCGGGGTGAGGGCGAGCTGCCCGCCGGTGCCGTACGGCCCGACCGGCGCCCACTTGTTGCGCCGCACGTCCTCGGGCAGCACCTCGAAGCCGCTCGACCCGACCAGGCGCTGCCCGGAGGCGGCGGTGGCGCGCACGCTCACCCGGTACGCGCCCGCCTGCTCACCGGTGAGGTCGGCGGTGTAGACGTTGTCGTACCGGTGCGTCGCGGTCACGGTGAACGACCCGCCGCGCGGCCGGTCGACGGTGACGACGGGCGCGGCGGCCAGCCCGGTCGGCGAGCCGATCCACACCGTGCTGTGGCCGTCGCTCGGGTCGGGCGTCGCGGCGACGATCAGCGGCCGCACCACCAGCAGGTACGGCACCTGGGCGACCCGGCCCGCGCCGCCGTCGGCGGTGATCACGCCGGACAGCTCGGTGTCCCCGGCGGGCCGCTTGGCGCGCAGCGTGACGGTGACCTTCGCGGTCCGTCCGGCCGGGACGGTCACCCGGTCCGGCTTGACGGTGACCGTCTTGCTGTCGGCGCGCAGGCGCACGGTCATCGCGCGGCTGCCGGAGTTGCGCAGGGTTACGGTCTTGCTGCCGCCCACGGTCGAGCCGCCCAGGTCGGCGAGTCCGAACGAGACGGACGACGGGTCGGCGGTGAGCGTGGCGCGCGCGGCCGCGGCCACGTCGAGCCGGCCCGCGCCGTACGCGGTCGGCGGGCCGCCCACCGGCTTGGCCGTACCGGTCAGCGCGGCCAGCACCTGCGCGGGCTCCTGGCCCGGGTGGAGCTGGCGCAGCAGTGCCGCTGCGCCCGCGACGTGCGGGGCGGCCATCGAGGTGCCGGACATCAGGTACTGCCCCGGCCCGAACAGCGCGGTCGGCACCGTCGAGCGGATGCCGACGCCCGGCGCGACCAGGTCGGGCTTGAGGCCGAAGCGCAGCGACGGGCCGCGCGAGGAGAACGCGGCGATCCGGTCGGTGACGTCCTCGCCCTTCAGCGTGACGTCGACCGGCCCGGCGGCGAGCCGCGCGGTCAGCTCCGCGTGCTGGGTGCCGTCCATGCCGAGCACGACCAGGCGGTCCATCCGGTACAGGTCGCCGGAGGCCTGAATACCCGGCAGGTTCTTGGGCAGGCCCTTGACCGACGTGGACGGCGCGACCGGCACGGAGCCGTCGGCGGCGGCCACCACCGGGCCGGAGTCGTCCTGGCCCGAGATCACCGCGAGCGCCCCGCGGCGCTCCAGTTCCTTGGCCAGGTCGAGCTCCCACTGGGTCAGGTAGTCGAGCACGGGCGCGGCGAACCCCGTGATCCGCACGATCTTGCCGCGCAGGTCGCCGGCCGCGGCCAGCTCCTCGGGGCTGCCGTAGCCTGCGTCGACCAGCCGGCCGGTGACCGGCTTGGCGGCCGGGTTCGCCGACAGGACCCCGCGGTACGTCTGCAGCCGCGCCCCGCCGACGTACGCGGTGGGCAGCACCATGTTGCTGGTGGACGCGCCCACGGCGATGACGCCGTCGGCGACAGCCGGGGTGCCGACCGTGTCCCGGCCCGGCCCGCTGTTGCCCGCCGCGGCCACCACCACGACACCGGCCCGGGTGGCCGCGGTCGCGGCCAGGCCGAGCGGGTCGAGTCCGTCGCCGTAGCCGCCGAGGCTCATGTTGATGACGTCGGCACGGTGCGGGTTCGCCGGGTCGGCGGCCGCCTCGATGCTCGCGACGATGTCGGAGGTGTAACCCTCGCCCCACTCGTTCATCGCCTTGTACGCCAGCAGGTTCGCCTCCGGCGCGACGCCGGTGATGCCGCCCGGCGTGGCCGCCTTGCCCGCGATGATGCCCGCGACGTGGGTGCCGTGGCCGTTGTCGTCCATCGGGTCGGCGTCGCCGTTGACGAAGTCGTACCCGCCGACGACCTTGAAGCCCTCGCCGAGTCCGCCGCCGAGGTCGGGGTGGCTGTAGTCGACGCCGCTGTCGATGACGGCGACGGTCACGCCCTTGCCCTTGGCGGGGGTGCCGGTGGCGTCCTGGCGCTGCCAGACCTCGGTCGCGCCGATCAGCGGCACGCTCACGTCGGTGTACGCGCGCACCGGCTGGTCCGGCACGACCGCGAGCACGCCGGGCAGCGCGGACAGCCGCGCCACCTCGTCCGCCGGGACGGTCGCGGCGACCGCGTTGACCAGCAGGCCCAGCGGACGTTCGCGGGTCAGCCGCAGGCCCTTGCCGCGTGCGCCGTCGAGGAAGGCGCGCTGGCGGTCCTGCACCGCCTTGCGCGCGCCGGTGACCTGCGCCGCGCCCGCGGCGTCACGCAGCGAACCGGCCGGGGCGGACGCCACCGCCGCGTCCCCGGCCAGCAGCACGATGACGCGCCGCTGCGGTGCTGGGGTGGCCGCGTCGGCCGGGGACCATGCCGAGAGCGTCCCGGCTACGACCACGGCCGACAGCCCGGCCGCTAGGAAACGAGGGGGGAGTTTCATAGCTAAGCGGTCTACTGGCCTTCGGTCGATCGGCGCAATGATCTCCGCTGGCCCGTTGCTGCCGGTGGCACGTTTGGGCCAAGATCTGGGCCATGCCCTCCGACCTCACCCCCGCCGGCGTCGACCCCTTCGACGAGGCCGTATACCGCGCCATCCTCGTCCGCAGAACCGCCGCCCCGGCCGAACTCGCCGAGGAACTCGGCTGCTCGGTCGACCGGGCGGCCCGCGCCCTGGACCGGCTGCGCGAGCACGGTCTCGTCGGGCGGCTGGCCGGCGCCCGCCGCCGGTATGCCGCGATCGAGCCGCAGGCCGGGGTGTCCGCGCTGGTCCGGGCTCGCTCCGCGGAACTGGACCAGGTGCAGGCCGCCGCCGCGCAGCTGTCGTTGCTGTTCGCCGCGGCGCACACGGGCACCGGCGAGGAGATCGAGATCGTGACCGGCAGCGAGGCGCTGGGCCGGTGGTTCGTGCAGATCCAGCAGGAGGCCCGCGCGGAGGTCATCACCCTGGACCGGCCGCCGTACGCGCTGACCACGTCGAACCCGATCGAGCAGACCGGCATCGCGCGGGGCGTGACGTACCGGGCCGTGTACGCGCCCGAGGCTCTGGAGTGGCCCGGCGTCTTCGACGACATCCGCGAACTGATCAGCCACGGCGAGCAGGCCCGGGTGCTGCCCGGACTGCGCATCAAGCTGGCCATCGCGGACCGGCGCATCGCGCTGATGCCGCTGTCGCTGGACCTGTCCGACGTGCGGGCCGCCGTGATCAGGCCGTCGACGCTGCTGGACGGGCTGATCGACTACTGGGAGCTGTGCTGGCGGGCCGCCGTGCCGCTGCTCGCCCCCGTCGACGACCCGGTGTCCGAGGAGGACCGGGCGCTACTGAACCTGCTGGTCAGCGGCTTGAAGGACGAGGCGGTCGCCCGCCAGCTGGACTGGTCGGTGCGCACCATGCGCCGCCGCATGAGCCGCCTCTACGAACTCCTCGGCGCGGCGAACCGCTTCCAGGCGGGCGCCATTGCGGCCCGCCGCGGCTGGATCTGACCCGCCTCGCCGTTCGGCAGAGGCCGCTGTGCGGTTTCGGGGAAACTGGCCCTTCCGGGGGCCGGAAGACTGCGGTTTCCCCGAAACCGCGGTCAGGTCACGGGCGCGGGTTGTTCCGCACGAACTCGGCGACGTACGCGTCCAGCGCCACCTTCGGCTCCCAGCCCAGGTCGCGGACCTTCGAATTGTCGGCGCGGCCGTGGGTGCGCTCGCCGCGCTTGGCCGGGATCATCACGTGCTCGGTGCCGAACATCTTCGCGACCTCGGTCAGCTCCCACTCCCGGCCGTTGCCGAGCAGGTAGCCGTCGCCCTTGCCGCCCTCGGCGGAGACCAGGATGCCGGAGATGATGTCCGAGATGTGGGTGAAGTCGCGGGTCTGGGTGCCCGGGGACACCACGGTCAGCGGCTCGCCGGCCAGGTACTGCCGCTCGAAGATGCCGATCACGGTCGCGTAGGTGCCCGCGCTGATCTGGCCCGGCCCGTAGGCGTTGTAGAAGTACGTGATCACGTAGTCGAGGCCGTACCACTCGCCGTAGTTCTTGATCAGCTCGACGTTCTTCGCCTTGGTCCAGGCGTACGGGTTGAGGTGCTCGTCCTTGCCCTCGTTGCCGAACTTCGAGCTGGACGCCGAGTAGACCAGGCGCGCGCCGTGCTGTGCGGCGAAGCGGATGACCTCCTTGGTGCCGTGGGTGTTGTACTCCCAGGTGCGGTCGAACTCGTCGAACGACTGCACGATCCGGGCGTACTCCCCCAGGTGGAAGACCATCTTCGGGGACTCGAAACCGTGCTCGGCCCAGATCTTGAAGATGTCCACCGTCGAGCCGTCGAGGTACGTCACCCGCTCGTCGACGATCTCGTTGTCGTGCCGACCGGTGAAGTAGTTGTCGACGGACACGATCCGCGCGGTCGGACGGGTGTCCAGCAGCGCCCGGATGAGGTGTGTCCCCACGAAGCCGGCACCACCGGTGACCAGCAGCGTCTCGTTCGACATGATTCTCGGCTCCCGCAGTTCTCGACCGGCACTAGTCAGCTCCCGGCCGGCCACGAGCGTGCCCGCCGCTCGAACCCAGGGCCTGGCCAGGGCACTGCGCAGCATACAGGCTCGGACGCGGGCACGACCGGGCTGCGGGCGGCGCGGAAGGCGCATACATTCATGATGTTCGCGCCCGCCCCCTCGGAGACGGACCCCATGACCTCGTCACCGCTCGACCGTGTCCCGCTGCGCCGGGCACGGGTCGCCGTCTGCCTGCTCTTCGGACTCTACGGCGTGATCCTCGGCACCTGGACCGCCCGCATCCCGGCGATCAAGCAGGGCCTGCGGCTGACCGACGGCGCGCTCAGCCTGGGCCTGCTGGCCTTCGCCGCGGGAGCGATCATCGGCATGCAGGCGGCGGGCCGGCTGGTCGACCGGTACGGCACCGGCCGGCTGCTGCTGCCCGTCGTGCTCGCCGACGGCGTGCTGCTGGTGTCCCCCGCGTTCGCGCCTGACCTGGCGGTCCTGGCGGGCTGCCTGCTCGCCTTCGGCACCGCGCACGGACTGCTCAACATCACCATGAACACGGCCGCCGTCGAGGTGCAGCGGGCCTGGCAGGCCCCGATCATGTCCTCGTTCCACGCCGTGTACAGCGTCGGCGGCTTCCTCGGGGCGGCGGTGGGCGGGCTGTGCGCGTACGCGGGGCTGGCGGCCACGACCACGTTCCTGCTCGTCGCCGCCGTGGTCGCGGGCACCGGCCTGGTGGCCGCCCGCCGGCGGCTCGCCCCGCAGGCCGTCCCGGCGGCGGAGTCCGGGCCGGGAGCGGGTGGGCTGCCGGGCGTGACGTTCCTCGGGGTGCTGGTGTTCTGCTGCCTGGTCGGCGAGGGCGCGGCGGCCGACTGGAGCAGCGTCTACCTGCGCGACAGCCTGGGCAGCACGGCGGGCTTCGCCGCGGCCGCGTACGCCGCGTTCTCGATCATGATGATGGCCGGCCGCCTCGTCGGCGACCGCCTCACCGCCCGGCTGGGCGCGGTACGCCTGGTCCGCTACAGCGGCCTGCTCGCCGCGGCAGGCCTCGGCACCGCCCTGCTGATCGGCCACCCGCTTGCCGGGGTCGCCGGCTTCGGCCTGCTCGGCGCGGGCCTGGCCTGCATCGCGCCGCAGGTCTTCTCCGCCGCCGGCAGTCAGGACCCGGCGCGGGCCGGACAGGCCATCGCCCGCGTCGCGAGCCTCGGCTTCCTCGGCTTCGTCGTCGGCCCCCTGGTGATCGGCGCGCTGGCGGAGCTGGTGGGCCTGCCCGCGGCGCTGGCCGTGCCGGCCGTGCTGGCGCTGTTCGTCGCGGCGGCGGCACCGGCGCTACGTCTCCGCGCGGCGGCCCCGATCGCGCCCCGGTCCGCGACCACCTGACCCGCTCCCGCAGACCCCGCGCCAGTCGTCCGCACCCGCCGCTCACTCCCCCGCGCCGCTCCGCCGCAGGTCGCGGGACCGGACCGTTAACAAGGTGCCCCTCCACTACGCATACCGATGGGAAGGTGCCCTTCCTTATCGGCGGAGGGTGGAGGACTTGACGGTGGGGTTGCGGGCGCCGAGGAAGAAGATACCGAGGAAGCCCTGGGTCTCGAAGCCGTCGCTGGGGTTGCGCTGGAGGGTGGACGACTCGATGGTCATCGTGCCGGTGCGGTCGTTGCTGACGAAGAAGACCGCGCCGCCGCCCTCCTCGGCATGGTTGTCGGTGACGATCGAGCCGGCGATGCGCACCGTGAACAGGTTGCCGTCGGTGTAGATCGCCCCGCCGCTGCCGCCGCCGGGTTTGCCGGCGCGGGCCGGGTTCGCGCCGCTGCCGATCGCGCTGTTGTGGGTGAGCACGCTGTTGAGCACCACCCAGGAGACGCCGATGCTGCTCAGCGCGCCGCCATTGGAGCAGCGGCCGCCCAGGCCCTTGCCGCCGCCGAAGGTGCTGTTGACGATGTACACCGGCAGGCCCTTGGACTGGCTCAGCACTCGGATCGCCGCCCCGCCCAGGTCCGGCCCGGTGCTGTCGCAGCGGTTGCGGATGAAGCGCGAGTTGACCACCTTGAGCCGTCCGCCGCGGACGAATATCGCGCCGCCGCCCCCGCCCTCCGTCGTCTCGCCGGTCGAGTTGCCGTCGGCGAAGGTCAGGTTCTGCACCGTGAGCTGGGGGTGGTCCTGGTCCTGGCAGTGCGAGGTGGTCCAGCCCTGGGCCTTGTCACAGGTGTTCATGTAGAGGATGCGCCGCTTGCCGCCGCCGCTGAGGGTGATCTTCCCGCCGCCGTCGAGCACGATCTTCGGGCCGTTCGCGTTCCTGACCTTGGCGGTGGCCGCCATGGTGATGGTCAGCGGGTCCGGCCCGCAGTCGAAGGTGATGACGCCGCCCGCCGCGACCGCCGCGACGACCGCCTTCGAGGTGCAGCTCGCCGGGGTGCCGTCACCGATCACCCGGGTCGGCCGCGAGGTGTCCACGGCCTTCGCCTCGGCCGGCACGGACGCCCGGCCCTTGGGGTTGCCCACCACCACCGCGGCAGGCGCTGGCGACGAGGGCGCGGCGCTCGGAGCCGCCGACGACGGCGCGGCACTGGCCCCCGCCGCCACCCACTCGCCCCGCGGCTGCTCCGGAGCAGCCTCCGAACCGCACCCCGCCGGCAGCAGCGCGATCAACGCACCGGCAACGACCGCAACACTGGAACGCCAACGCACCGCAGGAGCCTAAGCCCTCACCCCGCATCCGGCACGCCGTGCCGACCGGCCCCGGCGACGCACTAAATGACAAAAAGCCCCATATCGTACGCAATAACGGCCGTCCGGTTGTCTTGTTCGCGGAGTTCGCCCAGGTATGTGGGGAGCGGGCGGACAATGGTCATCTTGGGTCGGCTCTCCCAGCCGGGCCCGCGGCCCCGATTGGAGGACGTCATGCGACGCCTCTCACGTGCAGCCTGCATCCTCTCCACCACGATCCTCGCCGCGCTCGGATTCAGCGCCGTGCCGGCCGCGGCGGAACCCACGCCGCAGGTCTGCACCAAGACCGCCAAGACCGTCGAGGACGGCCTCAGCCAGTTCGCGCGGGAGCTGACCAAGGTCACGCAGGCCGCCGACTCCGGCAACATGGCCGCCGCCGACCAGTCCGTCAAGGCCGCCGGCAGCGAGCTGGTCGACCTCGCCGCCAACCTGCGCACCGACGCGTCCACGGCGGACGCCGCCGACGTCAAGAGCACGCTGGGCCAGCTCGCCGACGAGTTCGAAGCCCAGGGCAAGAGCCTCACCGACATGAACTCGCTGCAGAAGCTCGACGTCACCCGCATCGACGCCCTGTCCGACCAGATGATCGCCATCTGCGGCGCCGCCTCCGGCACCCCGGCCACGCCTCGCTGACCAGCACCGGATCGAGAAGAGTTGTGGTCGCTCCAGCGACCACAACTCTTCTAGGTCTGCCCGGGCTGTGAGTCGCGCGGGAACTGTTCGGCCAGGCCTTCGGGGGTGACCAGGGGTGTGGTGAGCAGGTGGCGGATCGTACGGTCGCGGCGGGCGAGCGCGTCGCGCTGGGCGGCGGTGAGCGGGACCCACGGCGGTGGCGGGACGGGCAGGCTCGGCGGGAGCAGCCGCCCGGCCACGTACGTCGCCTCGTTGCGCAGCCGCATCGGCGCACTCCGGAGCTGGCCGTGCACGTCGGCGAGCGGGAAGCCGCCCTGCTCCACGGCGAATACGGCCAGGTCGGCGGGCGCGCCGACGGCGAGCGTGCCGGTCCCCGCGGGCAGCCCCAGCGCACGGGCCAACGCACCCGTCGCCGCCGCGACGACCTGTGCGAGCGGCAGGCCCACCGCGAGCAGCTTGGCCATCGTGGTCGGCAGGTCGAAGGCCGGGCCGTGCAGCGAGCGCGCATGCAGGTCGGTGGAGACGACGTGCGGCGGCATGCCCGCGGCGAGCTGGGCTTCCAGCACGTCGTACGCGAAGCCGCCCGAGCCGTGTCCGATGTCGAACAGCACGCCCGCGTCGTACGCGCGGCGCAGCGCCGGGTCCAGGCCGCCCCGGCCCAGGGCGATGCCACTGGCGCAGTGGGTGACGATGTCGCCCGCACCGAGCAGCGGCAGCAGTTCGGCGACGGTGGGCGGCGCGACTCCTACGTGCACCATGACGGGCAGTTCACAGGCCCGGGCGACGGTGATCGCCCGGCGCAGCGGCTCCAGCCCGTTCGCCCCGACGGTGTTGGCGTCGATGCGGGCCTTGACGCCGTACACCAGGTCGCGGTTGGCCGTGATGGTGGTGACCGCGAGGTCGGTGTCGCAGGCGGTGAGGTCGCGGGATTCGCCGGTGAGCCCGGTCAGGCCGACCGCGGAGATGTTGAGCAGCACGGGGACCCGCACCCGGTAGCCACGGATCGCGGCGCGCAGCGCTTCGAGCCCGTACGCCCCGGCGGAGCCCGCGTCGACCCAGGTGGTGACACCGGAGCACCAGGCAGCCGGGCCGGGGTCGATGCCCCAGTAGGTCGCGCCGGGGAAAACGTGCGTGTGCAGGTCGACCAGGCCCGGCGTGACCAGGCGTCCGGCCACGTCGACGACCTCGCGGGCCGCCGCGCGGGGCAGGTCCGCGCCGACCGCGGCGATCCGCCCGGCGGCCACCGCCACGTCGGCCGCGCCGTCGCGGCCGCCGTCCGGATCGATCACCCGGCCACCCACCAGTAGCAGGTCGTAGGCCATGCCAGCGCTCCTCCGGTTGGGAAGGGCACCTTCTACACGCGGAGCGTTAAGAAGGTGCCCTTCCTTGCTCTGTCGGTGCTGGTGGGTGAGTTTAGTGCGGGTCAGAGTGGGAAGACGGTCGACCAGTCATCGCGCATGGACACCACCGTCCAGCCCAGACGGTGGGCCGTGGCGGTGATCGGTTCGGTGTCGGCGAAGGTCACCGCGGCCGAGGCGTACGCGTACTCACGCTCGGCGTCGTCGTGGTCGATGAGCACGGCCAGGCTGGGCATGCCGGCGGCGCGGGCGTACTCCAGCATCTCCTTGTCGCCCGCACTGTTGCCGGCCGCGAAGATCGGACGGCGGCCCAGCTGGGTCTGGATGTGCTCGACCTTCGCCCAGCCCTCGTTGACCTCGCCCTGCGCCTGCGCGGTGCGCACCAGCGCGGGCCCGTCGCCGTGTTGCTCGTGGTGGTACTCGACCAGCGTGCCGACGACGTCGTCGGGGCGCACGCCGTAGAGCTCCCGGCTGATCGCGCGCACGAACTCGGTGCCGCCGCCGGTGACGATGAAGACGTCGAAGCCGTGCTGGCGCAGCACGTCCAGCAGCTCCAGCATCGGCTGGTAGACCAGCTTCGGGTAGGGCACGCCCCGGTCCGGGTGCTTCTCGGCCGCCATGAAGTCGCGCACCCGGGCGGCGAACTCGTCCGGCGTCCAGCCCGCGCACAGCTCCAGCAGCGCCATGGCGATGCGCTGCAGGCCCAGCTCGCCGAGCGCCGCGTGGTCGCTGTCGAGCAGCGCCCGGTACTCGGCGCGCTCGCCGAGGCCGGGGTCGTGCTCGACGGCGTCGTGCAGGGTGCGCACGAGGAAGCTGTACTGGATGTAGTCCGGCTTCTCGCACCACAGCGTGCCGTCGTTGTCGAGCACGGCCACCCGCTGCTCCGCGGGCAGCGCCAGCGACTCGTCCAGGAACGACGTGATCGCGTCGCGGGCGGGGCCCGGCCGCCAGGAGGGCAGGAACGCCATCAGTGACTCCCGATCCCTTCCAGCATCTTCTTCACCACCTGGTCGATGGTGAAACTCGCCGCCTCCTGCCGTGGAGGGAACTCCCGGAACGTGGCCAGGAAGTCGCCGGCCAGCTTCTGCGCGGCGAGCACCAGGTACGCCCGGTCGAGCAGCCAGTCGTAGTAGCTGTTGGAGGTGACGTCGGCGCGCTCGAACGGGTCGGTGCGCAGGTTGTAGATCTTCGGCACCCGCAGCACCGTGAAGGGCTCGGCCCAGACCCGCAGCGTGCCAGGGGCCCGCTGCTCCATGAAGACCAGCTTCCAGTTGTCGAAGCGGACCGCGGTCAGGTCGCCGTCGTCGGAGAAGTAGAAGAACCCCTCGCGCGGGCTGTGCGGCTCGTCGCCGGTGAGGAACGGCAGCAGGTTGAAGCCGTCCAGGTGCACCTTGAACGTCTTGCCCGCGGCCTCGTGCCCGGCCTTGAGCTCCTCGACGATGTCGGGATCACCCGCGGCGGCCAGCAGCGTCGGCAGCAGGTCCAGGTGGCTGACGATCTCGTTGGACACCCAGCCTGCCGGGATGCGGCCGGGCCAGCGCAGCAGCGCCGGCACCCGGTAGGCGCCCTCCCAGTTGGAGTTCTTCTCGTTGCGGAACGGCGTCATGCCGGCGTCGGGCCAGGTGTTCATGTGCGGGCCGTTGTCCGTGCTGTACATGACGATGGTGTCGTCGGCGATGCCGAGCTGGTCGAGCAGGTTGAGCAGCTCGCCGACGATCCGGTCGTGGTCGACCATCACGTCGTGGTAGTCGGACTGCCACGGCCCGGCCCACCCCTTGATCTCCGAGCGCGGGTGCGTCTTGAAGTGCATGTGCGTGGTGTTGAACCAGACGAAGAAGGGCGTGTCCGTGTCGGCCTGTCGCTGGATGAAGTCGGAGGCGTGCTCGAACACCTCGTCGTCGATGAGCTCCATGCGTTTGCGGGTCAGCGGGCCGGTGTCCTCGATCTTCTGGCCGCCGCCGGGCAGCGCCCAGCTGTGCAGCACCCCGCGCGGGCCGAAGTTCTTGCGGAAATCGGGGAAGCGCCGCGGGTCCGGGTAGTCCTCGTGCTCCGGTTCCTCCTCGGCGTTGAGGTGGTAGAGGTTGCCGAAGAACTCGTCGAAGCCGTGCGCCGTCGGCAGGAACTCGTCCCGGTCGCCCAGGTGGTTCTTGCCGAAGTGGCCGGTGGCGTACCCGTGCGGTTTGAGCAGCTCGGCGATGGTCGGATCGGCTGCCTGCAGGCCCAGGTCCGCGCCGGGCATGCCGACTTTCGACAAACCGGTGCGGAACACCGCCTGGCCGGTCAGGAACGCGGCTCGCCCCGCGGTGCAGCTCTGCTCGCCGTAGTAGTCGGTGAAGCGCACGCCCTCGTCGGCGATCCGGTCGATGTTGGGGGTCCGGTAGCCCATGAGCCCGTCGCTGTAGCAGCTCAGGTTGGTGATGCCGATGTCGTCGCCCCAGATGACCAGGATGTTGGGCTTGCGGCCCGCGCCCGCGCCGGCCGCCGCGGACCGTGGCGCGGACTTGCGCGCCGGGCCGCGGTCTGCCGCCGTGCGGGTGGTCGCGCGTGAGGGCGGCGCCTTCTTGGCGGGTACGGGCGCCGCGGCCTTCTTACCCGGCCCCGCCTTGCGAGCGGGCTGGCCGCCGGACGACGGGCCGGCGACCGCGGTCGTCCCGCGCGCCCGTTTCGCCGGTGCGGCCTTCGCCGTCGGCGCCGCCTTCGCCGTGGTGGCGGACTTGCGTGCGGGCGCCTTCGTGGCGGCCTTCTGCACCGGGGTGGCCCGCTTCGCCGTCGTCGTCTTCGCGGTCGCCCGCTTCGCCGCGGCCTTCTTCGCGGGGACCTTCTTCGCCGTCGGCTGCGTACGCGGCATGTCGCCTCCCAGAGACACGGATACCGCCGTCCAGTATTCCGGAGATGCGAACCATATTTCCGTTATCGACGTAATGCGTTGATACCGTCGGATGCAGACGATGGAGGTCCGATGGGCGTGCTGGCCGCGGCCGGGTGGGCGACGCTCGCAGCGTTCTCCCTGGTCATCGGGGCGTGGTTGGCATACCGGCCGACCCCGGTGCCGCCGTCGCGGGTCGGCATGGTGATGGGCTTCGGCTCCGGCGCGATGCTCGCGGCGATCGCGTACGAGCTGGTGCCCACCGGGTTCCACCAGGACGTGCTGCTGTTCTCCGCGTTCGGCCTGGGCGCGGTCGTCTTCTTCACGGCCGACGCGGTCGTCGCGGGCCGCCGCAGCATGGGCGCGGCCTCGGCCGAGCGCTCCCTGGTGATCGGCGCGCTGCTGGACGGCGTGCCGGAGTCGCTGGTGCTGGGCGTCGGCGTGGCCATGGGCGGCGAGGTCGCGGTGGCCTTCCTGATCGCGGTGTTCGTGTCCAACCTGCCCGAGGCCCTCGGCGCGACGGCGGCCATGCGCGCCCACGGCCACACCAAGGCCCAGGCGTACCGGGTGTGGTGGACCATCGTGGCCGTGTCGGCGCTCGCCGCGTCGCTCGGCTACCTGGCGTACCGGGTGGTGCCGCGGGCCGACGGCGGTTACGTCGAGGCGTTCGCGGCCGGGGCGGTGCTGACCATGCTGGCCGACTCGATGATCCCGGAGGCCTACCGGCAGGGCGGCAAGGCGACCGGCCTGCTCGCGGTGCTCGGCTTCGCGGTGGCCGGCGCGCTGTCGGCCCTGGACTAGCCGAATGTTCGGCACAAATTGCCGAATCACCTCATAACGCTATGAGACGGTGCATAGTCTGCAACCGGATGGCTCTTACTTCCGGCGGCGCGCATGAGCGAGCGCATCAGCAGGCTCGGACATGCCGCCGACGAACGCAGTGAGGAGAAGGCATGAGCACCGCAACGCCCAGCAGCCCCGGCACGGGTAAGCCGGGCCAGGCAGCCGCGGCCGGCGCCCACGCGGCGAAGGAGGGTGTGGCGACCGGCACGGCAGCGGCCGCCACCGGGGCCAGGCCCGGCCCCGTCCCGCCGGGCACCAAGGCGACCGGCGACATGTTCAGCGGCGCCACCCCGCTGCCCGCGTCCCGCGTGCCGTGGTGGCTGTTCCTCATCACCGGCGTCTGCTGGATCATCGTCAGCTGGTTCGTGCTGGCCTTCAACCAGTCGCCGGTACGCAGCATCGGCGTCGTCGCCACCCTGGCCGGCATCGTCGTGCTGGTGGCCGGCATCTTCGAGCTGTTCCAGGCGTTCACCGCGCCCGGCTGGCGCTGGCTGCACGCCATCCTCGGCGTGCTGTTCCTGATCACCGGCTTCATCTGCTGGATCAACCCCGGCGGCACGGTGTTCTGGCTCGCCGCGTTCATCGGCTGGTACCTGCTGTTCAAGGGCGCCGCCGACATCGTGCTGGCCTTCCTCACCAAGAAGGAGCACGACGGCTGGTGGCTCGGCCTGGTCGTCGGCATCATCGAGATCCTGCTCGGCTTCTGGGCCGCAGGACGGTTCACCCGCTCGTTCTTCCTGCTCATCGTGTTCGTCGGCGCGATCTGCCTGGCCCGCGGCATCACCGACTTCATCATGGCGTTCCGGATGCGCGACCTGAAGCACAAGGCCGAGCAGGGGCGGGTCGGCCCCGGCGGCACGGCGGTCACCGCGTGACGGAACCGATCACCCTGACCCGGCCCGGCCGGGACGGCGACGCCCCGGGCCCGCCGCCCCGGCCGGGCATGGTGTGGCTGCCCGGTGGCACGTTCCGGATGGGCTCCGACGCGCACTACCCGGAGGAGGCCCCCGCCCACCAGGCCCGGGTCGGCGGTTTCTGGATCGACCGGCACCAGGTCACCAACCGGCGGTTCGCCGAGTTCGTCCGGCAGACCGGCCACGTCACCGTCGCCGAGACCGCGCCCGACCCGGCCGACTACCCGGGAGCCGACCCGGCGCTGCTGGTCCCCGCCTCCGTCGTCTTCGTCCGGCCGCCCCGGCGGGTGGACCTGCGCGAGATACGGCACTGGTGGCAGCTGGCGCCCGGCGCGGACTGGCGTCACCCGTACGGCCCCGGGTCCAGCCTGCGCGGCCTCGACGACCATCCGGTCGTGCACGTGGCCTGGGCCGACGTCGCCGCGTACGCGGCCTGGGCGGGCGGCGAGCTGCCGACCGAGGCCGAGTGGGAGTACGCCGCGTCCGGCGGCGCGAGCGAGCCGGCCGAGTTCGCCTGGGGCGACGAGCTGACCCCGGGCGGCGAGCACCGGGCCAACCTGTGGCAGGGCGAGTTCCCGGTGCTCAACCTGGCCGCCGACGGCTACGAGACGACCTCGCCTGTCGGCTCCTTCCCGCCGAACGCCTTCGGGCTGTCCGACATGATCGGCAACGTGTGGGAGTGGACCGCCGACTGGTACGGCCCGCACGACCCCGCCGCGCCGCAGGCCTGCTGCGCCCCGGCACGCCCGCGCGGCAACACCGAACAGGCCAGCTACGACCCGGCCACGCCCGGGGTGCGCATCCCGCGCCGCGTGAGCAAGGGCGGCTCGTTCCTCTGCGCCCCGAACTACTGCCGCCGCTACCGCCCCGCCGCCCGCATGCCCCAGGCCGTCGACACCTCGACCTGCCACCTCGGCTTCCGCCTCGTGATCCGCCCCTGACCCGCCGTGACCGCGCCGGGCCGCGTCGCCGTCGCCGTCGCCGTCGCCGTCGCCCGCCATGATCGCCCGATTTGCCTGGCGCCTGTGGGTATTCGACCCCAAGATACGCACATCTGCCGGGCAAATCGGATGACCTTGGGTGACGGCGGCCGCCGGGCGGGGACCCGGGCTGCGGGCGGGGACGGGGTCCGGGGAGGATTCTGTCCATGTCCTCAGTGCCCGCCGCCGTCCTCACACCCGAGGCACCGGCGACGGCTCCCGGGGGCGCGCCGACATGGCGCGATCGGGGCCTGGCGTTGCTGCCGCCGGTGCTGGCATACCTGGTCGGGCACCTGATGTACATCGTGGCCGGGGCGCTGGTGGCCGAGCCGTTCCTGCCGATCAACGGCCGGGTCCGCGCCGACTCCGGGCTCTACGTCAAGATCGCCGAGCAGGGGTACGAGCTGTTCCTGTGCGACAGCGATCCGGTCCTGGCCCCGCAGTTCGCGCCCGGCGCGTGGTGCGGCACCGCGGGCTGGTTCCCGCTCTACCCCGGTCTCATCCGCCTGCTGACATCGACCGGCCTCGGCGCGTACCCGGCCGCGCTGATCATCACCGAGGTCAGCCTGCTGGTCTCGTTCGTGCTGCTGTGGCGGCTGCTGCGGAATACGCGCCGGCCGATCGCCGTGGCGGTGCTCGCGCTGGCGACACTGCTGCCGGCGGGCGTCTACCTGCACGCCGTGTTCCCGATGGCGCTGGCCGGGGCACTGCTGCTGGGCTGCGTCTCGCTCGTGGCGGCCCGCCGGTGGGTCCTGGCGGGAGCAGCGGGCGCGCTGGTCGCCGCGGCGTACCCGATGGGGGTCGCGGTCGCCGCGATCGGCTTCGGCGCGGTGGTGACCCTGCTGGGCCGCCGTGAGCTGCGATCCTGGACGGCGCTGCGGGCCGGGCTGGCCGTGGTGGGCCTGCCCCTGGCCGGGCTGGGCGCGGTGTTCGGCCTGCACCACCTGACGCTCGGGCACTGGAACGCGTACCTGCTGATCCAGGAGCACTACGGCAACGGCGTGCACAACCCGCTGCACTCGCTGGCCAAGCTGGCGATCGAGCCGTCCCCGATCGTCATCGCCGAGCCGCGGCAGGACCTGCTCTGGGTGCTGCACACGTTCACCGACGCCGAGTTGTGGTGGGCGCTGGCGCTGGCGCTGCTGGCAGTCGCCGCCGCGGTGATCGCGTCGGGCCGCGGGCGGCTGCGGCCGTACGACACCGGGCTCGCGCTGTACGCGGTGGCCATGTTCGTCGGCCCGCTGATCGCCGGACCCGGGGTGTCGCAGTACCGGTCGCACACGCTGCTGCTGCCCGCGCTGCTGGTGCTGCGGCACCTGCCCGCCCGCCTGCTGTGGCCGTACGCCGCCGTCGCGGGTGTCATTGCGCTGCCGATGGGCATGCTCTTCTCGACCTGGCTGCTTTTCTGAGCGATGATCCACCTGCCGGTACGCGGCGGCGCAGCCGCGCACCTGGCGAAACATTGTCTCGATAGGCTGCTCGCCCCCGCTGCGGCAGCTGCTTGGAGGACGGCGATGGCTCCCGAGTCCGTTGACCTGACCGTGCGCACGCTCGGCGACTGCCGCATCGAATCACCGCTGGCACCGCTGCTGGCCTCGACCGAGAGCACCGAGCACTACGTCGACGAGAACGACCGGGTGCTGTTCGACGACACCGTGAACATGGTCGCCGCGCGCAAGGCGAAGCTGGACGCGCTGCCCAGCTTCGAGCCCGGCGGACCCCGCCGCAAGATCTTCTTCCAGCCGTCGAAGACCCGCGTCGGCATCGTCACCTGCGGCGGCCTGTGCCCCGGGCTCAACGACGTCATCCGGGGCCTGGTGCTGGAGCTGACCTCGCACTACGGTGTGACGAAGATCTACGGCTTCCAGAACGGCTACCAGGGCTTCATCGCCAAGTACGGCCACCCGCCGATCGACCTCGACGCCGAGGCGGTCAGCGGCGTCAACGAGTACGGCGGCACCATCCTGGGCACCTCGCGGGGCAGCCAGGACCCGTACGAGATCGTCGACTGCCTGGAGTCGATGAGCATCAACGTGCTGTTCGTCATCGGCGGCGACGGCTCCATGCGCGGCGCGCTGACCATCGCCGACGTGGTCAAGGAGCGCGGCCTGAAGATCGCCGTGATCGGCGTGCCGAAGACCATCGACAACGACATCCCGTACATCGACCAGAGCTTCGGTTTCCAGACCGCCTTCTCCAAGGCGACCGAATCGCTGCGCAGCGCCCACGTCGAGGCCCGCGCGGTGCCCAACGGGGTCGGCCTCGTGCAGGTCATGGGCCGCCACTCCGGCTTCATCGCCTGCTACGCGGCGCTGGCCAACAACGACGCCGACTACGTGCTCATCCCCGAGGTGCCGTTCCAGCTCGACGGCGACGACGGCTTCCTGGCCCACCTGCGCCGCCGGGTCGCCCAGCGCGGGCACGCGGTGGTCGTCGCCGCCGAGGGCGCGGGCCAGGAGTACCTGGAGTCCGACGAGCCCGGCCAGGTCGACAAGTCCGGCAACCGCAAACTCAAGGACATCGGCCTCTATCTGCGCCGGCGTATCGCCGACGACTTCGCCGCGCACGGCATGGAGACCAGCCTCAAGTACATCGACCCCAGCTACGCCATCCGCAGCGTGCCCGCCAACCCGTACGACAGCGTCTACTGCATCCGCCTCGCCCACGCCGCCGTGCACGCCGCGATGGCCGGCCGCACCGCGATGGTCGTCGGCCGCTGGCGCGGCCGCTTCGTGCACGTCCCCATAGCCCTCGCCATCAGCAAGCGCAACCAGGTCGACCCGGCCGGCGACCTCTGGATGTCCGTCCTCGAAACCACCGGCCAACCCCGCCGCTTCGCGTGACGCGGTCATCCGGCTGGCCGAGCCCAGCCGCCGAGCCAGTCGGATGGCCCCGTTCGCTCAGCGGCCGTGAGCCCTCGAACCTGCGTCACGCAGTCTGCCGGCGAGATCGGCCATAGGGCGGTAAATAAACTTCTTGCCCGACCGCTGTCTCGCCAAGAGGTTGGCCTCTTCAAGCTCGATCAGATCCTTGCGGGCGGTCTCCATACCGATTCGATGCGCTCTCATGTGCGACTGCACCGAGTACGAGAATGCCGGGTTCCTGAGTGCATTCCGGATGATGGCGATCTGGCGGCCGTTGAAGTTCTCCTCCTCGCGGGCGAGCAGGTTCCTGACCTCACTCATCTCTTCCGCCTTGCGGGTCAGATATGAGTTCAGGTGATCTATGCAGCGATGGAGGATGCCCAGATGGTAGATGAAGAAGTAGGTCAGGTCGCCGTCGTCTGTCTCGGTATAGAGGAACGACCGCCCATATTGGACCTTGGCTGCGTTCAAGAGGCTGGAGACACTAATGAACTCAGTCAGCCAGTAACCTTGATTCAGCATCGACCAGTAAAAGAGAATACGGGCGGTGCGCCCATTGCCATCCTCAAACGGGTGGATATAGCCGACCATGAAGTGTATCGCCAGCGCACGCAGTACGCCGGGCAGGTAGTACTTCGAAGAGTCCTCGTTGGCGAACGCGCATAGCTGCGCCATGCGCGCATCGATCTCACCGGCCGGCGGCGGCTCGTGCAGAAGTTCTCCCTGGTCGTCGAAGACACCTACCCGCTCTTCGTTCGGCAATTGGAACCGCCCGGCGCAGTCGGGATTATCCAGCGTCCCTTCCGTCACTATCCGGTGCAGGTCACAGATCACCTCGACAGTCAGCGGCTTGTCGCGCAATTGCCCGACGCGTTCCATTGCGTAGTAGTTGTTCAAGATCATCCGCTCGCTGCGATCGCGCGGCTGCCGACCCGACTGGATCATTTCTTTCGCTACGCGCTTACTGGTCGAAGCACCTTCCAACTGGCTCGACGTGATCGCTTCCTCCATGAGCGAACCCACTAGATACTGCTCACGCGTCGCAGGGTTGGTGACCTGCTCGTTCACCGCGATCCGACCCCGAAGGTGCGTCGCACTGAAGTCGAGTTCTCGGAGCACCTCGTCCGGCAAGCTGTATCGAAACTTGCCACTACTTGCATCGTCGAGCGGGAGTTCTCGCATTCCCGATGAACGGGACAATTTCGTCAGGAACCACCATTCCTCTGCGCTTCTAATCTTATCGGGTGGCTGGCGGTGCCTGAGTTCATCCCAGTGACGGTATTGCTGGCTCTGGCGCAAGTCGGGGAATACCGACATCAAACGGGCAAGCGCACCTGATTGCGCGACATGGTCAGCAATGTCAGACCATGGCGGTGGTGCCATCGGACGGCGCATCGACCCTCCCCCCACACACGCTGCTCCCACACATACGGCTTCGTGGTAGTTGAAACTACCAGTTTGCTCCCACCAACTCCCAATCTTGGGAGTTGGTGGGAGCAAACTGGTAGTTGACAGTGGTGCAACGCCGGGTTTTCAGCGCCCGGGGCGGTTGCGGGTGAGGATCAGGTCGAGGACGAGGGCGGTCCAGCCGCACTGGTGGGTGGCGCCCAGGCCCATGCCGTTGTCGCCGTGGAAGAACTCCGGGAACGTCAGGTGGGCGGTCCAGTCGGGGTGGTCCCCCAGCATCGGGTGTTTCGGCAGGTACGGCCGGTTGCCGTCCTTGTCGGGCAGCCACAGCGCGATGAGCCGGTCGGACAGGTCGTCGGCGATCTGGTCCAGCGTCAGCTTCTGCCCCGACCGGGTCGGATACTCCACCAGCAGGTCGTCGTGGAAGAACCGGGCGTAGTGCCGGATGCCCTCGATGAGCAGGTAGTTCGTCGGGAACCAGATCGGCCCGCGCCAGTTGGAGTTGCCGCCGAACAGCCCGTTCGTCGATTCGGCCGGCTCGTACCCCACCGTGTAGTCGTGCCCGCCGAGCCGGATCGTGTACGGCTTGTCGAGGTGAGCCCGCGACAGCGTACGCAGCCCGTAGTCCGACAGGAACTCCTCGGTGTCGAGCATCCGGCTCAGTATGCGCCGCAGCTGCTCCGGCCCGACCACCGCGAGCAGCCGCTGCTGCTGACCCCCGTCGGAGATCCGGCGCGCCCCGACGACCTCGGTGAACTCGGGCCGGTTGGTCAGGAACCAGCGCAGCCGCGCCGCGATCTCCGGCAGCCGGACCAGCGTCACCGAGCTGAGCGTGGTCGTCGCGCACAGCGGCAGCAGCCCGACGACCGAGCGCACCTTCAGCGGCACCTCCCGCCCGTCGGTACGCCGCAGCAGGTCGTAGAAGAAGCCGTCCTCGTCGTCCCACAGCCCCTGGTGCGAGGCGGCGTTGGCGATGTACGCGAAGTGCTCCAGGAACTTGGTCGCGATGTCGGTCCACACCCGGTCGTGGGTGGCCAGGACCAGTGAGATCTCCAGCAGGTTGAGGGCGTACATCGCCATCCAGGCGGTGCCGTCGGACTGCTCCAGCACGCCCGGCACGGGCAGCGACGCCGAGCGGTCGAACGGGCCGACGTTGTCCAGGCCCAGGAAGCCGCCCTCGAACAGGTTGTTGCCGCCGGTGTCCTTGCGGTTGACCCACCAGGTGAAGTTGAGCAGCAGCTTGTGCATGACCCGGGCCAGGAACGCGTAGTCGCGCCCGCCGTCGATCTCGAACACCCGCAGCGCCGCCCAGGCGTGCACGGGCGGGTTGACGTCGCCGAACGCCCACTCGTACGCCGGGATCTGCCCGTTGGGGTGCAGGTACCAGTCGCGCAGCAGGAGCAGGATCTGCTCCTTGGCGAAGTGCGGGTCGACGCGGGCCAGCGCGACGCAGTGGAAGGCCAGGTCCCAGGCGGCGTACCAGGGGTACTCCCACGGGTCCGGCATGGAGATGACGTCGAAGCTGGTCATGTGCCGCCAGGCGCTGTTGCGTCCGAACCGGCGGCCCTCCGGCGGGGCGGGCGAGGCCGGGTCGCCGTCCAGCCAGCGCGCGACGTCGTAGTGGTAGAACTGCTTGCCCCACATCAGCCCGGCGACGGCCTCGCGCACCACCTGCGCCTGCGCGGGCGGGGTGCCCGGCGGGACCAGCCAGGCGAAGTACTGGTCGGCCTCGGCCTTGCGCGCGGCCATGACGTGGTCGAAATCGGCCCCCAGGGAGGGCAGCGGGCGCGCCTTGCCGCCCGGCGCGGCGATCTGCGTCAACCGCAGTCTGAGCTGCGCCGTCTCGCCCGGTGGCACGGTCAGCACGTAGTGCAGCGCGGCCTTGGTGCCGGTGCGCTGCGGGTTGACCGTCGGCAGCCCGTGCACCACGTGGTCGGCGATGCCGTCCTTCGGGTAGTCGGGCGTCTCCTCATATCCCCACAGCCGTGCCGCGTTGGTCTCGTTGTCGCAGGCCAGCGGCTCGGGAGTGCCGTCGCCCTGCAGCGTCAGCCGGCCCAGGATGCGGTGCTGGGCGCGCAGCTCGCCGCCGCCGACCGCCTCGGCGATGATCTCCGGTTTGTCGTCGCGGCCCGGCAGACCCCATGACCAGGTGTTACGGAACCAAAGGGTGGGCAGCACGTGCAGGGTCGCCGGGTCGGCGCCCCGGTTGGTCACCGAGACCAGCATGCACAGGTCCGTCGGGCTCGCCTTGGCGTAGTCGACGGTGACGACCCAGTAGCGGTCGTCGGCGAAGACCCCGGTGTCGGCCAGCTCGTACTCCGGCTCGGAGCGGTCCAGCTGCCGGTTGACCGCGACCAGTTCCGAGTACGGGAACTCGCGCTGCGGGTAGTGGTAGCGCCACGACATCCACGAGTGCGTCGGCGTGGAGTCGGTGTACCACCAGTACTCCTTGGCGTCCTCGCCGTGGTTGCCCTCGTTGCCGGTCAGCCCGAAGATGCGCTCCTTGAGGATCGGGTCGGCCCCGTTCCACAGGCCGAGGCCGAAGCAGAACGTCTGCCGCTCGTCGCAGATGCCGGCCAGCCCGTCCTCGTTCCACCGGAACGCGCGCGAGCGGGCATGGTCGTGCGGGAAGTACTCCCAGGCCGTGCCGTGCTCGCTGTAGTCCTCGCGCACGGTGCCCCAGGCCCGCTCGGAGAGGTAGGGCCCCCACATCCGCCAAGGCTCGGCCCCGGCATCCGCATCGGCCAACCGTCTACGTTCGGCATCCGTCACGCCTGTTCCCCGCTCTGCTCGCCCACCCCGTGATTGTCCCCTGCGTCTGTTACGGGTCTGCGTAACTTTGGCGGAGTCGCGCGATCACCATCCCGATTGCCCCGGTTTTTTGACAGAGTTGCTGCATGCGATTCGGGACCCAGGTATGTGGTGAGCCGGCCCTCGGCGCGGCGCGGGAGTGGTTGGTGGCCGACGGGCGCGGCGGCTACGCGATGGGCACGGTGAGCGGGCTGCGCACCCGCCGCTACCACGGGCTGCTGGTGGTCGCCGGGGACACGCCGGCGTCGCGGCATGTCGGCCTCGCCGCCCTGGATCCGGTGGTACGCCTGCCCGGGGACCGGATCGTGCGGCTGGGCGCCCACGAGTGGGCCGACGGCACGCTCGCCCCGCGCGGCGACCTGCTATTGGAAGAGTTCGCCCTGGTGGACGGGTTGCCCCGGTGGCGCTGGCGGATCGGCGCGACCGTCCTGGAACGCACCCTCGCGATGCGCCACGGCTCGTCCTGCGTGGCCGTGGTCGACCGGCTGGTCGGGGGCGGCCCGGTAGAGCTGTCGCTGGAGGCCCTGTGCACCTGGCGCGACCAGCACGGCGAGCGCCGCGCTGGTGACCTGCCGGTGCGCGAGGTCGCGGGCGGCGCGGTCGTCGCCGACGCGTACCGGCTGCGGGGACGCCTGGCGAGCGGCGGCCGGGCCGCGACGGCTCCCGCCGGGCCGCCCGACACCCGGCCGTGGAATGAGCGGCAGACCGAAGCGGTCTGGGCTCCGGACGGCACCTGGCTGCTGAATGTGCACCATCGTATGGAGGCCGCCCGCGGTTATGTCGCTGACGAGGACCTGCTGCTGGCGGGCCGGTTCACCGCGACGCTGGCCGAGCCGGGCGACGCGCTGGAGGTGACCGCGTGGGCCGGGGACCTGGCCGTCGAGCCGCCGCCCGCAGCGGTGATCGTGGACGCCGAGCGCGACCGCCGCCGCATCCTGACCGCGGGCGCGGTCGACGCGACCGCGGAACTGACGCTGGCCGCGGACGCGTTCGTGGTCACCACGGCGAACGGACCGGACGTCGTGGCGGGTTACCCGTGGTTCGGCGCCTGGTCCCGGGACACCATGACCTCATACGAAGGGCTGTTCCTGGTCACCGGGCGGGCCGCGCAGGGACGGGAGCTGCTGCGGGCGTACGCGGCGACGCTGTCGGAGGGCATGCTGGCCAACACGGCCGACGGCGGCGCGGTCGGGCACAACACCGCCGACGCGACGCTGTGGTTCCTGCACGCGATCGACCGGCACGTGCGCGCCACCGACGACGACGATCTCGCCGCGGAGCTGGTGCCCGCGCTGGACGAGGTGCTGGCGGCGCACCTGCGCGGCACCCGGTACGGCATCAAGGTCGACGAGAGCGACGGCCTGCTCGTGCAGGGTGCCGACGGGGAGGCGCTGACCTGGATGGACGCGCGGGTCGACGGGATGGGCGTGACTCAGCGGGCGGGCAAGGCCGTCGACATCAACGCGCTGTGGTGCAACGGGCTGGCGGCGCTGGCCGCGTTGCGCGAGCGGGCCGGGCGGCACAGCGACGACGTGCGGCGGCGGCACGCCGTGACCGAGGCGGCGTTCCGGCGGCGTTTCCCCGCACCGGCCGGGCATCTCTACGACGTGATCGACCCGGACGACGCCGCACTGCGGCCGAACCAGCTGCTGGCCTGGTCGCTGCCGTACGCCCCGATGGAACCCGACCCGGTGGCGCTGCGCCGGATCACCGACGCCCTGCTCACCCCGCTCGGGCCGCGCAGCCTGGACCCGGCCGACCCGGCATACCGGCGCAGGCACGGCGGCTCGCTGCGTGAGCGCGATCTCGCGTACCACCAGGGCACGGTGTGGCCGTGGCTGATCGGGCCGCTGGCCGACGCGCGGCGCAAGGCCGGGTTGCCGACCCGGGAGGTGCTGACGGGGCTGCTGGCGCACCTCGGTGATTTCGGTCTCGGTTCGGTCAGCGAGACCGCCGACGGCGATCCGCCGCACGGGGCGACGGGCTGCCCGTTCCAGGCGTGGAGCGTGGCCGAGACGTTGCGTGCTCACCTCACGTCTACTGAGTAGTAGCAGAGCGTAACAGACACGAAACACAAGGTCCCCAGCTCGAAATTGGTATCAGTCAGACTTTGTACAACCCCAATGGCGTACGGCACCGAGTGTCCGGTGCCTAGTTCCGTATGCCCGGGAGTCTGCGAGGGGGCCGCATGACCATGAACCTTCCCGTTCCATCGGGTCCGTCGACGGCAGCGAAGCCGCTCCGGATCATGATGCTTTCCTGGGAATACCCGCCGGTTGTGGTCGGCGGCCTCGGTCGGCATGTGCACGCGCTGGCCAATTCGCTGGTGCTGGCGGGGCACCACGTCACCGTGGTCACCCGGCACGCGCCCGGTGCCCCGCTGGAGGAGTACGCTCCCCCGCCCGCGCCCGGCTTCCAGGGTGTGCGCGTCGTGCGCGCGCCGGAGGACCCGCCGCTGTTCCCGCTGGCCACCCCGACGCTGCTGGCCTGGACGATGGCGTTCAACCACACCCTCACCCGGGCGGCGCTGCGGGCCGCCGAGTCCGACGACTACGACGTGATCCACGGCCACGACTGGCTGGTCACCCACACCGCGGTCACCCTGGCCGAGCACCTCGGCAAGCCGCTGGTCGCCACCATCCACGCCACCGAGGCCGGTCGGCACCAGGGCTGGCTGCCGGAGGACCTGAACAAGAGCATCCACTCCGTCGAGTGGTGGCTCGGCCACCGCGCCTGCCGGGTGCTGGTCTGCTCGGAGTACATGCGCTGGGAGGTCACCCGGCTGCTCAACCTGCCCATCAGCAAGGTCGACGTCATCCCCAACGGCGTCGACGGCCGGGTCTGGAAGGCCCCCGCGCAGGCGGTGCGCGAGGCGCGCTCGCGGTTCGCCGGGGACGGCCCGCTGGTCGGCTTCGCCGGGCGGCTGGTGTACGAGAAGGGCGTGCAGCACCTGGTCGGCGCCGTGCCGCAGCTCGCCGACGAGCACCCGGGCCTGCGGGTGGTCATCGCGGGCGACGGCCCCTATCGGGAGCAACTGGTCGAGGCCACGCACGAGCTGAAGATCGAGAAGCAGGTCAGCTTCATCGGCTTCCTGTCCGAGCGCGAGCTGCCCGCCGTGCTCGCGGCGACCGACGCCACCGTGGTGCCCTCCCTCTACGAGCCGTTCGGCATGGTCGCGCTGGAGGCGGCCGCGGCCGGCGCGCCGCTGGCCGTCGCCGACACCGGCGGCCTGGCCGAGATCGTGGAGCCCGGCGTGACCGGCATGACCTTCCCGCACAGCAACCCCGAGGCGCTGGCCGGCGCCGTGGGCACGCTGCTCGCCGAGCCGGTCAAGGCCAAGCAGATCGCCAAGCGCGCGCTGACCATGGTGTCCAAGCGGTACGGCTGGCAGACCATCGCCGCCAGCACCGTGCAGACCTACCGCGGCGCCATCGCGCAGGAACCCGCGTTCCAGGTCGAGCGCCTGGCCGAGCAGGCCGGCGGTGAGCGTCCCCAGATCATCGTCCCTGACGGAAACCTCCTCCGATGAGCGAGCAGAGCCCCACCCCTACCGCAAGCGAAGCGATGACCAGCGCAGACGGTACGGATACCACTTCGGCTCGTTGGTCAACGGGGCAACCGGAACGGCGAGGAGAAGCGATGAACCTGATCGGCGATCTTGATCTTTACCTCATCGGCGAGGGCAGGCACGAGCGGCTCTGGAAGGTGCTCGGGGCCAACCCGGAGCCCGACGGCCAGGGCTGGCGCTTCGCGGTGTGGGCGCCCAACGCCCGCGAGGTGCAGGTCATCGGCGACTTCTCGGGCTGGTGGCCGGGCGACGGCATCGCGATGAGCCCGCAGGGCGGCAGCGGGGTCTGGGCGGCAACGGTGCCGGACGCCGTGGCCGGCCAGCGCTACCGCTACCGGGTGCACGGCGCCGACGGGCGCTGGACCTACCGCGCCGACCCGCTGGCCGTCGCGGCGCAGTGCCCGCCGGAGAACGCGTCGGTGCTGTTCTCGTCCGACTACACCTGGAACGACGAGTCCTGGATGACCGGGCGGGCCAAGCGTGCCGACCACCACGCCCGGCCGATGTCCACCTACGAGGTGCACCTGGGCTCGTGGCGGCCGGGCCTGTCCTACAAGGAGCTGGCCGACGAGCTGGTCGCGTACGTCACCGACCTGGGCTTCACCCACGTGGAGTTCCTGCCGGTGATGGAGCACCCGTACGGCGGCTCGTGGGGCTACCAGATCACCGGGTTCTACGCGCCGACCGCCCGCTTCGGCGACCCGGACCAGTTCCGCCACCTCGTGGACCGGCTGCACCAGGCCGGCATCGGGGTGCTGCTGGACTGGGTGCCCGCCCACTTCCCCCGGGACGAGTGGGCCCTGGCCCGCTTCGACGGCACCCCGCTCTACGAGCACGAGGACCCGCAGCGCGGCGAGCACCCCGACTGGGGCACGCTGGTCTTCAACTACGGCCGGCGCGAGGTGCGCAACTTCCTCATCGCCAACGCCCGCTACTGGTGCGAGGAGTTCCACGTCGACGGCCTGCGCGTGGACGCGGTCGCGTCGATGCTCTACCTCGACTACTCGCGCCAGGCCGGGCAGTGGACGCCCAACGTGTTCGGCGGCAACACCTACCTGGAGGCGGTGGACTTCCTCCAGGAGCTCAACACCGCCGTGTACGCCGACCGGCCCGGCATCCTCACCATCGCCGAGGAGTCGACGGCCTGGCCGGGTGTCTCCCGCCCGGTCGAGTTCGGCGGCCTGGGCTTCGGCATGAAGTGGAACATGGGCTGGATGCACGACACGCTGGAGTACCTGAAGAAGGACCCGGCGCACCGCAGCTACCACCACGCGCAGCTGACCTGGCCAAGCTGCTACGCCTTCGACGAGCAGTGGGTGCTGCCGCTCAGCCACGACGAGGTGGTGCACGGCAAACGCTCGCTGATGGGCAAGCTGCCCGGTGACCGCTGGCAGCGGCTGGCGGGCCTGCGCGGGCTGCTCGCTTACATGTACGCCTTCCCCGGCAAGAAGCTGCTGTTCATGGGCGCGGAGCTGGCGCAGGAGTCGGAGTGGAGCGAGCAGTTCGGGCTGGACTGGGCGCACGCCGACTACCACGGTGACGTGCGCGGGCTGGTGCGTGACCTGAACCGGATCTACCGGGACAGCGCCGCGCTGTGGGCCCGCGACACCGAGCCCGGCGGGTTCAGCTGGATCGACCCGCACGACTCGGGCAGCAACACGGTCTCCTTCGTCCGCCACGGCAAGACCTCGAAGAAGCTGCTGGCCTGCGTGGCCAACTTCTCCGGCATCCCGCTGCACGACCACCGGATCAAGCTGCCGCGCACGGGGGCGTGGCTGGAGGTGCTCAACACCGACGCCGAGGTGTACGGCGGCTCCGGGGTCGGCAACATGGGCCGCATCCGCACCGACGCCGAGGGCAACGCCTCCGTCGCGGTCGGACCGTACGGCGCGGTCTGGTTCGCTCCGGCATAAAACGATCTACGTCAGCGCATGACCGGCACCGACATCGGTGCCGGTCATCGTGTTTTCAGCGTCCTACCTGGTGAACTGGCGACACCCGAAAGATGTGCCGGGGCCGTGAGATCAGTAGTATTTCCACGTTTCCCTCGCGTGGTCCCGCCCCCCGGTGCGCTTATGAGGTCGTTTATGCCCCGCCGCTTCTTCTCCCAGCAGAGCTGGTCGATCAGGTCACGGGTGATGCTGCTCCTGCTGGCCCCGCTGGTGCCGCTGATGGGCATGTGGCTGTTCAGCACGACCGTCACGGTCGGCCCGGCGGCGAACCTGCTCGACGTCAAGTCCGGCGTGGACATGTTCGGCACGCCCGCCTACGAACTCGTCAGCGAACTGCAGGCCGAACGAGCCCTGTCCATGCGCTTCCTCAGCGGCGGCCCGGCCGTGGCGACCGAGCTGGACACCCAGCGGGCCGAGACCGACCTGGCGCTGGCCGCGTTCCGCCGGCTGACCGGGAGCGACGACGCCGAGTCGGCGGCGAGCGACCTCACCCGGCAGCACCTGGCCGCGGTCGGTAAGGCGCTGGAGGAACTGCCGCTGGGCCGGGCCGTGGTGGACACCCAGCAGTACGACCGGGTGCAGATCATGCGGCTGTACAGCGGGATCATCGACAAGACCTTCGGCCTGTACGGCTCGGTCTCCGGCCTCGACGACCACGAGCTGAACCGGCAGGCGGGCACGGTCATCGCGCTCACCGAGGCGCGCGAACTCTACGCCCGCGAGAACGCGCTGATCAGCGCCGCCATCGCCGGCGGCGGCATGTCGGCGGCGGAACGCTCCGAGGCGGTGTCGCTCATCGGCCTGCAGCGGCGCGCACACGACACGGCGACGCGCTACCTGCACCCCGACGACGCGGTCCACTACACGGCCATCCTGGACAGCGCGGCCTACCTGCGGATGCGGGCCGTCGAGGACCGGCTCGCCGACCTCGGCCGCCCGGCTCCCGCGATCGACGCCAAGCAGTGGACCGCCGACTACGCCGCCGTCGACGGCAAGCTGTACGAGCTGGAGTCCGCCACCGCGTCGCGCACCATCGACGCGACCATGCCCGCGGCCACCGCGATCCTGGTCCGGCTCGGCCTGGCCGGCGGGGTCGGCCTGATCGCCATCGTGGTGCTGGCACTGGTCTCGTTCCGGGTGGCGCGCTCGATCATCCGCCGCATCAACAACCTGCGCACCCAGGCCCTGCACGTCGCCGAACACAGCCTGCCCGACGTGGTGGCGCGGCTGCGCGCGGGCACGGACGTGGACGTGGACGCCGAGGTGCCGCCGCCGGGCGCGGTCGACGACGAGCTCAACGAGCTGGAGAACGCGTTCGCCCAGGTGCAGCGCACCGCCGTGGCCTCGGCCGTGCAGGAGGCGACCCTGCGCAACGGGCTCAACCAGGTCTTCCTCAACATCGGGCGGCGCAGCCAGGTGCTGCTGCACCGCCAGCTCGCCCTGCTGGACGCCATGGAGCGGCGGACCACCGACCCCCAGGACCTCGAAGACCTGTACCGCGTCGACCATCTCGGCGCGCGGATGCGCCGCCACGCCGAGGACCTGGTGATCCTGGCCGGGGCGAAACCCGGCCGGGGCTGGCGGCACCCGGTGCCGCTGCACGACGTGATGCGCTCGGCGGTGTCCGAGGTGGAGGAGTTCACCCGGATCACGGTGGTCCCGCCGCAGGAGCTGGCGCTGCGCGGCCGGGCCGTCAGCGACGTCATCCACCTGCTGGCCGAGCTGCTGGAGAACGCCACCGCCTACTCCCCTCGCGACACCTACGTCACGGTCGCCGGGCAGCTGCTGCCCAACGGCTACGCGGTGGAGATCGAGGACCGCGGCGTCGGCATGCCCGCGTCCGCCGTGGAGGAGGCCAACCAGCGCCTGGCCGACCCGCCCGACTTCGATCCGGCGCACAGCTCCCGGCTGGGCCTGTTCGTGGTGGCGAAGCTGGCCGCCCGGCACGGCATCAAGGTCACCCTGCGCCCCTCCCCGTACGGCGGCCTCACCGCGGTGGTGCTGCTGCCGCGCGACCTGGTCGTCGACGGCGACACGAGCACCCCGCCGCAGGCCCCGGCCGCGCCGCCCGCCCTGGCCACCCCGATCGCGGCCCTGACCGCGGGCTCCCCGACGGCGCCGACCGCCGCGCCGGCACCCGCCGACGTGCTCGAAGGCGGCCCCACGACCGAGGCCGAGCTGCCGGTGCGCGCGCCGCAGACCCACCTCGCCGCGCCCCTGCGCGAGGAACCGGTGATCGTGCTCGACACCGAGCCCGGGGGCGCGTCGCGGGTGCGCCCCGCCGAGCGCACCCGCAGCATCCTGACGTCCCTGCTCGCGGGCGCGCACCGGGGCCGGTCCGCCGCCGCGGTGAGCACCGTCTCCGCCCCTCCCGCTGACACCCCGGCAGCGGCCGAACCGCCTGAGGAGTCGACATCATGAGCAATCCCGCGGGCCTGGACTGGCTGCTCGACGACTTCGTGGACCGCATACCCGCGGCGCTGCGGGCCGTCGTGTTCTCCGTGGACGGGCTGCTGCTCGGCGCGTCCCGTGACCTGTCCCAGGCCGACGCCGATCACATGGCCGCGATCGCGGCCGGTTTCGCCAGCCTGTCGCGCAGCGCCGGCCGGCACTTCAAGGCCGGGCCGGTGCGCCAGGCCGTGATCGAGATGGAGGAGGCCGTCCTGCTCGTCACCGACGCCGGCCAGGGCAGCTGCTTCGCGGTGCTGAGCGACGCCGAATCCGACATCGGCATGGTGGCGTACGAGATGGCGATGGTCGTCGAGCGCATCGGCCACAGCCTCGGCACGCAGCCGCGGCCCACTTCCACCCATGCGCGCTGACGACGAAGACGATGCGCACGAGTGGCTCGATGCCGACGCCGGGCCGCTGGTGCGGTCGTACGCGGTCACCGGTGGCCGGGCACGCCCCGGAGCGAGCACGTTCGACCTGCTCACCTATGTCGTGGCGACACCGGCCGGGCAACGCCGCCACGCCGTCCGCCTCCAACCCGAGCACCGGGCCGTCCTCGCCCTCGCTCAGGAACCCATCTCGGTCGCCGAGCTGTCCTCCCGTGCCGGGTTTGCCCTCGGCGTGGTCCGGGTACTCCTCGCCGACCTATTCGACGAGGGCGCCCTCACCCGTATGGCGCCCGCAGTGGCCCCCGGCCACATTCCGGACGACCACATCCTCCAGGCGGTGATCCTTGGCCTCCGTCATGCGTGACGAGCGTGCCCGGTCCATTCCCACGGCGATCAAGATACTGGTCGCCGGGGGTTTCGGCGCGGGCAAGACGACAATGGTGGGCAACGTCAGCGAGATCCTGCCCTTGCACACCGAGGAGGTGCTCACCTCCGCGAGCACCGACTCCGACGACCTGTCCGGGGTGGAGGGCAAGCGCACCACCACGGTCACCATGGACTTCGGCCGGATCACCATCGGCGACAGCGCGGTGCTCTACCTGTTCGGCACACCGGGCCAGGACCGGTTCTGGTTCCTGTGGGACGAGCTGGCGATCGGCGCGCTGGGCGCGGTCGTGCTGGCCGACACCCGGCGGCTGGCGGACAGTTTCCCGTCCATCGACTACTTCGAGCGCCGGGGCATCCCGTTCGTCGTCGCGGTGAACTGCTTCCACGGCCACCAGCCGTTCGGTGTGGACGCGGTGCGCGGGGCGCTGTCGCTCGATCCGGACGTGCCCGTGGTGATGTGCGACGTGCGGGACCGCCGCTCGGGGCGGGAGGTGCTGGTGACCCTGATCGAGCACGTGCGCGCGATCACGCTCGGCCCCGCGCACACCGCCGTGGCCGGCACGAGCTGACCTGTCGCGCCGTGCCGACTTTTCGGGTGACGTCTCAGCCATAGGCGTGACAGGCGTGTCGCCGGTACGCTGCGCCGGTGCCGAACGCCGACCGCCTCGCCAGCCGGAGCCTGCCGGCCATCCTGCGCGACGCCGCCGACCTCGCCCTGAGGCAGTGGCGCGGCCTGCTGGTGGTGGCCGCGGCCACGCTCGTGCCGGCGCTGCTGGCCCGGCAGGTCATCGGCTTGTTCGCGCTCAACACCAACGCCACGGTGGTGGATGGGACGTTCACCCCGGCGCCCGCAGCGGCCGCCGGCGGGGCGGGACTGGTCGCGCTCGGGCTCGGCTGGGTCGTGGCGCTGGTCGCGGGCATCGCGGTGGCGTCCGGCGGCCTGCGCGGCATCCCGGTCGATCCACGTGCCGCGCTGCTGCTGGCCCTGCGGCGGCTGCCTGCGCTGGTGCCGGCCCTGCTGCTGATCGCCGTCGCCGCGGTCGGGCTGCAGGTCCTGACCCTGGTCGCGGTCGCCTTCTTCGACATCGCCCTGCCACAGGACGTCGCCACGGCCGCCGTCTTCGGTCTTTTCGTGCTGACACTGGTCGTGCTGGCCAGCCGATTGCTGTCGGTGCCCGCGATCGTGCTGGGCGACGGCACGGTCCCCTGGCTGCTGCACGCGCACGCGCTCGCCGCGGGCCGGATGCTGACGACCGGTGGCGCGCTGGCGACCGGCGTGGTGGTGGCCCCGGCGCTGGTGGGCATGGGCGCGGCCGCGCTGACGCAGGCACAACCGGCGTTCGCCCTGCTGTTCGCCGCGCTGGCCGGGGTCATCGTGCCCGCCGTCCAGGCCGCCGTGCTGGTCACCGTCTACCTGCAGCGCCGCCCGGCAGGCAGCCGGGGTGCCGAGGCTGACCTCGATCGCGTCGACCAGACGCTGTCGGCACTGTCCCCCGCGACCGTGCCCTCCCCCACTCCTGTGGTGCGGGCCACCGGGCCACGACACGGCGCGGTGGCGCGCGCAGGACGCTTCGCCCTGCCTGATCCGCTGCTCGCCGCACTCCGCCGGTTCGCCGCGCTGCTCCGCCGGTCCTACGCCGCGCTCGGCCGGCCCTGGACCGGTCGGCCGGCGCTCGTCGCGGCGCTGGTATCACTGCTGCTGCCGGCGCTGCTGGGGCTGGGCTTCGCGGCGACCGACCCGTGGGACAGCCCGCACGCGAGCCGACACAGCGTCTCATGGAGCGGCGAGGTGCTGGCCACGGCCTGGCCTAAGGGCCGCCACCCGGTCGTGGTCACCGACTACGGCCCGCACTGGTGCCTCGACGACGGGTGCCACTCCGTGCGATCGCGCAGCTCCGAACCGCTGATGCTGGGCGCGCCGATGCCCGCGACCGCGATCACCGCCGACGGCGACGTGGTCTCAGCGGGTATCCGCGGCCGGGAGAGCCCGGCAGTCAAGACCGACGGCGACGACGCGGTGCAGATGCAGCGCTGCACGGCGCCCTGGGGTCCGGCCACCGCCCGGCCGAAACCGGGCAGCTGCGAGGACGGCATCACCCGCTGGCACAGCGGCGGCAACGAAGGCCAGGCACACCTGGCCGTGGCGGCCGGGCCCGACGGTTCGGTCGTGGTCGCCACGGCCCGCCCGCTCCAGGTGCGCAGCGGAGCCCGGCCGAAGGTCCAGCTGGCGGTCACCCGGTGCAACACGGTGCACTGCAACCGCCGCTCGCTGGACGTGCTCGGCACGGTCGAGGTCGAGCTGAGCGCCTGGCTGCCCGAGGGCATGGTGGCCGCGCCCGCGTACGCCCCGCTGCTCCAGCTCACCCTCGACGCGTCGGACCGGCCGACGGTGCTGCTGCGCGACCCCGCCGGGCGCCGGGCCTGGCTCGCGACCTGCCCGACGGCCGCGTGCGACACCGCCCGGCTCACCGAGATCAACGCCCCGGAACGCGCCACCGACCAGGCCGTACTGCTGCCGGGCAGCACACCGCGCCTGGTCGCGGGCGGCGACGCGGTCACCTTCCACGCGCCGGTGGCGATCGGCGCGGGCGGCCCCGGCCTGTACGTGCTGGGCACGGAGTCCGATCTGGCCGCCCCGGTGCCGCTGGCCCCCGCCGAGTACGGCACCGGCCGGCTGGTGCTCTGGCACTGCCCGCCCGGCTCGGCCGACCGGGCCCGCCGGGTGGCGCTGCCGCTGCTGACCGGCGACCTGTTCCACGTCGCCCTGGTGACCAGCGGCGACGGCAAGGTGCTGGTGACGTACTCCGACAGTGGCCGACGGTACGCCGTGCTGGTGACCGGGCCGCCCAACCCGGGCAAAGGCCCCTACTGCGCGGGGTTCGACGGCTAGGTTCGGCTCATGGGGGCCGGACACAGTCACGAGCCTGGTGAGACGCTGCCACCTGCCCCGCCCGACCTGCGCCGCATCGTCACGATGATCATCGTGCCGCTGGTCGTGGCGACCTTGATCGGGCTGATCGTGCTGTGGCCCCGCGGGCCGAGCCCGCAGCAGGCCTCGGACACCACACAGCGGCTGCACGGCGAGATCGTGTCGGCGACGCCCACCTGCCCGCGCGAGGTCCCGGCCCAGCCCGGCGGCGACTGCGGCACCGCCCAGGTGCGCATCGGCGAGCAGGTCGTCGACGCCGTGGTGCCGACCGGGCCGAGCGCGCCCGTGGTCGGCGTCGGCGACGACGTCGTGCTGATCGCCTCGGTCGACGCCGAGGGCGGGCAGCGGTACGCGGTGGTCGACCACGACCGGTGGGGCTGGCTGCTGGCGCTGGTCGCGCTGTTCGCGGCCGCGGTGATCGCGTTCGCCCGCTGGCGCGGGGTGGCGAGCCTGGTCGGCCTCGTCGTGAGCTTCGCGGTGCTGCTGGTCTTCATCCTGCCTGCGATCGTGCGCGGGGAGCCGCCGCTGGCGGTGGCGATCGTCGGCTCGGCCGCGATCATGTTCGCGGTGATCTACCTGACGCACGGGGTCAGCGTGGGCACCTCCATGGCGCTGCTCGGCACGCTCGCCGCGCTGGTGCTGACCGGGCTGCTCGGCCTGCTCACCACGAACCTGCTGCACCTGACCGGCTCGGGTAGCGACGAGGCCGCGATCCTCGCCAACGTGCTGGCCGGGGTGGACCTGCGCGGGCTGCTGCTGGCCGGCATCATCATCGGCACGCTGGGCGTGCTGGACGACGTCGCGATCACCCAGACGGCCCTCGTCGGCGAGCTGTCCCTGGCCGACCCGACGCTGAGCGCGCGGCAGCTGTACCGGTCCGCGATCAGGGTGGGCCGGTCCCACGTCGCCTCCGTGGTCAACACCATCATCCTGGCGTACGCCGGCGCGTCGCTGCCGCTGATGCTGCTGCTGGTCACGGCGGGCACCGGCACCCGCGACGTGCTCTCCACGCAGGTGATGGCGGCCGAGATCGTCCGCGGCGTGGTCGGCACGATCGGCCTCATCACCGCGGTTCCGATCACGACCGCGCTGGCCGCCTGGGCGGTCGCCCGCTCACACCGGCACCGGGCCGACCACCCGCACCGCCATCCCGAACCGGACGCCGCCTGAGCTGTTTCCGGCGTTCGCCCTGATCAGGGAAGCATTCGGCGTTAACGTGAAGGTGCTTCGTCCGTTTCGCACGAAGGTGGGTGCTATGTCGACCGTGGCGAAAGCGACCGAGCGCATCGGCTCGGGCTGGCTGTCCTTCGCCGGCCTGCTCATTCTGCTCCTGGGGGTGTTCAACGTGGTGGAGGGCATCTTCGCGATCGCCAACGACCGGTACGCCGCGTACGCCACATCCACCCAGGGTGAGCTGTACGTGTTCAACCTGCACACCTGGGGCTGGCTGCACGTCCTGCTCGGCGTGGTGCTGATCGCGGTCGGCGCGGGGATCTGGTCCGGCAAGGAGTGGGCCCGTGGCGCGGGCATCGGCCTGGCCGGCGCGACCGCCCTGCTCCAGATGCTCTACCTGCCGGTGTACCCGTTCTGGTCCCTCATCAACATCGGCCTCTGCATCCTGGTCATCTACGCCCTCGTCGTCCCACCCCGCGGCAGCACCGCCGACTGACCAGCCCGCCGACCGGCCCGCCGCCCCACCCGAAAGGCGCAACTCTTAAAGAGTCGCGCCTTTCGGGCCGCGGGGAGGCCGCGACTCTTCAAGAGTTGCGACACGGAGGGGCGGGCCGGCGGGCGACGGTCAGCGGGTGGGGAGGTCGAGCCAGGACTGGCCGGAGAAGAGGACGGAGCCGAGCCAACCGTTCTCGTCCAGGTAGAGGCCGTCATGGCCGTCGATCACCAGGGCGAGGCGGTGGCCGGCGGGCAGGTCCCAGCTGGTCGCGGGTAGCGGGATGTCGGCCGTTCGGGCGGTGTTCGCGGTGGCGTTGAGCCACGACACGGGGGCGTGGGTGATCAGCTTTCCGGTGCCGAGGGCGTCGACGTCGTAGAGGTACGCCACGATGGTGCCGCTGCGCTCGGTGGGGGTGAAGCGGGCATGCACGGTGGCGCTGCCGCGGATGCGTACCGTGGCGGCGGCCGCGTCGCCGATCCAGACCCCGGCGTTGTCCCGGTCCACCGCGGGCAGCCAGGCCGTCGGCGGGATGCCGGTCAGCGCCTGGAGTCCGTTGGACAGCAGCACCAGGCCGCCGGCGGCGATCGTGTCGTCGTTGAACCAGGTGCGCCGGGACCAGCCGGTGGTGGCCGTGCCGCCGAGCCTGCCGGTGCCGGTGAGCCAGTTGACCTCGCCTAGTCCGTACCGGCTGGTCGTGGTGCTGGTCGCGGCCCAGTTCGGGTAGGACTCGACCGGACCGCCGGTCAGCGAGCGCAGCACCACCGGCGGCTCGGTGTCGATGCCGTTGGCGATGCCGGACAGGTGCCGGTCGAACCAGCGCCGCACCGACGTCCACACGTGGTTGTCCAGGCCGATGAGGCCGGTCAGCTCGGGGATGGCGTGGTCGCCGGGGGCCAACTCCAGCCGCTTCGGGCCCACCAGCGCGCCGTAGAAGCCGATCAGCTGGTTCGGCGGGAAGATGCTGTCGCCGTACCCGTTGGCCAGCAGCACCGCCGGGCGGTTGGCGTTGATGCCGGCCAGGTACGTGCCTGCCGACCGGAGCCGGGCGAACTCCTTGACCCCGGCGATGTTCCGGTTGGCGTAGAAGTCGTCGATGATCGCGTCGAACTCGTCGCTGGTGTCGCCGAGCAGCGCCGCCGAGCCGACCAGCAGCGCCGAGGACTGCAGCCGCCGGGTGTCCCCGCCGTACAGCGAGGCGACCAGGTCGCTCCAGCCGGACAGCGCCGCCACGGCCCGCACCCGGCTGTCGTGGCCGGACGCGATCAGGCTGATGCCGGCGCCGTACGAGACCCCGGCCATGCCGATGCGGGCCGGGTCGGCGGTGGTGTTCGCGACGAGCCAGTCGAGCACCCGGGACACGTCGGCGATGTCCTTCGGGCCGGCGGTGTCGATCTCGCCGCCCGAGGCCCACCAGCCGCGTGGGGTGTACGACAGGACCGTGTAACCGCCCTGGGCCAGCGCGTTCGCCTGGGCGATGTACTCCAGGTCGTTGAGCGACCAGCTGGCCGGGAGGACGACGGCCGGGTGGCGGCCCGGGGTGGTGGGCTCGATGACGTTGGCCTTGAGCACCGTCCCGTCGGGGACGGTGATGTCGATGAAGCGGAAGCCGGTGGTCGGGGCGGCGGCTTGGGCGGGAGCGGCCCAGGTGACGAGCGCCAGCACGACCACCGTCAGGAGGGAGGGGAGCTTCCTCACGGCGGACCTCACGGGGGTGTCGGCCTTGCTTCGAAAAAGTTACCGAGAGGTAACCATGCCGTGAGCTAGATCACAATACCCATGAGTAGCTTTTAATGGACGGTGGCCTATCTCATCGAATTCGATCTACGAATAGTCGACGAGATAGGCCACCGTCTACGTGAAACAAGGGGTCAGCCGCGCGGGCCGCCCGCGACGTAGATGACCTGGCCGGTGACGAAGCCGGCACCCTCGCTCACCAGGTACGAGATGGCGTGGGCGACGTCGGCGGGGGTGCCGACCCGGCGCACCGGGGTCTCCGCCGCCCGCGCGGCCTGGAACGCTTCGAAGTCGACGCCGACGCGCGCCGCGGTGGCGGCGGTCATCTCGGTGACGATGAAGCCCGGCGCGACCGCGTTCGCGGTGATGCCGAACTGGCCCAGCTCGATGGCGAGGGTCTTGGTGAAGCCCTGCAACCCGGCCTTCGCGGCGGCGTAGTTGGCCTGGCCCCGGTTGCCGAGCGCCGAGGTGCTGGACAGCGACACGATGCGGCCGTAATTCTGCTCGACCATGTGCTTCTGCACGGCCCGGCTGCACAGGAACGCCCCGCGCAGGTGCACCGACATGACAGTGTCCCAGTCGCTGTCGCTCATCTTGAACAGCAGGTTGTCGCGCAGCACACCCGCGTTGTTGACCAGCACGGACGGCGCGCCCAGGGTGGCGGCGACGTGCGCGACGGCGGTGTCCACGGCGGCGGAGTCGGACACGTCCGCGCCGACCGCGATGGCCCGGCCGCCGTCCGCGGTGATCGCGGCGACGGTGTCCGCGCAGTTGTCCTCGGTCAGGTCGACGGCGGCGACGGCGAACCCGTCGGCGGCCAGCCGCCGGGCGGTGGCCGCGCCGATGCCCCGGGCCGCACCGGTGACGATCGCTACTCTCTGGCTGTCAGTCATGCGCCGCACTTTAACGACAGTTCAGCGCCCCACGGAACCGCCCCACACCACCGGGCGCGCCGCGCCGAAGCGAGCTACGGTCGGCGGGAGCGTGCGCTCCGGCAGGCCGGAAAGCGCATCCCGGAGTCGACGCAACGGATCGTTGGTCGACAGGGTGAACTACGCAAGAAACCAAGGTCATAAGCATGGCCGAATGATGGTTATGCTGCGATCTTCCCCTCTAGCGTTAGTGCCATGCAGAAGCGCTTTCTGATGTGCCGGCCCACCCACTTCGCCGTCACCTACAAGATCAACCCCTGGATGGACCCGGCCGCGCCGTACGACACCACCCTGGCGATCAGCCAGTGGGAGAGCCTCAAGGCCACGTACGAGAACCTGGGACATCAGATCGAGCTCATCGACCCCATCCCCGGCCTGCCCGACATGGTCTTCGCCGCCAACGGCGGCACGGTGATCGACGGCCGGATGTTCACCGCGCAGTTCCGGCACGCCGAGCGCGCCGACGAGGGCCCCGCCTACCGCGACTGGGCCGAGCGCGCCGGGTACGAGGTGCACGACGCCAAGCACGTCAACGAGGGCGAGGGCGACATCCTGCTGGCCGGCGAGTACGTGCTGGCGGGCACCGGTTTCCGCACCGCGCACGCCTCGCACGCCGAGGTCCAGGAGATCTTCGGCCGCCCCGTGATCACCCTGCAGCTGGTGGACCCGCGCTTCTACCACCTCGACACCGCGCTCGCCGTGCTGTCGACCGGCGCCGACGGCAAGCCGGCCAACATCGCGTACCTGCCGGAGGCGTTCTCGCCGGGCAGCCAGAATGTGCTGCGTCAGCTGTTCCCGAACGCCGTCATCGCTAACATCGAGGATGCGGAGGTGCTGGGACTCAACGCGGTCAGCGACGGCGAGAACGTCGTGCTGCCGGTCCAGGCCACCCACCTCGCGGAGGAGTTGCGCAAGGCCGGCTACGAGCCGATCGGAGTCGACGTCTCCGAGCTGCGACTGGCGGGTGGTGGCCCCAAGTGCTGCACCCTGGAGCTGCGGTCATGAACTCGATCGTCGACAGCCGTACGCCGTCCGCGGTGGACGCGGCGGAGCGGTACACGGCGCACAACTACCATCCGCTGCCTGTCGTGATCACCGAGGCCGACGGCTGCTGGGTCACCGACGTGGACGGACGGCGCTACCTGGACTTCCTGTCCGGATACTCGGCGCTGAACTTCGGCCACCGGCACCCGGCGCTGATCGCCGCCGCGCACGCCCAGCTGGACCGGCTCACGCTGACCAGCCGCGCGTTCATCCACGACCAGTTCGCCGAGTTCTGCCAGCGGCTGGCCGCGCTGACCGGACAGGACCTGGTGCTGCCGATGAACACCGGCGCGGAGGCCGTGGAGACCGCGATCAAGGTGGCCCGCAAGTGGGGCTACCAGGTCAAGGGGGTTCCGGACGGCCAGGCGAAGATCATCGTGGCGGCGGACAACTTCCACGGCCGCACCACGACGATCATCAGCTTCTCGACCGACGAGGACGCGCGGGCCGACTTCGGGCCGTACACCCCGGGCTTCGAGATCGTGGCGTACGGCGACCTGGAGGCGCTGGCCGAGGCGATCGACGACTACACCGTCGCCGTGCTGCTGGAGCCGATCCAGGGCGAGGCCGGCGTGCTGGTCCCGCCGGACGGCTACCTGTCCGGCGTACGCGCCCTGTGCAGCAGCCGCAACGTGCTGTTCCTGGCCGACGAGATCCAGAGCGGCCTGGCCCGCACCGGGCGTACGTTCGCCGTGGACCACGAGGACGTCAAGCCGGACATGCACATCATGGGCAAGGCGCTGGGCGGCGGCATCGTGCCCGTCTCCGCCGTCGCCGCCAGCCGTGAGGTGCTCGGCGTGCTCAAGCCCGGCCAGCACGGCTCGACCTTCGGCGGCAACCCGCTGTCCTGCGCGGTCGGCATCGAGGTCATCAAGCTGCTGGAGACCGGCGAGTACCAGCAGCGCTCGGCGCAGCTCGGCGCGATGATGCACGAGCAGCTGCGGGCGCTCATCGGCCGGGGCGTCACCGCGGTGCGCGGCCGCGGCCTGTGGGCCGGTGTCGACATCGACCCGGGCGTGATGACCGGACGCCAGGCGTCGGAGAAGCTGATGGGCCGCGGCATGCTCGCCAAGGACACCCACGGCACCACGATCCGCCTGGCCCCGCCCCTGGTCATCGAGGAAGACGAGATCACCTGGGCGGTACGCCAGCTCGCCGAGGTCATCGGCGCCGCCTGACCCACCCCCCACCCCGCCGCGTGCGCCGGGCGCGCCCGCCCTCCTGCCGCAACTCTTAAAGACTT
>NZ_JBHTAC010000024.1:0-103591 GCF_042663325.1 Catellatospora aurea
GTGAGCCCGGTGGGGCTCACGGCCGCTCCCCGCACGTCGCCAGGTCAGCCGCCCGCGATCACGCGAACGCCAGCGAGCCCACCCCGGCACCGGCTGCACCCGCGGCGAACCAGGCCGGAGCCGTGAGGACCACAGCCGCCACCAGGGGCACGGCGACGGGCGCCAGCATCATCAACTCCGTGTGATGACAGGCCAGCCAGCCCTGGCAGGCCGGCAGCGGTGTGCCGTACGGACCCCACGGATTCGGCGACGGCGTGACGCCGTAGCCGGGAGTCACCGGGCTGGTGACCGGCACCCGCACCTCGATCGGCAGCGGACCCGGCACCGGAGTGGGTAGCGGGCGCGGCACGGGCGTGGGGGCGGTCACCGGCGGCGGCGGGTTCTTCGGCGCCTTCGGAATGGGCGCCCGCCCGTAGAAGATCATTCCGGGCGCCCCGTTCTCGGTCCACGCCCGCATCGTTCCCTCGCTGGAGGGGATGAGGGGAATCGTGGGAAGTTGCGGGCCGGGGAGCACGATGCGGCCCTTGGCTCTCGGATCCGCCTGGAGGTGCTTGATGTAACGGGCCAGGTCGACGGGACCCTCCGTCCGCCCGTACCCGTTGCCGGGCTTGACCTCCCAGACATAGATAATGTCCTCACCCCAGAAGATGATGTCTGCTTCGCCGGGGTTTCCAGGAGTATTGCCGGAGGCTCCTGGAATGGTGTTCTTCTGGTAGTTCTTCGTGCCCTTGATGTCGACGGTGACCTCACCGCGGATGCCCTGGAACAGGAAGAACACCCAGATGAGCATGCCGTAGGCGAGCACGGTCGCATCGTGCCCGGAAACCGTCTTCCGGGAGTTGCGGTTCTTGCCGCTCGGCTTCAAGCCGGACGGGTCGGAGAAGGTCACCGGGTTGTTCGTGCCGTACACGTATCCCTGCAACTGCTGCGGATCCATGAAGTCGGCGACCGGGTCGACGCTGACGAACCTGCCGATGACGGGGTCGTACTCGCGGGCGCCCAGGTGGGTCAGCCCTGTGGCGTCCTTGGTGCCACCGACGAATCCCTTCTGATCCGGCCAGGACCCCGGGGGTGTTCCGCGGCCACCGCCGTACGGCGTCGTCCGCCGCCAGGTGATGGCGCCGGTAGCCGCGTTGATGGTGCACGCCGCCGTTCCGTGGTGATCGGCCACCTGGTAGGAGACGCCGGACGCGTTCCGCAGCGCGACGGCCTTGTCGCCGAAGGAGTAGTACCGGGTGCCGGTCACCACGCTGCCGTTGAGCGTGAGCTCCATGCCGGGCAGGTAGATGGTGGTCTTGCCACCCGGCTCCTTGCGGGCGATGCGGCTGCCACCCGCGTCGTAGACGTAGGTCGTGGCCTGCCCCCCGTTCGGCTTGCTGCTGGCCAGATGGCCCTCGGCGTCCCAGGTCAGGATCTGCTCACCGGACGGTGTCGGCGAGGTGCAGTCGTTGGTCGCGGTCGTGTTGGGCCGGCAGGTCGTATTGCCGGCCGGGTCGTAGCCGTAGGTGTAGGTCCTGTTCCCGTTGGGGCCGGTCTCGTCCACCCGGGTGAGGCTGTGTGGCCGGCTGCCGCCCTGAGCAGGCAGGGTGTAGTCGCGGACGGTGTCGGTGCCACCGCTCGTCGAGTGGATGGTCTCGACGTCGCGGTTGCCGACCTTGTCGAACGACCACGACTCGTGGTAGCGAGCCGGGCCGCTCACGCCGGTCGCCGCCACGCCGTCGGCGCACTGGCCCGCCGTGCCGTCATGCGACCATGCCCTGGTCAGGCGGCGCAGGCCGTCGTAGGTGAAGCACTGGATGTCCGCCTGGCCGCCACTCGGGGTGTCGGCGATGGTCAGGATGTTGCCGGCGGCGTCGTATCCATAGCGGGCGTCTCTGTCCACGGTGGCGATGCTCTGGCGGTCGACCCGGGCGCGGGTGACCCGGGCCGTGCCGCGCTCGTACTCATAGGTCAGCCAGGCCTTCTTGCCGGTGCCGCCGTCGTGCAACTCAGCCTGCAGGAGTTCACCGATGTTGCCGTAGGACACGGACGTCACGTAGCTGGTCGTGCCGGTCAGGCTGGTGGGGCGCAGCAGGCTGTCGTACGTGGTCGTCACGGCCTCCGCCGCCAGCCCTCCGGCTTCGGGCATGCCCGCCGACTGCACCGTGCCGTCGACGTTGTAGGCGGTGGTGAACTCGTAGGACTTGCCGAGCAGCGACCCGACGCCGCCGGCGGGAAACGTGTACCGCACTTTCAACGGCCGATACAGCACGTCGAGCGTGGCGTTGACCGTGGTGTAGGTCTGCCCGTCCACGAAGCGCTGGCTGTAGTGCAGCTGACCCTTGGCACCGGTCAGGGTGTCGTATGTCCAGGAGGACAGCTTCGTGCCGGTGCCGACGTCGCCGCGCCAGGTCTCGACTTTGCGGCCGAGCGCGTCGTACTTGTGCGAGACCTTCTCGTTACGCGCATCGGTCGTGGATTTCACATCGCCGGAGGCGTTGTATGTGTACCGGGTGTCGCCGGAGTCCGGGTCCTGCGCGAGGATCTTCTGGTTGCGCTGGTTGTAGTCGAAGTTCCAGCGGTTGCCCAGCGGGTCGGTGACCGTGTCGATCGAGCCCGCCGCGGTGTACGTGTAGTGGGTCACGTCAGCGGCGCCCGTGGGGCTGGCACCCTCGTACTCGTGCAGCTCGGTCATCTGGCCACGGGCATCCGTGACGGTGGTGGTGGGCGTGTCTCCGGCGGGCGGATCGACACTCACCCGGTTGCCGTCGTAGGAGGTGGTGGTGACCCAACGGGCGTCGCCCGCAACCGAGAACGTCTCGACGATCTGGCGGCCGGCGTCGTCGAAGGTCAGCGTGGTCTGCCCGTTGACGGAGCCTTCCGGCGTCACGATCGGCACGTCACCCGGGGTTCCCACCGCCAGGTAGGCGGCGTTGTTCTTGTACGCCCGGCCGTGACCGTCGTGGTAGGTGTCGCTCAGCAGCCATCCGCCGACCCCGGGCATCTGGGTCTGCCTGACGCGCAGCATGCCGTCGTACAGCTCGTGGCTGGCGCGGTAGCTGCCGTCGTTGTTGATGCGCTCAGTCGTGATCACGCTCGTCTTGTCCGCGCGAACGGAGTACGTGTATTTGACGTTCGGGGTCGCGCCCTGTGACTTGTCCCGATCGGGCAGCCACACGCCCGTCAGCCGCCCCAGCGCGTCGTAGCCGAGATCGGTGCGCCTGAGGTTCGGATCCACGGTCGCCGTCACCTGGTTGAAGGCCGGGTCCATCGTCGTGGTCGTCACGTGGTCCGCCGCGTTGGTGACCTTGACCTGGGTGGTGAGCCCGAATGTCTCCGTGTACTCGGTCAGCGTCGCGTAGGGGCGTCCCTCCTCGATCGCCCGCGCGTCCTTGACGGACAGGTCTCTGCCGTAGTCGTCGAGGCTGGTCGTCTCGCTGACGGTGAGGTAGACGACATTGGCGCCGTCGAAGTGGTCCAGCTGTTCCACCCGAGTCGGCGATCCTTCGACGGGCGGCTGCCCCCAGGCGTGGAGGTCATAACTCGTCCGGGTGTCCGACAGCAGCTTGGTGGTGAGGTCGGGGTTGGTGACGCCGCAGTCGTCGGCCACCGTCCGCACTCGCGCACCGAGCGAGTACATGTAGGTGTCGGGATTGTCGACGTACCAGGTGTGGGTGCATTTGTCGTCGTCGTCCTCGGCGACGTCGCCGAGGTCCTCCACCTCGACGGTCCGGCCCCACGTGGGGTCGAACTCGGTATTCGTCCTGGTCTCCCGCCAGACGGCGTTGCCCTGCGCGTCGTCGGGCATCGCCGTGAGCGTGCGGGCCACATCGGCGCGTATCATCGCCGACTCCTGGGTCCCCCAGCTCTCGGTGCGGGTGTGGGTGATGCGACGCCAGGGCTGCTTGATCGTCTTCGAGACGATGTCGGGTCCGTTGTAAAGGATCGTTTCCAGCTCATGGCCGGACCACTGGTCGTGGTCGGTGTAGCTGGTCCCCGTCGAGTCGGAGCGGGTGACCGTGGGCCGGCTCCCGTCTGCCACCTTGCCGCCGGACATGCCTCGCAGAAAGAAGTGCTCGACCCGCCCGGGCATGCTCTGGCCGTTGCCCGTGCGGACGGTGACCTGCTGGTAGCCCCGCCAGTCGGCCCACGTCAGGTCCTCGGTCTTGGTGATGCCGTCCGGCTCGCTCTTGCGCCACGCTGCGTCACCCACGTACTCGAAGGCCGTGACCATGTCATCATTGCCGCCGACCAGGTCGTCCTCGACCACGGAGTCGACGACGTACTTGTGGAACCAGTCCGTGACCTCGTCGTCGTCATCACCACCGAGCGGGTTCCACTTCACCGGGAAACAGCGCTTGGTGGAGCTGCCCGGCGTCGGCAACGCGCTCTTGTCGCAGTCCACGTCGGCGTAGTTGATCGTCATCTGCGCGCCCGAGTCGGTCTTGACCGTCGACAGGCGGTAGCGGATGAGCGGCCCGAGATTGTCGCCGTCGCGGACGATGCGGTTCGGCAGCTGGATGCCGTCGAGCTGCGTCGCCGGCATGGTGACGGTGGCGCCACCCCAGTGCCCCACGTGAGTGATCTTTTTGAGCCAGAGAGTTCGCGACGCGTCGTCATTGGCCTTGAACTCGTGCTCCAGCGCCCACGACTCGACGGGGGACCAACCGGTCGCATTGCGGAGTTCGGTTTGGATCTTGGTCAGGCGCTTACGGGTGAAGAACGTCGCCGACCCTTGGGTGTGCTCGCAGTGGGTGTCCGCCGGGCAGATCAGGTCCTCGGGAACATCGGGCCAGGACGCGGCGGTCGCCTCGGTCAAGTCCTGCGGGTCGCAGTCGACGCCGCCACCGGGCAGGCAGCGCTCCGCGGTGCTGAAGACCACCCGGGCCGGAGCGTCGGTCGCGTAGACCTGGCCGGCGCGCTGTCCGTAGTCGATGCGGGCGAGGTATCCACCCCGGTGGTAGGCGGCGCCGTCGACGTCGGTGCGGCCACCACGGGCGAAGTGGTTCGTCTCCCGGTCATAGAAGTAGGAGATCACGTTGCCGCGGGGATCGACCACGTAGTCGAGATTCCACCGCCACGCCTGGTCACAGTACGAGTCGTCGAAGCCGGTCGCCTGATAGCACGGCTCACCTGAGTCGTCACCGTAGACGGGCGCCGTCCACGTCGACTCCGTCTGCTCCTTGCCGGCGCTCCACCCGGGCAGCCGACCCAGCCCGAAAAAGTACTGGGTGCCGTCCGTCGACGTGACCTTCCAGTACTCGCCGTTGTCGTCGCCATTGACGGTGCCCACCATGCGCTGAACCTTGGAGCCGTCATCGTTGGACAGCTTCCACGTGTCGTTGTCGATCTTCACAAGATCACCGGAACGGCCCGACAGCACGATCGAGCCGTTGTACGACGCCCAGCACCTGTCCCCGGAGCCGGTGTGCCCGTCATCCGAGCAGGGCTTGTAACGCCGCTCGATGTAGCCGGGCTCATAGGCGAAGCCCTCGCCGATCCAGGAACCCTGATTGTTGGTGGCCGACGTGCGACCGTCGACGGCCTGTGAGGAGTACGACAGGGCCACCTGCGGGCCTAGCCCTCCCGGAGTCTCCGGGCTGCGGATGGGGTAACTCCACGAGAACCCCCCGGAGCTGAGCGCCGTCTCCCACGACGAGGACAGCGCGAGCTTGGTTGCCTTGTAATCGCCCTTGGTCGAAGAATCACCGGCTGTCAGGGCGAACACCGCCGCGCCGGTGGCTGCCAGGTCGACCTCGGCGGAGACCGTCTGCTCCACCTGGTTGTTGATCGAACGCACCTCGGCCGGCTTGCGGCACTCCGGCTTGTCCGGTGCCGTCAGCGCACAGGCCGGCATCGCGACGACGCGCAGGCGGGATCCCCAATCGCCACCATAAGCATGAGCGAACTGCCCGTAGCGGGTGGTGAGCTTGACCCGTCCCCCGGCCGCCTCGCCGTCGACGCGGCGCAGGGTGAACATCGGTCCGTCGACGCCCGATCGCGAGGCTGCGACGCGGTCGACGACCTGCACCGAGACCCGCCTGACCGTGGGGGTCGCCCCCGTCGCCCGCTCGTTGCCCGCCCGCGGGGTGGATGCGACGGCGATCGGCAGTCCGCCCACCAGAATGGGGACGGCGGCGGCCGAGACCTCCGTCTCGACCGTGCCCGCAGATGGCCACCGGACCGTATCGGGGCGGGTCAGCGTTCGGTTCGCAGACGGGTCCGGCTTGGGCTTCTCCGACGCCAAGCCGCTGCCTCTCGCGGGCGCCGCCTGCGCTTGAGTCCTGGGCGCGGCGCGTTCAGCCGCCGCCGCCGGGGGGACATGGACGAACCCCGCCACCAGCGCCACCGACAACGCCGCCGACAGATGCGGGACGACTCGGGCGCGGGCCAGGCGGGACAGGACACGGGAAGCGAACACTTCTGAACACCACCGAGGAGAGCATGAGGACAGTCCGGCATGTGCGGTTCCAAGAGCACTTGGACGGGCACGTTACGACACAGCCTCGACACTCGCTGTCCCGTGCGGTTCCTCCCAAAGGCCAGACGGGACTCACGATGCGATCGACGTCGATGGAGGCGGGCCGATCTCCACCGGAGATCACACACCGTGAGCGGGTACCCGATTCGCGGCCCACAGGAAAATTCATCTATGACATGACTCATAGCCGGACGCCGTCACCGGCGCGGATCCTTTCGCGGCGTCGCCATCCGCAAGCGCGCCAGACCGACGGTGCAGAGCCGACGCCACCGCCGGCCGGTGCAGTAGCCGCCGGTCAGCGGACGAAACGCGATTTCGGGAGCAGCCGAACCGGACCGGTCAGGAGCCGGTCCTGGCGGCATCGCGGAACACCTGGCGCTGCGGCGACTCGCCGCTCTTGCGCGGCCACTGCGTCGGGGTGCCCGCACGCAACGCGGGCGCCAGTGCCCGGAACACGCGTTCCACCGCGGCCTGGTCGTAGTCGCGGTAGTCGTCGGTGGCGAGCAGCCACAACCCGCCGTGGCGCAACTGCCGGACCTGGCCGAAGGCGCCGGATGCGGTCAGCGCGCCGGCTCCGCCCACGACCGCGGCGAGTTCTTTCGGCAGGATCGTCAACCACGAATAGCCCCGCAGGAACTCGCGGCAGTGGTTCACCGAGCTGGTGTGGTCCCACCATGGACGGGGGCGTTCCGGGCTGCGCAACGAGGTCTCGAAGGTGGTCTCGCCGTTGAACGTGTAGTCGATGTCGCCGAAGCCCGGGTCGAACTCGTCGGCGAACGGCCAGGCGGCTTCGAGGTAGCGCTGCTGGCGATCTTGTCCGCGCACAGGGTCGGTGAACTCCGGCTCGTCCAAATAGGCTTCCAGCCGAAGCCAGTCCGGCGAGTCCGCCAGCCGGCGCGCGCGGAGGTAGAGCAGCCGTCCCGACCGGTGGCCGTGCTCGTCCAACCGGCCGAACCACATCGACGCCTGGGCCGGCATGTCGGCGAGCTGCGTACGCAGCCACCGCATGCCCGCCGCCGAAGCGTTGCGCTCGGTCGTCGTGGACTCGAACGCCGTCTTCATCCGCGTGCACTGCACGACACCGAAGATCGTGCCGGGCTCGCCCAGCGGACCGAAGGGCGTCGGCGGCCGGCCGACGGTGGCGGTAAAAGGCGCCACCGCTGCCCGCGCCTCGGCTGCCACCCGGGCTGACACGTCGTCGAACCAGCGGTAGGCGATCTCGCCGAAGGAGCCGGCCGTGTGTTCCACGTTCAGCTGCACCTCTAGGGTGAACTGCTCATTCACAGCCGTCTCCCTCCGTCGACGTGGCCGTATCCGCGACGGTTTTCGTCGTCCCTCTTGTTGCGGGTCCAGTAGATGATGACGCCATGGAACTGCGGGCTGGGTCGCCCCTTGTCAGCGGACAAGTCGATCATGAGTGTTCGGCTCGCATCGCCCGGATGAGGGCGGCTGAGGTCCGGTTCGGCCAGGAGTCTGCATGGCCCGCCACCGCCGCTCAACGCGCGACGACCCCTGCCCCGAGGGCGGACCAACCGTCCACGCACGTCATGCCGGACGGACGCCTGGTCGGGCAGGTGCGGACCGGCTCGTCGTAGACGTTGGCGGCCGGCCTACGGTCTTAACAGCGGCGGATGCAGCGATTTCGCAGTGCCTCGCCGGTACAGCCGAGCCGGCCTGCCCGCACCGAGAGCCCGATGGGCATCGGTCTCCACGACGAAGCCCGACGTACCGGTGATCTTCCGATGAAAGTTCGGCGGATCCAGTGGCACACCCCAGACGATCTCATAAACCCGGCGCAGTTCAGTCATGGTGAAAGTGCTGCCACAGAACGCGGCAGCGACGGGTGTGAACTCGAGTTTCGCGCGCGCTCGCTCCAGGCCATCGACAAGGATCTGGTCGTGGTCGAAGGCGAGGGGATCTGCCGTACGTCCAGCGTCGTCGAGGGGTTCCCAATGTGCCCGGGCAGCGTCCGTGCCCGCGACCGGAGTCGGCAGGTTTGGAGCGATGGCGAGATACGCCACCGACGCCACCGGGCCACGGGGATCCCGATCCGCTGCGATGTAGGTGCGCAACTGCTCCAGATGCAGCGTCGAACCATCGAGGCCGGTCTCCTCCGTCAGTTCCCGTAGTGCCGTCGCTTCGAGACCTTCCGGCAGACGCACGAATCCACCCGGCAGCGCCCTGCCACCGAGGAACGGATCCTTGCCCCGCACGACTTGCAGCACGTGCAGCCGATCATCACGAATGGTCAGTATCACCAGGTCGACGGCTATCTGAAACAACGTAGGCAGTCGCTGGACGGCCATCCTAACGCTCCCTTGATCGAGGTATTGACATATTTACGTCCTTCGGTTAGCGTCCTAGCTTCACGACTTCTTGTCACCTCGACAATATACCCCCGCATGACGACGAAGTTGGAGACCCCTCATGGACGGCAATGGAGGCAACACGAACGGCAGAGTTCCACGACAACGCAGCACGCGCGCCAGTTCCAGGCGCACCGACGAGGAGATCCGGGACTACCGGGCCGCGACCCGGCATCTTTGTGCGGGCATGTACCTCGACGCCGACTTCCGACGCAGAGTGCTGCACGAAGTGCACAACGACAACCGTCGGCGAGTGGCGCCGTCGTTCGGATTCCGGCTGACCCCCGTGTTGGTACACGGCTGGCGCGCCTGGCGCATCGACCTGTGCCTGCACCTGGCCATATGCGCCCTGGCCTTGGTCGTTCTGTGGTGGGCGCCTCTCAGCGGAGCCGTGTTGATCGGAACACTCGGTGCGTGGCGCACGACCCAGGCGCTGTACGGCGTCACGCGACAGCTCTACGCGTACTTCGTCCAACGCAAGACCGAACATGAACTGCGACAGGTCCAGTATCGCTTCAAGGCGCTGGGCTTGGTGATGGCCGGCTGCCTGGCAATCGGCGGGCTCGGGCTGCTCGGCCTGTCTCTTCGAGGCTCCAGCGGGGTGGGTGAATGGCCCCTTCGTGGAGGTCCGCTCGACACCGCACTGTTCTCCGCAGCGCTCGTGGCGGCCGTGTCCGCTGCCGCCGCCCGTCGGCAGCGAGCACTGAACCAGCTGCACGACGAGGAAGCCGTGAACCAGCAACCCAGCAGCACCCGCCAGCGCATCATCGCATGGCAGGAGTCGCACACGTTCACGGTCTACTCCGGTTTCGATCCATTCATCGGCAGCGGACAGCGCATCCATCGGCGGTCCTGGTCCTTCGCCCAACCGTTACTGGAGGCCGAGGATCCGACCACGGTCTTTCATCCCGCGACGCTGAAGGAGCGCGAGTTCTCCGTTCCGCCCTTCAGGACGCACGAACTCGTCGCACACCTCCACGAGCGACTCCGCGCACTGGCAGACGAAGCCGATCCCGAGATCCGGCTGCCGGGACTCGACGTCGGCGACCGGATCATGCTCAACGGCGCCTACGTCGACGACTATCGCGAGGTGCTGGAACGCCCGACCACCGAGGCCACGAGGCAAATCATGGCCAATCCGAGTGACGCCGCCCGCCACCATCTGGCATGCCAGGTCGACTCCTGGGGTGGAGAGGTGGTCACCACGGTTTTCGTGCACACCTCCCTGCAGGGCAAGACGCTCTACATCGAGTTCTCCACGTACGCGCTGACGCCCACCAAGTCCACGTATCAATCGATTGACGTCATCGGCGCGACCGGCCCGGGCGCCATCCGCCGAGCCGTCGGGCGGGACCTCGCCCAGCTGCCCAAGGTACTTGGCCACGTCTGCCAGCTGGGGAACGAGCTGGGACTCGGCGTGAGAGCACGCAGAGCGGGGGTGGACCGCACCACCAAGTCTCGGCGCGGGTCCGACATCGGCGCCCGGTTCAGCACGCGGGAGGATGCCTCACAGCAGCCGCATGAGCGCGATGCACCTGCCCCGGCGAATGCCGACGCCGACACGAACTTCTTTCAGCTGGCCGACATCCACAAGCACGCCCAGGTCATCGAACGGCGACTGCTCTCCTCCATGATCCATTTTTTGAAGAGCAAGCGTGTCGACACCTCAGAGTTCAGGCAGCGCGCAACGGCGATCCTCAACAACGGCGTGATCAACCACGGAGACATGTCGATGACCGGCACGGCCGTCGGCCAGAACGCGATCGTCACCACCACCCCCGCACCCGCGGCCGGCTGACCCATGGAGGGTCCCATGACCAATCACAACAACGGTATTCAGAATTTCGGTCCCGGACAGATGACCATCACCGGGACCGCGGTCGGCGCCGGCGCACGGGTTCACTACTCACCCACGAGCGCCGCCGAGGAAGTGACCGAGCGATGGGACGTCGGCGTGCTCACCGTGGTGGCCGCCGAGGCGGGCGCGATCGGCACACTGGCCGCCGGCAGCACCGACCATCGCGAAGCCCGCCACGACGGCCGCACGTTCCACGAGTTCACCGTCGGCTACCCCGGGGGCAGTGCGAGACTGGTGTCCCTGCAGCAGTCCGACCGCGGCCAGCAGTCGACAGCCACCGCCTACCAGGCGATGCGCCACCGCTACCGCCCTCGCATAGTCGTCATCGTCGGCATCGCCGGCGGCATCCACCCGGACTTGGAAATCGGCGACGTCGCCGTGGCGAACCAGATCATCCACTACGACTCTCGCCGCGAGGATCCCGGAGAGACCAGACGACGGGCCAACGTCAACAAGGTTCCGCACTGGGTGCAGAACGCCATCAACGACTTCTTCGCCGAGCACGGCGAACCCGCCCGGTTCTCTCCACCGGACACCGCTGGATACATCGCACGGCCCGGCCCTATCGGCTCCGGCGAGTCGGTCATCCGAGACGCGAACAGCACCATCCGCGACTACCTGCACACCGTCAACGACAAGACCTTGGCTGTGGAGACCGAGGGCGCCGCCCTCGCTCAGGCCTCATACGAAGACGACCAGCATCCGGACGGGCCGAAGGGCTGGATGGTCATCCGCGGCATCTCCGACCACGCCGACCCGGCCAAAGACGACAGCCGGCACGACCTCGCGGCTCACAACGCCGCCCACACCCTCAGGGAACTCCTCCCGACGCTGATGAAGTGGATTGCCGAGACGGCGGGAAAACAGTGAACGACTTCATGCTGGGGGTCGTCAGTTCGCTCGTCGCCTCCGCCATCGCCGTCGTGTGCGGGTGGCTGGTCACCCGGCAGGGCCGGCGCTGGCTGACCCGACAACTCTCCGCGTTGACCGGCATCGGGATCGAACGCGCCTACGACCACCAGACGCTCGCGACCACAGACCTCGCCGCCGACCTCGCACAGGCCCGGTGGATCAAAGTCATGGCCGGTCGAGGGAACGAACTGACCCGCGAGTCGTTCCGCCCGGTATGGCTCGACGCCACCGGGCGGCTGGAATTCGTCGAGGTGCTGTTGCCTGATCCACGGCCGTCAGGCAGCTGGCTCGATCAACGGGAGCGGGAGGTGTGCCGCATCGACCCCGCCTTCCGCGGTGGTGTGCTTCAGGACCAGGTGCGCAACAACATCCGCTATGTCGAACAGATCGCGGAAAGGCATGAACGGATCCGGCTCAAACTCTACGACCTTCCCCAAGTGGCCCGGGTCATCGTGACCGACCGCGTCGCCTACCTGACTCCATACGCGGCACACCAACATGGCCGTCGCTCACCCTGCATGGTCTTCCGCAACCCGAGCACGTTATACGATCATGCGTTGCGCCTGTTCAACACGGCCTGGGAACGGTCGGAGCCGTCGACCGGACGGCTCACCCGCCTGCATGCTGCTCCGCGCAGCAGAACCGACAACTGCTGAGACTGCGCCGGGAGCGATGTCAGGAGCGCTTCGTTCCCAGGGCGTCGACGCCGGGTGGCTGAGGCCGACGGCCCACGCACCGCCGAGTAGGTCCGCAGGTCGTCGGCCAAGCCCGGGCGGTCAGTCGGGCCGGTTGAGCCGACGGCTCAGCCACACCACGGTCAGCACGAAGAACACGGCGGTCAAGCCGCCTAGCCAGCTGAGGTCCGCCACCCACTGATCGGTGGTGTGTCGCCACAGCGCGTCCGGAGGCGCCGCCGGGCTGCCGGTCCGCAGGTCCATCGAAGACGCGGTGGCGGCCAAGCCCCACCGGGTGGGCAGTAGCGCGGCGAAGAATCCGGCCGGCCCGCCGTCGGACAGGTCGGCGGCGGCGCCGTTGAGCGCGATCTGGCCGATCGCGACGAACGTGTTCCAGTTGACCGCCTGCTCGATCTTGTTGGCGAGCACCGAGATCAGCATACCGAGAGTCATCGCGGCGACGGTGGTCGCGGCGAGGTTCACGAACAGCTCCACCGTCGGCGGAAACGTGTGCGACGCGGTAGGGCCGGGTTTGAGGCCTACGAAGATGGCGGTGATGATGGCGGCCTGCGCGATCGCGGCCACCGCGAACACCAGCCACTTGGCCACCACGACGGCCGCCGTCACCGCCCCGGTGCGGTGCTCGCGCTTGATGACGTGGAACTCCGACACGATGTCGCTGTATGTCAGCGCCTGGCCGGACAGCATGCAAAGAGTGATCAGCAGGCTCAACGTGCCCAGTGCCGAGCGGCCCGGCCCGAGCCCATCGTCCTTGGCCACGGCGGCCGCGACCAGCGCACCGCCGACCGCGACCAGCAGCGGCAGCCCCGCCACGAGCGGGGTGGTGATCCGGTCGCGCCACCCGCGCTCGCTACGGTTCTTGGTCGAGCCGCGGGCCACGACCAGGGCGACTTGGCGCTGGATGAGCACCGGGAGCTGGCGCGGGAATCGCTTGAGCGGCCCGAAGCGCTGCCGCAGCCGGCGGGTGGCCGAGGTCGTGGCCTCAGCCTTGATCCGTTCCACCTCCTGCCGCGCCTCGTCCGCGGCGGGGCCTTGCGCGTAGCGCTGCGCCAGCACGTCGACGTCGGCCTTGGCGGAGTCCTTGGACAGCTTCTGCATCAGGTCGGCGTAGCTGTCCATACCCAGGTCGGCCAGCATCCGGTCAGGCGGACCGGAGTAGACCGGCCGGCCCTGGGTAGCCAGCACGAGCAACTGCCGGGCGTGGTTGAGGTACTGCGTGGTGTGTGTGATGACGATGACCAGTCGCCCCTCCTTCTCCGCGGCGTACTCCTCCAGCATCTTCATGACCTCGCGGTCCATGCCCGCGTCCAGGCCGGAGGTGGGCTCGTCGAGCATGAGCAGCTCCGGCTCGGCGAGCCGCTCCAACGCGATCGAGACCCTCTTGCGCTGCCCGCCCGACAGCGTCCCGACGAGCTGGTTCATCCGGTGCACCACGTCGAGCTGGCGGCACACATCCATGATCCGCTTCTCGCGGTCCTGCCGGGATGCCTTCGGCCGACGCAGCCGGTCGGAGTAACGCAGCAACTTGGCGACGGTGAGCGTGCGATGCAGGTGGTCGTCCTGCGGTACGAAGCCGAGCTTCTCGCGCACCTGGTCGCCCTGATCGCGCAGGCTGAAGCGGTCGTAGAACAGCTCACCGCGCTCGGTGATGCCCAGCTCCTTCATCAGGGCGTAGAAAAGCGAGGTCTTGCCCGCGCCCGACGGACCGAGGATCGCCAGCACGGTGCCCGCCCGCTGGACGAGGTTCATGTCGGTGAGGCGGACGGTGTCGCCCGTCTGCGCGGACACGTTGTACACCACCAGCTTGCACTCGCCGGGGACGAACCGTTCAAGCTTGGCACCGTCGGCCGAGATCTGGTAACGGTAGCCACCGAAGTCGAAGTGGTCGCCCGGCTCCAACCAGGCGTGGGTGATCTGCTCCTGGTCGATCCACGGGCCGTGCGCCTGGGCGAAGACGACCAGCCGGAACTTCTGCCCCGCCCGCTCCAGCGCGAAGTGCCGCGGGTCAGCGTAGTAGAAGTCAACGTACTCGACGTCGTCGGCCTGCGCCGAGCCGAACACGGTCCGATCGCCGAGCGGGATGACCGATCGCGCCGACACCACGGGTGGATCGTCGATCGCGCGGTGCTGCTCCAGCCATGGCCGGTCGGCGTCGCCGCCTTCGATGCCGGTGTTGGCCCACCCCGGGATATGCGGCTCCAGCACCCCGAGCACGTGGTTGACCCAGGGGCCGTCGGGGTGGGACCGAGCCAGCCGACGCCGGTACGCGGCGATGCGGCGCTGGGCGTGCTCCTGAATGCGCACCACGCGGGACCGGGCGACCACTTCGTGCCGTCGCGCCTCGTGACCGGCCGCCGCCAAGGCCGCCTCGGCGGCGTCACGGTCGCCCTGTGCCCTGCGCCGGCGCTGCTCGAACGGCTTGATCCGGCGCAGCCGGTCGCGCTCGCGGCGGGCCCGTACGAACTCTTTCGGCCGGCCCGCCTCGACCGTCCGGCGCTCGGCGGCCTCGGCGTCGGTCAGTGGTGCCGAGGCCGTGGCCAGGGCAAGTTCGGCCTGTGCCACGTCGGCGTCCGCGCGCAGCAGCCGGATCCGCGCGGCCGCGAGCTCGCGTCCGGACCGCAGCCGCGCGGACTCCAGGGTCAACCGCTCGCACTCGAACGCGTCCTGTGCCATGCGGATCAGGAATTCGCGGTGCGCGGTGGTGGCGGTCCGGGGCGCCTTTGCCGCCGACCGTGCAGGCTTCTCGGGCAGCCCGGCCAGGCCGTCACGCCACCCGTGATACCAGTCGGCGAACCTGGCAAACGGGCCGTAGAACACAGTTCTCATCGAGTCGGCCATCGGCTACGGGCAGACGATCCGGGCGATGATGGACCGGTTGAAGGCGGCCGGCGCCGGGTCCAGCGGCCCCTCGGGGCCCTTGTCGGGACGGTAGTACTTCGAGTAGGAGCCGACTCCCTCGGTCGTGATCGAGGCCGCGGGCACCCCGTACTCGATCAGGATCTTCTTGACCACCTCTGCCCGGTCCTTGCCGGTCCTCTGCTGCTCCTCCTTGGTGTTCCAGCGCGCAGTCGTGCCGAGCAGCTCGATGTAGGGCTCGCCGGTGACGGCGCGGAACCTGTCGGCGTAGGACTTCAGGAAGCGCCGAGCCGCCGGGGGATCGCGCAGCTCGGCGGTGCCGGGTAGGAAGCCGACGTCGCCGCCGTTGGACAGGCGCTGCTCGCCGCAGCCCACCGGCGGGAGCGGCGGCTTCGGGATCTTCACCAGGCTCACCGGCCGGACCCCCGTCAGCGCCGTGTTCGCGTGCGGCGGGTCGGTCAGCGTGTCGACGCACGGCGCACCGCCCGCCCGCGCGATGGCCCGCCATATCTCCAGCACGGTGTTGCGCATCGCCGGATCGAGCTGGTCCTGCGGAGCGGCCACGTCACCGAGTCCCATCAGGATCACCCGGCGGCCGGCGAGTTCGGGGATGGCCTGCTTGGCCACGAGCGAGGCCACCACCTCGGTGGGATCGGCCTCCAGCATCCCCTCGCCCCGGAAGTCGAGCGGGGCCGTGGTCTGCAGGCCCGAGTCGAAGAGCACGACGGTCCCGCCAGCGGGCGTGGCCCGCGCGGCCAGCCGCAGCGCCTTGAGCGGGTCGGCTTCCGCCTGCACCGATCTGATCTCCCCCATCGCCGCGAGCACGTCGGCGGTGAAGGTCTTGATCTCCTCCGCGAGCGGACCCGCGGCCTTGGTGGTGGTGGAGAAGCGCTCCTGCACCGCCGGTGAGGGGTCGCCGTCAACCCGGTAGACGACCAGCGGCTGCTCGGCTTCGGCGGCCGAGGAGACCAGGCTCGATAGCGCCGCGGGCAGCTCGGGCGACGGCATGTTGGCGCGCGCGCCGAGCGCGAAGGTCAGCGGGCCTGGCTGCGACGGGCAGATCCCCAGGTCGGCGTCCTCGCGCTGGAGATACAGGTAGCCGCCGACGGCGGACGCCAGCAGGACCACCGCTGCCGCGGCGAGCAGGACCCGGCGGGGAGAGCCGCCACCGCGCCGGCGGCGGTACGAGCGGGAACGCGGGCGGGAACGGGACGGCATCAAAGCTCCTCTGCGGGGAAGGGTGGTGTGGCGATCTGGTGGGAAAGGTCCTGGCGGACGGCTCGTGTGGGCCGCCCGCAGATCGGCGGGTACGGGCTCACGCCTCCTCGGGCAGGTAGACCTCGGTGAGGGCGGCGTCCTGTGCGCGCTCGGCGATGCTCGTACGGGCCCGTTTCTTCAGCTCCTCACCCACGTTGAGCAGCTCGACCTCGTCGGCCCATCGGATCACGTCGGCGATGGCGCTGCGCCGCTGCCACATCTCGACGTTCGCCCGCGCCTCGGCCAGCGAGCGTGCCGCCTCCGCGGCGGCCGCGACCGCCTTGTCGTGCTCTTTGCGGGACTTGGCGAACGCCGCGTGGGCCGGCTGGTGGGTGAGGTAGGCGCCGATCATCGCGACGAGCCCGGTGCCGATGTAGAGCCCCAGGAAGACGAGGGATGCGCCGAGAACCGGTGCCTGGCCGGCCGTCTCGGCCGCCGTCGCAGCGGCACCCTGGCCGACCACCTCCACCGTGCCGGTCCTGCCCTGCGGGTCGGCATTGGTCAGCCGTAGGTAGAGCCCCGCCCCACCGAGCAGCAGCCAGGCAGCCGCAGCCAGCACCGCGAAGTAGGCCGGGATCCAGTTCTCCCCAGCACGCAGCAGGCGCAGGATGACGCCCACGCAGTGCGCGAGGAAGAGCACGCAAGCGGTGAACCCGACCACGATGACGAACAGCAGCCAGTTCTGCTGGCTCGGCATCGCAAACTGGATGATCTGGAAGAAGTTCCCGAAGTCGGCGAGCGCGGCGAGCAGCAGCGCGAGGACGTACACCCAGACGCCGATCGAACGGCCGGCGACCAGCGCGGGGTCGACGAAGTCGCGGCGCGGGACGTCCGGCAGCACGGCGTCCGGTTCGGGCACGGTGGGCAAGGCCGGAGGCGCCACCTGAGTACGCCACGCAGGCAGGCGCGGTTCGGCGTTGCCGCCGAAGTCGCTGGGAGAGGGCGGCACTGTCACTCCTCGGGTCGTCGCGGAACGTCGGGCTCGGTCAGTGGCTGCGGGCGCAGCTCCTCGGTGCCCGTCAGCCGGGCGTAGGCGGCGTCGCGGGCGTGCCTGCGCTCGATCAGGTCGCGCTGGTCGGCCTCGTACATGACCGTCTCGTACGCCAGCTCTGCCTGCGCCTCGATCAGCTCGGGCATCAGCTCGTGCTGGTATATGGCCCACTGCTTGACGAGCCGGGCCATCTGCACCGCGGTGTACCGGTCGATCAGGCCGTCCAGCACGTGCGGCGTCGCTTCGTCGACCGCTGACGGCAGCAGCCGATTGACAGTCGCCAGCAGGTCGTTCTGGAACGGACCGTGGTCGACTCGCCCCGGCCGAAAGGGCTCCTCGGCGACCGGCCCCTCATCTTCTCGCTGCCAGAACCACCTCATGCGGTTCCCTTCTGATCGTCGTCGAGGCCGAGGACCCAGGACGGCAGCTGTGGCCCGACGGGGCGCAGCTGCGTGTTCAGGGCCCGGCCCTGCTCGTGGAAGAGCATGAGATAGCGCCAGTAGCCGGCGACCCGGCGCAGCACGTGTGCGTGTACGCGCCGTACGCGGGCCGCGGCCACCCGGCGTTCGGCGTCGACCCGCTCGGTCAGGTCCAGGACCTCGGCCGCCAGCCGCTGGTACTGCGCCAGCGTGGCCAGGTAGCGCTGCTCGGCCTCATCGGCGGCTCGGGCGTGCTGGACGAGGCGGCGGCCGCGGGACAGGTATGCCGGCCGATCCTTCTTGATCTCGACGGCCCGGCGGACCTGCTGCGCCTGCTCGTCCAGCGGCTCGGCTGCGGCCTTCAACCGCTGCTGGTGCTCGTCGAGCCGCGCGCGCAGATCGACCAGCTGCTCCCGGGCGGTCTCCAGCCTGCTGCGCAGCGGCTGAGCGCGGTCCTCCCAGCCGATCGCCTCGTGTGTGGCGAGCTCATCGAACAGGCAGGCCAGCATGGCGACGTACGGCGTGTTCACCGGCGTCACCGCGTCGGCCGGCACCATCGCGGCCGACGGCGCCGTGGCGAGTTCCCGCCCGTCCAGTACCGGCGACGACTCGTCGGTGCGCTCGGCCGGCTCGTCCGCCACGACGAGCGGCAGGCTGGACTTACCGTCCCGGCGGCCATTGCGCCGGTCAGCCCAGCGCTGCCACAGTCCGTACCGGACCGGTCGCGCCGGTCGCCCGGTCCACTCGCGATAGCGGACGTCCGCCGACATCCTCACCATTGCCGCCACCTCGTCCCCGCTCACAGCCGGTTGGCGTCGTCGAAGGCGCCGATGTCCAGCGCGTGCACTACCAGTGAGGCCGAGTTCGCCGCGGCCTTCTCCGGCTCGTAATAGGTTTCGCGCTCGCGTCCCCAGTCGGAGATCGCCTTCACCAGCAGCCAGGGCACTCGGGCCTCAGCCGCGGCGGCGTAGAGCGCGTGCCCCTCCATGTCGCCGCCGATCGCCCGGCTGTGATCCCTGCGCAGCCTCTCGCTGTACTCTGCCGAGCTCACCAGCACTCCGGACGCCAGCATCAGGCCCTTGGAGAAGGTGACCTCATCTTTCAGCGGCCAGTCGGTAGAAGCCGCCTCGATCCGGGTGACCATGACGGCGGAGGCGCCGGCACGGTCACCCTGCAGCTCCTCCCGGTCGTCGAACACGATCTTGCGGTCGAGGTCGTACACCGACGACGCCATCAGCACGTCGCCCAGCTTCTGGGGTCGGTGCTCCCACTTGTCGCCGAGGCCGAAGCAGATCCCCACCATGATCACGAAGTCGGGGCCCCAGCGCCGGATGGCCTCGGCGGCGGCAAGGGTGGCACCGCCGGGTCCGTTGGCTCCCTGTCGCGGGACCTGGACCATGGCTACCCGGGTGTCACTGACCGTACCCAGCTCGTAGATCACATAGTTGCCCTCGAAGGATCGCACTGGGGTGAATCCGTTCGTGGCCTTAACCGCCGCCAGGACGGCGTCGCGTTCGACGGGTGTGACGGTGAGCAGGAGCATGCGTGCTCGATTCACGGAATCTCCAATCAGGTCCAGCGCGATGTCCCGGGAGGCGCGCTGCGCGTTGATCGCAAAGCTGACGGACAGGTAGGTGACAGGCAGCGTGACGAGCCCCAGCAGGCCCAGCAGCCAGCCGATCACCAGCGAGTACGGGGCCTGCGCGGCAAGGCCGGGCGGGTCGCGGAACACCAGCTGCCAGGCCAGCCAGTGCAGGGCGGAGACGAAGTCGGCCGGGCGGCCCGCGCAGGTCGTGGCGGCGCACAGGTTCCGCTCCCACTCCGCCACCCAGACAGCGCAACTGAGCAGCACCGCGGCCACGCCGAGCAAGTAGATCGGCAGGAAGCCGCCGCGGTCGGCCTGTGGCTTGCGGTAACCGGTGACCGGGCCGGTCGGCAGGCGCAGGAAGACCTCGCTGTCGGGGCCGTACGGCGAGGTCATCGAGGTGCGGACGACCGAGCGCATCGCCCGCGTGGTGACTCCGCCGAGCGTGAAGACCAGCACCTCGCGCACGACGAAGGTGGCGGATTCGCCACCCCACTCCTGCCCTGCCTGCCGGGAGTAGGACTGCACCAGCCGGTTCATCTGCGACGCGGTGCGGTCGATCAGCTGCCGGCCCGGCCGGTCACGGCTGTCGTGCAGCAGCGGCACCGACCAGTTCCAGCCGGGCAGCGACTCCGCGGCGATGCTGTCGAGGGTGCGCGGGGTGCGGCCGAGGATCCTGCGCAGCGCGTCGGCGTCGGCAACCACGCGCGCGGTCATGGACATAGCCACATACGCCATTGCGCCCACCACCAGCCAGAGCCCCGCCACGACGAAGGTGCCGAACAGCGCCAGCACCGTCGCGGCCAGCATCGCGGCCAGCGGCGGGGTGGCCATGACCACGACGTCCCAGCGCCGGTCGATCAGCCGCAGCAGGCGTCCCCGCAGACCGAGCGGCAGGTGTGGCGGGCGGCGGGCGGCGGGCAGCTCCAGCACGGCGAAGCTTGCCGGGCTCTGCCACACCAGACGGCCCTCCCGCGCCGCGTTGTAGAGCAGCACGGACATCGGCCCGCGGCCGCGGGCCAGGCCGACCGCGCTGCGGGGGCGCAGGTGGGCGGTCGCCTCGGCACCGCATTCCGCGGCGCGCACCGCGCGAGCGGCCCGCCGGCAGGCGGCGAAAGTGACAGCGTCCATAACCTCACCAATCGGATTGTCGTGGCCTGGTGACTGGAGAACCGCCGCACGCGGCTCGTTCGCCCGGCCGGTGTGCTCGGCGCCCCGCCCGTCGAGCGATCAGTGCGCCGACCCTACGTGCGCAGGCCTTTGTGGACAGTCGTCCGCGGGTACGCCGGGCAGCGGATTTCGCGGCGTCGCCGTGCACGTACGGCGCGTGACGGAGTCCTTCCGGCCGGGCCGCGGACATCCCCTGTCGAGCGCGGCCACGCATCGTGTCGTCGCATCCCGCGATCCAGGCGCTTGACATGAACGATCGACGCGGGTGGAGCGGATGAGAGGGCAGGCGTGGCTGGTCCCCTTCGGGTCGGTCGTGTGGTGCGGGCGGCCCCTTCGTCCCCGAGGTTGAGCCCCACCGGCTGATTGATCAGCTTGAGCATCTCCGCGATGCTGGAACCCGCGCACGCGCATCCGGACGACGGCCTGTTCCGGGCCGACCGGTGTCCAGCTCGACGGCATCGCGCCGGCCGGCCACGCCGGACGTCCACCGGACAAGCGAGGGGTCGCCCGCATGGGAATCAGGCCGACCGACAGTGATGTCGCCGCCGCTCTTCGTACTTTCGGGCTGCGGTTGAGCACGCTGCGCCGAGAGGCCGCCGTGCCGGTCGGCGCGCTCGCCGGGAACGGCGGCATCCCGGTCGGGCGCACCCAGCTCTACGAGATCCTCGGCGGGCGGGTGCAGACGCCGCCGAGCTGGGATCTCGTCCAGGCGCTGGTGCAGCACTGCCGCCGCCACGCCGCAGCGCGGCAACGGGTGCTGTCGGTGCCCGTCGACCTCGCCTACTGGCGTCGCGAGCACGGATTCCTGGTGCAGCTGTGCGACCGGGCCCGAGCCGAGGAGGATCCCACCGCCGTGCCCGCTGGCCGGACGCTGACCGTCCAGGGGATCTACCGCGGGCCGGTGTCGCCGGCCGCGGCCGGGCCGCCGGCATATCTGGGGGTGGTCACCGGCGACATCCGCCAGGTGCGCTGCGCCGACGTGTGGGTCAACCCAGAGAACACGGATATGATCATGGCGCGGCCGCAGGAGTTCTCCGTATCCGCGATCATCCGCTACGACGGCGCACGGCGCGACGAGGCCGGACGGATAACCGTGGACACCATCGCAGACGAGCTCGAGAAGAAGGTGGCCCCGATCCGCCCGGTGGCGCCGGGCACCGCCATCGTCACCGGCGCGGGCGAGCTGCGCCAGCGCAACGGCGTGCGGTACATCGTGCACACCGCGACCGTGCACGGCGAACCCGGCACCGGCTTCCACCCAGTCCGGGGGATCGCGCGCTGCGTGGAGAACGTCCTGCTGGAACTGGACGGGCTCGACCTCGACCTGCCCGAACGGTCATGCGTGCTGTTCCCGCTACTGGGCACCGGCGTGGGTCGAGGCGACGTCCGTGAGCACGCCGGCGCCCTTACGCACAGCGCCGCCAACTACCTGCGGTCGGCGCGCCGGAGCCGGATCGGCACGGTGCTGTTCCTGGCGTACACCGATCTGGAGCTGCAGGCATGTCTCGCGGCCCTCGGCGAAGCCGGTGTCGTGGTCCGGGCCTGACTCTTCGGATCCGGCCCGGCAGGTGGATATGAACCCGACGGCGATGTGGATCCGGATCAAGCTGACAGAGCCCTCGTTCGTTTGCGTTTCCCGGATTTGCCGGTAAGCCCTCAGTCGGCAGCCCGGTGGTCGCGGGGGTGGGGGCCGAACGGACCTGGCCCGTGCCATCGCCGTTGCCCAGGGTCCGGGTTGTCGGACACCGAGACTAACCTGCTGCAGATGACGAAGCTCGATCCGCCGCCGGCACCCGCACATCTCATCGAGGCGGTGTACGAGATCTTCGGCAGAAGGTGCCTGCTCTGTGCGGCGGAGCGTCCACTGAACGTCGCCCACCTTATCAACCGCCGTGACGCCCGCCATCTGGCGCAGCGAACGGTGCAGGGTTTCAATCCGGAGCAGCGCGCGACACTGGAAGCCAGAACGACATCGTGGCATCCAGGCGCCGTGCGCCGGAATGCCGAGCGCTACCACCACAATCTCGGAAACATGGTTCCGCTCTGCGCCAACTGCCACACTCTGCTCGACGGCACGAAGTACCACGACGTCACCGAGGACCAGGTGATCAGGCGCCGTGACGCCGCTCTGAACACCCCGGAAGTCCTGCGGCGGGTCATCGGCTTCGTCCGGGCCGAGATGTCGGGGCGGCCCAACCGCTGTGACTGCGCCGCGTTTGGCCGGCAGCGGCATTCGCGTACGGTCGACCCGGACGTTCTGAGCGCGCCGATCGGGTGGCTGTCCCGAGGATATCGGCGGGGGGTCATCGCGGACGATCCGTACGTCATCTCAGCTCCGCGGACCCACTGCTGGGACTGGCTACTCGACCACCTGCATCTCGGTCTTCCGTTGACCTACGGCTGTGCTAACCGGGTAGGCAGATGCGGGGAGCCCCCCAGGCCGGCGACAACGTTGTACGGCGAGCTGTCCGCGGGAGACATGGCCGAGATTCTCGGTATCGATGCAAAGCATCTATATCAGGAGTACCTGCGAAACCACGACGCGGATCCGTTCGGCATCCGCCTGGGACAGCGTCTCACGGCCCAACTGGAAAACCGGATCTGGATGAACACCGACCTCCAAGACCGGATCCACGACAAGATCCTGGAGCGGGTTGCCGACGAGTATGCCCGAAAGCCGCTTCGCGAGCGCGCTGCGGCCGGAGACCCGTCCGCACTGTATGCCCAGGCCACGCAGCTCGAGTCGACGAACCAGCGGGAACAGGCCATCGCCGTGTATCGCCAGGCGGCGCAGGCCGGAAGCGCCGATGCGATGCTCGATCTCGGGGTCCTACTGTACGAGGAAGGTGATCACGACGAGGCTGAATCGTGGCTGCGGACCTGTATCGCGGCGGGAGGTCCGTCGTTGAAGTCCCGTCCCCTCATGGCCCATCACCACTTGGCAGTCCAGCTCGCCGCACACGGCGAACTGGACGAGGCCGAGCAGCTCTATAGGGAGGCGGCTCAGGCGGGTAACCACGGATCGGCAAACAACCTGTCCACGCTGCTGCGGCGGCGAGGGCACGTCAAAGAGGCTGCACGCTGGCTCATGCGGGCCGCCAAGGCCGGCAACGCCAATGCCGCCTTCACGATCGGAGCCGAAGCATTGAAGAGCGGCAACCGTGCACGTGGCGAAGCGTGGTTGCGGCGGAGCGTGGAGGACGGCAGTTCCCTTGCCTTCGCAGTACTCGTCGTCGAGCTGGCCAGACAGGGACGGACCGCCGAGGTGCAGCAGCTGATGAATCATCCGTCGGCAGCGCGTCACCTCGAACAGCCGGTTGAGGTGCAGTTCTTTCGTTATTTTGCCGACGAGTCGGCGGACAGATGAGCGGCGCGAATCATGAGCAACGGGGACGGAGACGGAAGGCCTCTCGGACGCCCCTCTTCACCGCAGGCGACGACCAGTACACCGCGCTGCGGAGGGCACTCGATGCCGCACTGCGCGAGGCTCGGCTGCCCGCACTGGAGTGTTGCTCCGAAGATCAGGCAGAGATGCCTGCGCTCACGCACGGGAACGAACTCGCTGAAGGAATCAACGCTCCAAGGCGGACGAGGACGAGGCGGCGATAGGAGCGTAAGCGCCGATCGCCGCCAAGGGGCCATCACTGCTGGTCCTTACTCCTCCGCCGCACGACATCGAGTACATGCGGCGCCTTCGCTGCGGGTACTGATCGGGCATGCGCCGCATGCCGCACAGACGTATCGGTTCGGAACAGTCCGCGCCCAGCACGGAGACGCGAGAGCGTCCCGTCCGAACACACGCTCGACCCAACCGAGGCCGGTGACCTCTGAACTCGGTACGTCGCGCGTGGGCTCGAGGAGCGGTATCCGCGATTGGCAGCCGCCGCACCTCTCATGCCCCCATCTGAAACCGCAGTCTCGGCAGGTGACCGAGAAGACATCGCCTGCTCGGGTCACCTGTTCCGGCCCGGCGATCGCGTCGCAGCCTGGGCAGAGCGCCTCGATGGCCAGGTTCGGGCGCTGGCGCTCGCGCAGTTTGCGATGAACTCTGATCCAGGTGCGACAAACCTGGGCGTTGAATGCCAGCGGCCTCGTAGATGTCGAGGACGTCCTCGACGGCGATGGCACTCGCCGCGAGCTGTCTGATGGCGAGTTCCACGTCGGCCGGTGCGGCAAGGCCGACGTGGAACTCGCTGCAGCAGGTGGCTCGATGTTCCCGCCGGGAGCGCTGCTGCTGGTGATCGCCCGGGGCGATACCACGGGCACCGACAGGTTGTGCTCCGACGTTACTGCCGGGCTGGTCCAGGAGCGACATGCATGACGGGTGGTCCCCGCCTGGTCCCCTCTAGCGGCGTCCCGGGCATGACGGGACTCGTGGCAGATCTACCTGATCCCTCATCGCGGACGTTGGCTACCGAGATCGACCTCTACGATGCCTCTGTGAGCAGCGAACGCGCGGTGAAGTACTGGGATCCGATGCCGCATGTCGCCGTAGTCCTCCGGTCGTTGCCACAACACGGCCTGCGACCAACGCGCGACGAGATCTTTCAAGGCAAGTGGGAGGAACGCAACTGGCGCAACCCACCCGGACCCTTCTACGGAGCCATGACGGACAACTGCTGGGTCGGCCGGCTTCACGCACCCCGACACGTGCTGTACGGCGACGACATCGAGTACGAGCAGGAGTTCTTGTACCGGCAGCCGCGAACAGTTCAGGAACTCCAGGACGTGATCGTCGCCATGCAGGAGGATCCCTGGGCCGGTTGGGCGTGCGACGGTGACGCCTGGTGGACCCCGAGCCTCGTGCGGCAGTGGTGGCGCGAGCGCGGTCGCCTTCGCGACTGGATCACCGCGAAGTACCGCGAGTGGAGCGCCTCGGACCGCGCCGACGAGCGGGAGGCCGCGAACGGGCTCACGGACTACGTTGCCTACCTCGACGGCGACCTCGCCAGCCACCTGCAGGCATACATGTACTTCCTCGACAACGGTGCCGGTCCCGCCCTCGGTGACCGCCTGCCGGCACTCTAAGACCGCCGGCGGTGTTGGCGCGACCGCAGATCCGGATACCGATCGGCTCACCGCGCTCGGCGGGCTGTCTCCCCTTTGAGCTGCCGGACGGTTGGCGGGGCACCACGTCTATGTCGATGAACGTGCGTGGTGCCTGCGCTCATACCTCGATGCGGAGCCACACATCGCCGGCTCGCAGCCAGGAAACCGTCGCGGCCCTGGCCGGACCGCATCACCACACGGCCCGGTACTGCTGCCTCGCGTTGATCCGTAACGGTCCAAACGTCGTCGACCAGTTCGGCGCGGAACACTCGAGTCGATCGCTCATTGTGGATCCGCCGTGTCAGGATCGCGCGGTTGCCGCGCACCGCCAGCCCGTCTGGAGAGCGCACAGGACTGCGCCAACTGGTGACCTCGCCAGTCAGCGGCGATATCCGCGTCAAGAAGGTGTGACCCTCACGCGGGCTGGAGTACCACGCCAACCACACCTGGTCGCATTCCGTGGCCGCTGCGAAACCAGCCAACGGCCACTCGGGCAGCCGACCACCCGGCACCCAGATGACCTGGCCTCGGTCACCCCAGCCTGCGAGGCCGGCCGCTGATTGCGGATGGCCTCCATAGATCCCCTCATCACCGTTAGCAGTCCAGATCGAGCCGCCGCGGTCGGTCACCAGGACGTCGATGTCGTCACCGATGCAGAATGCGATCTGCTGCTCCCCTTCAGGGAGAGAACAGTTGCGTTCGGCGGCCACGAACCCGCTTCACCCCGGGGGACGCGACCCTCCACGAGCACCAGCCTCGCGGCGGCTCCCACACCACCTCCACGCCGACATCGTCCGACACCGGCCCCCCTTCGCTCGCAACCACGCAGCACCGAGACGGAGCGTACGGAGCGCAAACCGTCGCAACAACGATCGGGATGCCACTCGGCCGGGGAGCGGAGGAATGCCCCGCCACCCCCGGCCAACTTTGATCACCATTCCGCACGCGGAAGCAGGGTGTGGACCAGGGTAGGACCAGGGCCGGATCAGCGGAGACACCAATGAGAAGCTGCGGAGGGCGACATTGGCTCGTGCGCACCGATAGTGACCCGACGGCGATGTGGCTCTGATAGGAGGCGGCATATCCACCTCCAGCGGCGCTCAAGTGGCCGCCCCCGTGCGACCTGGCCTCGGCCGCCAGCAGCGATCCCTCAGGCGTACCAGTACCCCACGGCTTCGTTGCTGCTGGCTGCGTCGGCGTAGAAGCGGCGGAGTTCGTGGACGAGCTTCTGCAGGTCAGCCAGTGGTCTGCCTGGTCTGCCGCCCTCTCCTGAGCTGTAGGCACCGGTGAGATCGGCGGTTTCGTAGCGGCGTTGGAACTCTTCGTCGGTTAGTTCGATGAGGGCGCGGCTCGAGGAGCTCCTGGAATGCGGCAAGCAGCGGCGCGGGCAAGCGTCGGCGCGACCGAGGCGACCGCCCAGGCGGGCAGCGTGAGGTCGATGTCGAGAACGCCGTCGTCGCCGACGGTCAGCGTGCTGCGGTGCAGGCCGTCGGCGACGTGGCGCAGCTCGGCGGTCTGTTCCCGCGTGATGTTGAGCGGGGCGCCCATCTGGTACCAGGCCTCGGCGACGTTCCCGTGCTCCCAGTCGAGGATCTCCACGGTGAGCTCGGTGCCCGGGCGCAGTCCCTCGACCCGGTGCCGGACGCGGCGCTCGGGGCCCATCTCGGCGAGGGCTCGCGTCTCGGCGTAGCCGTTGCGGGACGCGAGCCCCGTCGTGCCCATGTCTGCGGGGTAGTTGTAGAAGATGGCCGACACGTCACCCGTCGCGGACGAGCGGGTGATGGCGCCGTCGGGCAGCTCGGCCAGGAGGCGGTCACCGAGGCGGTGGAGCATGGCCATCGCGTGGAACGTCGGCTTGTGCAGGCCGTTCTCGTTGACGAACCCGAAGCCTCCGTGGAAGGGGCCGATGCCTCCGCCGCCCTCCTCGAACACGTCGGTGAAGGTCCAGTAGGAGATCGAGTCGGCCAGCGGCGCGCCCTTGAGGAACGCCCGGACGATGTACGCGGCGGCGAAGAGCGTGTCGTGGATCGCGTCGCGGCTCGACGGCGAGGTCGACCACTCGGTGATGTGCAGCTCGGCATCCGGGTACGGGCTGTTCTCGATGATCGTGCGCAGGACCTGCAGGTCGGCATACGTGGCGTCCTTCTGGCGCGTGATCGCTTTGAGGGTGCCCAGGGAGTCCGCCGCGTAGTCGGTCGGATACAGGTGGGTGGACAGGAAGTCGATCGGCAGCCCGCGCTGCGCGCAGTACTCGATCAGCTCGTGGATCCACACCGGCTGCCAGTCGAGCTCGTCGGGATCGGTGGCCACCGCGGTCTCGACCTCGAGCGACGGGTCGTGGGTCTCTCCGGAGTAACGGGCGTCGGGGACGAACACGCTCGTCGACGGGCCGCCGACCCGCAGCCGGGGGTCGATGGCTTTGATCGCGCGCGCCGTGGCCTCGTACAGCTCGAAGTACTCGGTGCGCGTCCCGGTCCAGAAGTTGGGCACGAGGTTCGGCTCGTTCCACACCTCGAACGGCCACTGCCGCACCTCGTCGATGCCGTACCGCTCGATCCAGTGCCGCACGGTGGCGTCGACCAGCGCGACCCATCGGCCCATCTCCTTGGGCGGGCTGCAGTGCGCCTTCCACCAGAACAGCGTCTCGGTCCGGGTGGCGAGCTCGCGCGGCATGAACCCGAGCTCCACGAACGGGCGGGCGCCCGCGTCGAGGATCGCGTCGAACACCTTGTCGACATATGCGAACGTGTAGACCGGCTCGGGCAGCGGCTGGTTCGGGCCGAAGCCGCCGCCGTTGTCGGTCCGGTAGACGAACATGTCGTCGTGGAACAGGCCGTGGAAGCGCACGTGCCGGGCGCCCAGCACCTGGACGGCCTCGCGGAAGTGCGCCTGCCAGTCCGCCCGCAACGCCTCATTCGCGCGGCCGGCACCGACGCACTCGTTCCACACATGATGCAGCCGTACCTCGGCGGGTTCCTGTCCGTCGATCAGCAGGGCTGACGTCGCCTGCTCAGTCATGAGCAGCTCCTTCGCTCCGTCGGTGAGCAGGGCTTGCGAGCCCGGTGGGGTCGCTGACCCGGAACCAGTCCACGTCGACGTAGCCTCCGGGCTCGGCAGTGGCGTAGTTGAAGAGGGCGAACCGGTATCCGGTGAAGTGCGCGAGGTCGTATTGCATCCGCAGGGTGTCGCCCAGCCACGTCCAGTCGCCGCCGTCGTACGAGTACGCGAACGACGCCGTATCGACGGCATCCCGGAAGTCGACGTCAGCGCGCAGGTAGACGACGTCCGCCCGCAGCGGCACCGGTGCGCTGGTGAAGGCGATGACGCCGTCGCCGCCCGCCCGGCGCATCACCAGGCTCTTGGTCGCGCCCTCCATCGTCACGGCGATGTATCCGTACTTGCGCTGGTAGGCGGAGATGCCTGCGATGTCGCCGTCCTTCATGTGCGAGACGTCCAGCGAGATGGCGCCGGAGCTCGCGGGTCCGAGCGTGCGTTGGGTGAGGGTGTTGCGCGCATCGAGGATGCTCGACGCGATGCTGCCCGTGGTCAGCCGCAGGTGTCCGGGCCGCTCGGTGAGCGACCAGAACCGGTTGTCCGGGTTGTGGTTCCACTGCCACTGGAGCCCCAGGTCCGACCCGTTCCATGCGTTCTCGGCGGACGCTGCCAGGTGGTCCGCGTTGGCCGTGTTCCAGTGGCCCGCGCGCTCGAGGAGGTTGGCGAAGTCGTCCGAGGCGACGACGGCGGCCCCGTCACCGGCCGTCCGTGCGGCCGCCGCGGGCGCTTGCGGATGGAGCGCGAACACCGGCCACCCGTCGTCGTCCCAGGTCACGCCGATCAGCTGAGGCGCACGACCCAGCGGGCCCTCGTCCTGGAACAGCATGGCGTACCACTGTCCGTCGGATGTCTGGAAGACTCCTCCCTGGGCGACGCCGGTTCCGGGTCGGCCCCCGACCGTCACGCCCTGGCTGAGCACGACCCGGCCCTCCCACACGCCGCCGGCCGACTGCGGCGTCAGCGACGTCGACCGCCACAGCACCTCCTGGCGGATGCCACCCGACGGCCACTCGATCATGAAGACGTAGTAGTAGTCCCCGATCTTGTACGCGTGCGCGCCCTCGGCATTCAGTCCGCTGGTCTGGCCGACGTTGGCGTCCTGCACGAGCCGGGTCGCCGGGCCGTCCCAGGCAAGGGTCCCGTCGTCGTGCCGCCGCAGCCTGCGCAGGTCGATCGACCCGCCACCGTAGACAAGCCAGACGTCGTCGCCGTCGAACAGCAGCGACTGATCGTGGGCGTACCCGTCGAGCACCGACCTGGTCCACGGCCCGTGCTCGATGTCGGGAGTCGAGTAGACGTACGTCTGCTGCGTGGTGAGGCTGCCGACCGACACGTAGTAGGTCCCGTCATGGAACCTGATGCTCGCTGCCCAGCTGCCCTGGCCGTACGCGTCCTGGCCGTTGCGCAGCGCCAGCGCGTCCGTGTCGTCGAGGATCGCCGCGGTGTACCCGGCGATGGACCAGTGCGCCAGGTCGCCCGAGCGCATGATCGGGACGCTCGGCGCGAAGTACATGGTCGTGCTGACCATGTAGTAGTACCGGCCGTCGAAGATGACGTCCGGGTCGGGCACGTCCGCGAAGATGACGGGGTCGGTGACGTCTGCCCGCGCCCCGCCGTCGCGGATGTTCACCTCCGGCCGGTCCATCAGCGCAGCTCGAGCGCCACGGTGACGTAGGAGTGGGCAGGCAGCTCGACCTCGAGCCCTCGGGGGTGGGGGTGCACGCCGGCATGGTCGGTAGGGGCGACGGCGTCGAGCTGTTCGGCAGTGTTGTGCGCGTCGAGCGCCTTGGCGGTCAGCACCCGCGCTGTGTGCCCGACGACATCACGGCCGCGCAGGTCCAGGACGAGGGTGCGGTCCGTGTCGGCGTCGAGGTTGGACAGCGAGACCAGGGCGGTGTCGCCCTTGACCGACGCGGACGCCGAGACGAGAGGCAGCTCGGTCGCGCCGACGGCGCGAGTCTCGACGCCGCGCAGGTGCACCGCGAGGGCGGCGGCGTCGTGGTGGCCGGTGTTCATGGCGAAGACGTGGTACGTCGGGGTGAGCACGAGCGCCCCGCTGTCGGGGTCGGTGAGGATCATGGCCTGCAGCACGTTGACGGTCTGGGCGATGTTCGCCATGACCACGCGCTCGGCGTGCCGGTGGAACGCGTCGAAGTGCACGGCGGCGACCAGGGCGTCGCGCAGCGTGTTCTGCTGGTACAGGAACCCGGGGTTGGTGCCCTTCTCCACGTTCCACCACGTGCCCCACTCGTCCACGACCAGGCCGACCTTGCGGTGTGGGTCGTAGCGGTCCATGACCGTGGAGTGCCGGGTGAGCAGCTCTTCCATGCGCCGGGCGCGGGCCATGGTCACGTACCACTCGTCCGTGCTGAACCCGGTGGCGTCGCCCTTGTCCGACCACGGCCCGGCCATCGTGTAGTAGTGCAGCGACACGGCCTGGAACGGGCCCGCCGAACCGGCTCGGTCCGCTGCCAGGTCGTCGAACGAGCGCATGAGCGTCTCGGTCCAGTGCAGGTCGGCCTCGTTCGCGCCCGCCGCGATCCGGTACAGCAGGTTGCCGCCGTGGTTGCGGCAGTAGGTGGCGTACTGCCGGGCCAGCGACGCGAACTGTTCGGCGCGCAGGTTGCCGCCGCAGCCCCACGCCTCGTTGCCCAGTCCCCAGAACGGCACGCGCCACGGCTGTTCGCGCCCGTTGGCCCGCCGCAGCGCCGCCATCGGTGAGTCGTCCGCCCGGGTCAGGTACTCCACCCACTCCGACATCTCCGCCACCGACCCGGACCCCACGTTCCCCGACACGTACGGGTCCGCACCGAGCAGCTCGCACAGGTCCATGAACTCGTGCGTGCCGAACGCGTTGTCCTCCACCACGTCGCCCCAGTGCGAGTTGACCATCCGCGGGCGGCTCTCGCGCGGGCCGACGCCGTCACGCCAGTGGTAGTCGTCGGCGAAGCAGCCGCCCGGCCAGCGCAGGTTCGGGATCGAGATCGCCCGCAACGCCTCGACCACGTCCGAGCGGATGCCCCGCACGTTCGCGACCGGCGAGTCCTCGCCCACCCAGAACCCGCCGTAGATGCACCGCCCCAGGTGCTCGGCGAAGTGCCCGTACACGTGCCGGCTGATCGTGGCGCCGGGCAGGTCGAGGTCGATCACTGCGATCGTGCTCGTCGTCATCAGATTCCTTCCGTGGATACTCCGGCCTTCAGGCCGGAGAGGAAACGGAGCTCCTGCGCAGCAGGACAGGCACAGCCGATCCGCCGCCTCGGCGGACCGGCGTACACGCTGGCGCGCAAGGCGGAGGTGCGCGCAGAGGTGCTCACAGCTTGGTTCCCTTCGACCGAACCGGGCTAGCGGGGCGCGCGGCGTTGCGCGCGTGAGTGCACGGCCCTACGCGCCACCGCGGGTGGAGCCACGCACCACGAGACTGACGGGCGCGACGACGTGCTCGGCTGGGCCGGTCCAGCCCGCCATCTGCCGGCGCAGCAGACCCACTGCGGTCTCGGCGACACCTTCATGGTCCGCGTCGACGGAGGTGAGGCCGGGCGGGACGAACCTCGCCATGTCGAGGTTGTCGAACCCGGCGAGCTGGACGTCGACGGGCACCCGAAGCCCGCTCTCTGCCAGGGCCGCGATCGCGCCGAGTGCGATGACGTCGGTGACGGCGAAGACGCCGTCGAAGGGCAGACCGGACGCGATGACGTCGAGCAGGGCCTCGCGTCCGGCCGCCGACGTGTAGGTGGAGACGGGCACCACATGGCGTGCGTCGACATCGAGGCCGGCATCGCGAAGTGCGCGCTCCCAGCCAGCGCGGCGGTCCGACGACATCATGTGCGCGGTGTCGAATGTGCAGCCCAGCGCAAGGATGCGTCGCGAGCCGTGCTCGATCATGTGCGCTGTCGCGAGGCGGGCGCCCTCTTCGTTGGCCAGCCGCACGTGGTTGAAGCGGTCGGGCACGTCACGCTCGCCGAGCAGCACGATCGGCTTGGGCGTGCGCACGCGGTCCAGCTGGTCGCGGTCGAGGCCGGCGACGGACAGCAGGACGCCGTCGTAGTACTGCAGTCGCGCGACGCTCACCGCCGCCATCTCATGCTCCGGGCTGGCGCTCGTCCGCTCGAGGACGAGGTGCCGTCCGTCGGCCTCGATCAGCGGCGCGATCTTGTCGGCGATCTCACCGAAGTAGTCGTGGAAGCTGGGCACGATGAAGGCGACGGTGTCGGTCCGTCCCGCGCGCAGGTGTCGCGCGGTCAGGTTGACCTCGTACCCCAGAGCCGCGACGGCGGCCATGACGCGGGCACGCGTCGGCTCGTTGACCGGGAGGCGCTCGTTGAGGACGTTCGACACGGTCATGGTCGACACGCCCGCCTCACGGGCGACGTCCGCCATCGTCACCCTCGCCATGTGTATCCTCCTGTGCGCGACGTTCTGCCACCCCAGCAACCTCTGACGAGAGGCTCGCGGCTCGGCCATACCGCGGGGTGCCGTCATATTATCGATAAAATACGGCTTGGCAAGTGAGTCCTCCGCGCCTGACGGCTCGAGATCGACGGCGTCACCGCCCCGGACCCGCGGTGCGCGTGCCTTTCCCGGTGTCCATCCGGCGGGCAATGCCGACAGATGGTGACGATGTCGGCGTACGAGCGAAGGCACCCAGCCGGGTACGGCTCAACGTACCCGGCTTCGCATGATCCAGAGTCGACTGTCGCGACGCCGGGTGGGGCATGCCGCCTGTCGGCGTTGGGTAGCTCGTCGTCCGCCGGAAGAGCGGCGGCGGGCTCGAACCAGCGCGGCCGGCCGGCCGCTTCGCGCACGCCGCGCCGGGCAGCTGCCAGGTCCGAAGTGGCCGAAATGAACGGGCAGTCACGCTGCGGAATCGATCGCGTACGGAGCTGGGTGCGTTCAGCCGCACCTACCCGTCCACGCCAACCTGTACGCCGGCAGGGCGTCGTTCTGCAGGGTGTGGCGCATGCGGCTCCTCGCGTGTGGACCGGGACGTCACGGCGGAGTCTCGGTAGTTGCGCGGGGCTTGACGGAACTCGATCGCCTCTCTACTTTATCGCTAAAATCACGCCGCGGTTAAGACGCGAGCCCGAATTCGCGTCCGCGGCGCACAGCTTCCGGTCAACATCGCCCGGACAGTTTTCTCACAGCAGAGAGGTCCGGACAGTTCCCGAAAGGAGAGACATGAAGCGCACCCTTAGACTCGGCGGCCTGCGCCGGGCCGGGCGGCAGCTCGCCGTGGCCGCCACGGCCATGGCACTGATCGCCCTGCCCGCCTGCACGTCGGACGAGAGCGCGGACGACTCGGAAACGCTGAGCCCCAGCAACCCGACGACGCTCTCGGTCTGGATCACGTCGGCCCAGCAGGCCCCGGCACCCGACAACAAGATCACCAAGCTGCTCAAGGACAAGCTCGGTGTCACCCTCACGTACGAGATCGTCACGCCGGACAACGAGGACCAGAAGATCGGTGTCATGCTCGCGGGCGGTCAGTACCCCGACCTCATCGGCACCGGCGACCTGAAGCAGCGTTTCCTGGAGGGCGGCGCTCTGCGGCGCCTGGACGACATGCTGAAGACTGGGACCTACCCCAACCTCGCCGCGCACGTCAAGGACGACATCAAGAAGATGAGCTACTCGGGCGATGAGGTGGACAAGGGCCTGTACATCTTCCCGAACTACAACCGCTTCTACGGCGACATCACCGGCGGCACCTACTACGGTCCCGCGTTCTGGATCCAGAAGCGTGTGCTCGCCGACGCCGGCTACCCGGACCTAGGCAACATGACGCTCGACCGCTACTTCCAGCTCATCTCGGACTTCAAGGCCAAGCACCCCCAGACCAACGGCGCCCCGACCGTCGGCTTCGAGATTCTGGCGTCCAAGGGCCGTGAGTGGGGTATGACCAACCCGCCGGCGCTGCTGGCAGGCTCCCCGAACAACGGTGGCGTCATCGTCGACGGCAACAACAACGCGTCGATCTACGCCGACAAGGACGCCGCGAAGAACTTCTACAAGGTCCTCAACCAGCAGTACAACGCGGGCCTCGTCGACCGCGAGTCCTTCACCCTGACGTTCGACCAGTACACCGCCAAGCTGGCCACCGGTGCCGTCCTCGGCATGCACGACCAGGGCTGGAACTTCGGGACCGCCACCCAGTCGCTGCAGAGCGCCGGCAAGGACGAGAACACCTACGTGCCCCTCATGCCCGTCTACGACGGGGTGACGCCCTGGTACGCCGACCGCGCCGTCATGAACATCAACCAGGGCTTCGGCGTCTCGGTCTCCAGCAAGCAGCCGAAGAAGGCACTGAAGTTCCTCGACACCATGCTCAGCGAGGAGTGGCAGAAGACGCTCTCCTGGGGCATCGCCGGCGAGGACTACCAGGTCGGCGCCGACGGCGTCTTCTCCCGCACGGACGAGCAGCGCAAGAACTACAAGGACATCACCTGGCGTTCCCACAACCGTCTCGACGCGCTGCTCGACATGCTGCCCAAGCACCAGGGCAAGTTCTCCGACGGCAACGCCTACAGCCCCGACGACCAGCCCGCCGAGTTCTACGCGACGCTGAGCGACTACGACAAGAACTTCATGGCCAAGTACGGCAACAAGAAGACCTGGCTTGACTTCGTGAACAAGGCGCCGGACAACCCCAAGTACTACCCGGCCTGGAACATCAAGCTCTCCGACGAGGCCAACCAGGTCAACCAGCAGCTGACCGACACCAGCGTGCAGAACCTGCCGAAGATCATCGCCGGCAATCCCGCCGACTTCGACAAGAACTGGCAGGCCTACGTCGACTCCATCCACAAGGTCGACGTCAAGGCGTACGAAGACGCCGTCAACGCCGGCATCAAGAACCGTCTGGCCAACTGGTAACAGTCTGCGAGCAGTCGTGGTGGGCGGCATGCGCCCCCACCACGACGCGTTCTCGATTACCGCCCACTGCTCCTGACGAGGTTGGACAGATGTCGGACACCACGGTCAGCACCCCTGTGCCCGCCTCCGGGGCCGAACCGGCCCCGGAGCCCGCGAGCACCTCGCGTGCCCAGCGGCGCAAGGCCCGAAAGAACGCGGCGAAGGATCCCAAGCGCAAGATCACCTGGGACAGGGTCTGGGCGCAGCGAGCCCTGCTCGCGATGGCCGTCCCGCTGCTGCTGTACCAGATCCTGTTCAAGTACGTCCCGGTCTACGGCTGGGCGATCGCCTTCCAGCGCTACAAGCCGGGTCGCGGCAGCATCTGGAACCAGCAGTGGGTGGGCCTCGAAAACTTCTACAACCTGTTCACCGGTGTCAACGGTGAGCGGTTCCGCCAGGTCGTGGTCAACACGATGGGACAGTCGGTCCTGACCCTGATCGTCGGGACCTTCGGGGCCATCGTCCTGGCGCTGCTGCTGAACGAGGTCAAGAACCTGCCGTTCAAGCGGATCATGCAGAACATCACGTACATGCCCCACTTCCTCAGCTGGGTGATCGTGGCGAGCCTGGCATCGGTGGCGCTCTCGCTGCCCTCCTCCGGCGGGTTCATCAACCAGGGCCTCATGAGCCTGCACATCGTCGACGAGCCGGTCCTGTTCCTGACCCAGCCGAACTACTTCTGGGAGATCGTCGCCGGGACGAACCTGTGGAAGGAGCTGGGCTGGAACACGATCCTCTACCTGGCCGCGATCACTGCGATCGACCCGGGCCTGTACGAGGCCGCCGAGGTCGACGGAGCGGGCCGCTATCGCAAGATGTTCAGCATCACGCTCCCGAGCATCAGGCCAACGATCGTCGTGCTGCTCATCATCAACAGCGGCTGGATCCTGTCCACGAACTTCGAGCTGCCGTACTTCCTCGGCAACGGCCTGGTGTCCGAAAAGTCCGAGACCATCGACGTCTTCGTGCTGCGCTATGGCTACCAGCTGGGCAACTACAGCCTCGCCGTCGTCGCGGGCATCTTCAAGACCATCGTCGCCGTCATCCTGGTGGGCTCGGCGAACCTAGCGGCCAAGCGCCTCAACCAAGAGACGCTGGTCTAGGAGGACTTCATGTCAGGCACCACTGTCGCGAAGCCTCTGCCGCGGCGCGCATCACGTGGCGGGTCACGGCGTCGCAAGCGGACGGTCGAGCAGATCATCTTCACGACGCTCAACACGACCTTCCTGCTGGCCCTCGCGGCGCTCATGATCTACCCGCTGCTGAACACGCTCGCCATCTCCCTCAACGACGGCAACGACGCCGTCCGTGGCGGGATCGGCATCTGGCCTCGGGTCTTCTCGCTGCAGAACTACAACGTCGTGTTCAACATGACCACGATCTACCAGGCGTTCGTCATGAGCGTCCTGAAGACGGTCGTGGTGGTGGCGACAAACCTGCTCTTCACCTCGATGCTCGCCTACGCGCTCAGCCGCAAGGAGTTCATCTTCCGCCGCTCGATCACCCTGATCTTCGTGCTGACGATGTACTTCGACGCCGGGCTGATCCCCAACTACCTGCTCATCAGGGACCTGGGCATGCTGAACAGCTTCCAGGCCTACTGGGTGCCGACGATCATCAGCGCGTTCAACCTGATCGTCCTGCGCACGTACATGAAGTCGATCCCCGACGAGATCATCGAGTCGGCACGGACCGACGGCGCGGGCGAGTTCCGCATGTGGTGGCAGATCGTGATGCCGCTGTGCAAGCCCGCGCTGGCCGTGGTGGGTCTGTTCGTGGCCGTGGCCAGCTGGAACTCCTGGCTGGACACCCTGCTCTACAACTCGGGCGATCAGGCGTTGTCCACCCTGCAGTACGAGTTGCAGAAGCTACTGGCGAGCTCGATGAACGCCGGCATGAACTCCGTTGCCGCCACGGGCAGCGCGCAGTCTGGCGGGCAGGTCACCACACCGATCGCGCTGCGATCGACGATCACCGTGGTGGCGGCCGTCCCCATCCTGTTCGTCTACCCGTTCCTGCAGAAGCACTTCGTGTCCGGTCTCGTGATCGGCTCCGTGAAGGGCTGACGGCGGCGGGCTCCCTCCTGCCGCGGCAGGCCGACCCCGTCCTCAGCACCCCGCAACTCCACACACGGAAAGGCCCCGACCATCTTCCGTTACCACCCCGCGTCGCGACTGTGGCGCATCCTGGACTCGCTCGGCTCCGTCATCGTGATCAGCCTGTTCTGGCTCGTGAGCCTCGGCCTCGTCGTGACGGCGGGAGCGGGAACGGTGGTCGCCTACGAGGTGTGCCGCCGCTACGTCCTGGGCAAGGACGCAGGCCTCTGGGCCATCGCCACGAAGGCCTTGCGGCAGAGCTGGAGGCAGGCGACCGTCATCGGCCTGCTGGCCGTCCCGGTCGCGGCCGCGGGCATCCTCACGCTCTCCTACCTGCCCACTCTCGGGCTGGCCGAAGTCTGGGTGCCGCTCATTGTCGTCGGACTTTTCCTCCTGCTCCTGGTCTTCTGGTGCCTTCCCCTCGCAGCGCGCTTCACCAACCCCACCTGGCGCCAGTTGCTCAACGGGCTCACGTTGGGGCTGACGACGCCCAGCCTGACGTTCCTGCTCGGGATCGCCGTGGTCCTCGGGGGCGTCGCCATCTGGAACTTCATGCCCGCGGTGTTCGTGATGCCCGGCCTGATCCTCCTGTGGTGGTGCTACCTGCTCGAGGGGTTCTTCGTCGCCCGGGGGTACGTGCAACCGGAGCCGAAGGAGGCGGAGGTCTGACGCTCTCCAGCCGAGGCCGCTCAGATTTCGAGTCGCAGCTCGAGGTCACAACCGACGCCGGTGTCACGGTCGTGACCTCCTGCGCACGCACCAAGGGTGCCTCGTCGAACACCATCTGCGGTGGCAATCCACTCTAGAAATCGAGATCATCAATGGCCAGCAGCGCTCTTACTTTCCCCGTCCCTGAGGCTGAGGTTACCGGCGTGGAGCTGCACGTCGCGAAGTCTGGTTCCGACACCGCCGCCGGAACCGCGCAGACCCCCCTGCTCACGATCGGTGCTGCCGCGGCGCTGGCCCAGCCGGGGGACACCGTCGTCGTACACGAAGGCGTATACCGCGAGTGGGTGAACCCGCCGCGCGGCGGTACGGCGGCCGCGCCGATCACCTACCAGGCTGCGCTGGGCGCGGATGGCCTGTTCGAGAAGGTGACGATCTCGGGTGCCGAGGTGATCGGCGACTGGCGTCCGCACGCCGGCCCGGCGGGCCGGGTCTGGGTGGCGACCGTGCCGAACTCCCTGTTCGGGTCGCGCAACCCCTACCTCGAGCGCATCGGTGGGGACTGGTTCTTCGACCAGGTCAACACCTGGCACACGGGCGAGGTGTATCTCGACGGCAAGTCGTTGTACGAGTCGCCGACCATGGCCGGCGTCGAGCACCCCGAGGTCACCGTCGACTCGTTCGACCAGGCGGGCTCGCTGCTGACCTGGTACTGCGAGGTGGGCGACGACGTCACCACGATCTGGGCGAACTTCGGGGGCGCCGACCCGGCCGAGCACCAGATCGAGATCAACGCGCGCAAGTTCGTCTTCTGGCCCGCCGCCACGGGCATTGACTACATCACGGTGCGCGGCTTCACCCTGACGAAGGCCGCCACGCAGTGGGCCCCGCCCACGGCGCTGCAAGAGGGCCTGATCGGCCCGCACTGGTCGAAGGGCTGGGTGATCGAGGACAACACGATCACCGACTCGAAGAACGTCGGCGTCTCGCTGGGCAAAGAGGCCAGCACCGGGCAGAACGAGGCCGCCGCCGGGCCGAAGGGCGCCAAGGGCGGCACACAGCGCGAGCGCGAGGTGATCCAGCGGGCGCTCGCCCTGCGCGGGCCCGCCGCGGGCGAGCCGCACCCGTGGGACCGGGATCACGTCGGCTCCCACACGGTGCGCCGCAACACGATCCGGGACTGCGAGCAGGCCGGCATCGTCGGGCACCTGGGGGCGGTGTTCTCGACCATCAGCGACAACCACATCTCCCGCATCCACGTGAAGCGTCAGTGGCACGGCGCCGAGGTGGCCGGCATCAAGCTGCATGCCGCGATCGACACCGTGATCAGCGGGAACACCATCCATCACACGCACCGTGCCCTGTGGCTCGACTGGCAGGCCCAGGGCACCCTGGTGCGGCGCAACGTCTTCTACGCCTCGACCTCCGAAGACTTCATGGTCGAGGTCTGCCACGGCCCGTACCTTGTGGACTCGAACCTGTTCCTGTCACCGTGGGCGGTCAAGGACATGTCCAGCGGCGGCGCCTACGTGCACAACTACATCGCCGGTCGCATCGCGAACTGCACCGAGCACCAGCGGTACACCCCGTACCACCTCCCGCACTCCACGGCCGTCTACGGAGTCTCGAACATCCTCGGTGGAGACAACCGGTTCTACAACAACGTCTTCGTCGGCGACGGCGCGCGCGCCGAGCACACCGAACCGCAGCCGGAATCGACGCTCGCGAGCTTCTGGTCCGGCGCGATCGACATGGACGGCGTGCCCGGGCAGGCCACCTTCATGCCCACCCCGGTGGGCACCTCGCAGTACGACGCCTACCCGACGGCGCAGGAGTACCCGAACGAGCACGGCAGCGCGATGGCCGGGCCACGCCTCCCGGTCTGGATCGAGGGCAACCTCTACGCGGAGGGCGCCGAGCCGTTCCGCGCGGAACCCACGGCCATCATCACAGGCGCATCACCCGTGCGAGTCGAGGTGCTCGACACCGCAGCCGGCACCCTTCGCGTCGAGGTGACCCACCCGGGCACCCACGTGGTCGCCCCGGTGACCACCGACCGCCTCGGGACCAGCTACCAAGCCGAGATGGGCTACACCAACCCCGACGGGTCTGACCTGGACCTGAGCGCCGACCTCTGTGGGATCCTCCGAGGTGAGGTTGTGCCCGGGCCTTTCGCCGCATCGGCGCCCGTCACCCGGATACTCGCCGCGCCAGAACCGGCGGGCCGGCGCTAGGACCGTCCTGAACAATCCGGTTTCTGGGGCCTTGGCGTCCGCGCGGGCGACGGGGAAGGCGTCTCAATGGCCGTCAAACGGCAGTCAGGTCACAGCGTGGGCCGTCGGCACATCTCGCAGGCATGATCATGAAGACTTCCGTGGCCATTCCCGCTGGCCGTCAGCGCATCTGAGAATGCCACCCAGGAAGCGTCACGCCACAACCAAGATCAAAGATGCCCTCGCCAGGTGAGACATACCAAGTTCCGTGGGCGGGGTCTGTGAAACCGTACGCTCATACGTGTAAAAACCGTGTCTCGAAGATCATCGAAGCCCGTTCCCGGAACCTCGGAAACGGGCCTCTACCCTACATTACACACTGTCGGGCTGGCCGGATTCGAACCGACGACCCCTTGACCCCCAGTTGTTGTGAGGGTCAGCGGTGTACCAGGCAACGTTTGCCGAGGTCGCCAGAACTATAAAGTGCCCCAGTCAAGGCTCTGTGATTGCACCATTTCCGCACTGCGTTTGCCCAGCATAACCGCATGCCGGACAGCGACTCCACTCCGAAGCCCGCCCAAATCGGAATTCCTCCAACCGGACGACCGCACCGGCTCCGGGGCCGTCGCGTCTGCTGCGGGATGGTCTGGAGCGACGGCCCGATCGCCCCGGTGAACGGCAGTTGGCCGGTAACCGGTGCCGCGGCGTGGTCGGCGTCCAGGCGTCGGACCGCGTTGACGCGGGTGTAGTAGCGCATGAGCGTTGCCGGGTCGTGGCGAAGGCGTTCGGCGCGATGAACTACGTCGCCACGTTCGGCTTCGGGATTGGCGTCGGCACCGCCGCCAACAACGCCGCCGGGCGCACGGAGTTCATGCCAATTCAGCTGCTGGTTGGCTGCCGCAGCTGTGAGGCGATCTGCGTCGCTCCCTGGGGGTGGCAGGAGCATGCGGGTGGTGAGGGTGCCGGTCATCGGGAAGGTGCGGGCGAGCCCATGCGGATGGGCCCGCCCGCAGGTTCAGTGTTCGGTCGGGTGGATGACCGCGACCGGGCTGTGGGCGTGGTGAACGAGCGCGCCGCTGACGGAGCCGAGCAGCAGCCCAGCGAATCCGCCGCGGCCGCGGCAGCCGACGACCGTCAGCGTGGCGCCACGCGACGCTTCGACCATGCTGTACTCGCTGTTGAGGCTGCGGATGGCGCGGGTCTCCAGCTTGAGCTGCGGGTGGGCGGTGATCAGCGCGGAGGTCGCGTCGGCCAGCAGTCGCTGTGCCCGGTCCTCGGCGGCGCGTTCGGCTTCGGCCTGCCGGTCGGTGTCGTCGGCGCCGAGCTGGAGCCAGGGCTGGGGCCAGTACACGTGCGTGGCGACCAGTGGCACGTCGCGGCTGATGGCTTCGTCGGCGGCGAAGGTCAGGGCTGCTTGCGCGGCGATGGACCCATCGATGCCGACCAGGACCGGCCCGGCGGCGACGGCGGCCGGCGTGGGCTGCTCGTGGCCGGGCTCGGTGGTGGCGTCGGGCACTGGGGGGCGCACGACGATGACCGGCCCGTGGGCGTGGGAGGCGACCTGCGCCGACACCGACCCGAGCAGCAGTTCGGCGAACCCGCCGACGCCCCGGCAGCCGACGACGGTCACGGCCGCGGTTCGGGACAGCTCGATCAGCGTCGGGACGGGGCCGCCGGCGACCTGCCGCGCGTGGACTTCGTCGAGGGTCGGATGCTGCTTGCGCAGGGTCTCGACGGCGTCGGTCAGGCTACGGTCGATGGCGTCGCGGGTGTCGGTCTCGTCGTAGTACGCCGCGGCCATGGGTTCGATGCCGAAGCCGTACAGGGGGCCGAGGTAGCCGTACACCAGGTGCAGGGGCGCCTGGCGGCGTACGGCGAGGTCGGCGGCGTAAGAGGCGGCGGCGAGGCTGGAAGGCGAGCCGTCGACGCCGACGAGGATCGGCCGGGTGGTCATGTCGGTCTCCTGTTCAGGGGGTGGGGTTGATGGACTCTTCGTAGGGCCGCCGGGTGCTCGGTGCCGGCGGGCCGGGTTGTGCGTAGCCGACGCGGACGCAGACCTGCGGGTGACCGAGGCCGGGCAGCAGGAGGCGCAGTTCGTCGCGGGTGCCGGGGACCTCGGTGACGTCGCTGATGGGTGCGCTGCCCAGGCCGTGGACGGTCGCGGTCAGCAGGACCGCGGACAGGGCCTGTCCGGCGTGCAGCCAGGCGGCCGGGGTGTCGTCGTCGGTGAACAGCACCATGTAGCGGGCTCCGGCGTCGGTGTCGCGGCCGGGGTGCATGGTGTCGCCGCCGAACGGGGCGTAGTCGCGGATCGGGACCCGCCGCGCGACTGCGCGAACGGTGGTTTCGGTGGACACGCCTTCGCCGCTCCACGGGGGCCGGTTCGTCCAGTCGGCCAGTTCGGCGCGGTAGTCCGGGTCGGACAACTGCAGCGCGCCGGCGCGGACCGCGGCGAGGGCGAGGACCGCTACCTGGTCGGCGCGGACGAGGTGGACGTGGGTGTGCTCGAGTTCCCCGGCGGTGGTCAGTGCCCGGCAGGTGGCGTCGGTGACCGGTTGCGTGGTGAACGGCCTGCGGTCGGTGTGTCGACGGCCGATCGCGGCGAGGGCCTGCAGTTCGGCCAGGGCCGGCTCGTGCGGGCCGACGATGCGGATCTCGGCGAGCAGGTCCGGGTCGGCCGGGTCGGGCAGTTCGCGGACGTCGGCGTCGAGGCCGGCGGCGGCCAGGGCGGTGCGGGCGTGGTGCAGGCCGGCGCCGCAGCTGACCGTCAGCAGGCGGCCCTGCGGGTCGGCGGTGGGCAGCTGGCGGTGCCGGTCGGCGTACAGGCGCAGCATCTCGGTGTCGGCCTGCCAGCGCCACGGCTGGGTGTTGAAGATCGACGGCGCGGCGAGTGCGGTGCGGGCCGCGTCATACAGCGCCGGTGCGCCGATCGTCTCGTCTGCGGTCATGGTTTCACTGTCCGCCGGCGGCGTCGGGCGGGGTCAGTGCCGGCGTGCCCAGGGCGGCAGGGGCGGGGGTCCTGTCTGCGGACGGGTCTTTGGTCCCTTCCGCGGCGAGTCGGGGCAGGTGGACAATGCGGGGGTGATCCGTGTGTTTCTGCTCGACGACCATGAGGTGGTCCGTCGCGGCCTTCGTGACCTGCTCGAAGCCGCCGGTGATATCGAGGTGGTCGGCGAGTCGGGTTCGGCTGCCGAGGCCACTCGGCGCATCCCGGCTCTGCGGCCTGACGTCGCGGTCCTGGACGGCAGGCTGCCCGATGGCAGCGGCATCGACGTGTGCCGTGACGTGCGTTCGGTCGACCCGGGCATCAAGGGCCTGATCCTGACGTCGTACGAGGACGACGAGGCGCTGTTCGCGGCGATCATGGCCGGTGCCGCGGGTTATGTCCTCAAGCAGATCAAGGGCACGGACCTGGTCGACGGGATACGCCGGGTCGCCGCCGGGCAGTCGCTGCTCGATCCGGCGATCACGCAGCGGGTCCTGGAACGTATCCGCAACCCGAAGCACGAACCGGACCAGCTCAAGTCCCTGACCGAGCAGGAACGCAAGATCTTGGGCTATGTCGCCGACGGGTTGACCAACCGGCAGATCGCGGCGCAGATGTTCCTGGCGGAGAAGACCGTCAAGAACTACGTGTCGAGCCTGTTGGCCAAGCTGGGCCTGGAGCGGCGTACGCAGGCCGCGGTGTTCGCGGTGAAACTGACCGGGCAGCCGCCCCGTTAGGCGATGGGCACGTTCCAGCGCAGCACGGTCCCGGCCGGGTCGCCGGGTTCGACGGTGAGGGTCCCGCCGTGCAGGGCTGCCCGTTCGGCGAGGTTGCGCAGCCCGCCGCGGGGTGTGGCGCCGCCGCTGCCGTTGTCGGTGACGGTCGCGGTGAGCCGCCCGCCGTCGACGGCGACCGCAACGAGGACGCGTCCGGCGTGTGCGTGGCGTACCACGTTGGACAGCGCTTCACGGATGACGGCGAGCAGGTCGGCGTGCATCTGGTCAGGCACGGCGCTGTCGACCGGCCCGTCCAGGACCAGGTCCGGACGGAATCCGAGCGATGCGGCCGCGCCGTCGACGAGAGTCCGCAGCTCAGCGCGCAGCGACTGCCCGGCGGGGCTGCGCAGCTCGAAGATCGCGCCGCGGATGTCACGGATGGTGCTGTCCAGGTCGTCGACCGCCGATTCGATCCGTTTCGCCAGTTCCGGGCGGGCCGAGACCATCGACGCGACGGTCTGCAGTTGCAGGCCGGTGGCGAACAGCCGCTGGATGACGACGTCGTGCAGATCGCGGGCGATGCGTTCACGGTCGGACAGCACGAGCAGCTGCTCGCGGTCCTCGCGGGCCTGGGCGCGCAGCAGCGCCAGGCCGGCCTGTCCGGCGAACGCGGTCAGCAGCAGCTCGTCCTCGGCTCGCGCCGCACCGGTGTAGGCGACCAGCAGCACACCCTGCCCGGTCGCGAACGGCGCTGCGATACCGCGGATGTCTGGCACCGCCACCGGCCAGGGCGCGGCCTTGCCGAGCTGCTCCAAGGACACGACCTGCTGGTTGGACAGCACCGGCGCGAACCCCGTCTGGGCTACCGGCAGGACTGCTCCCGCCAGGCCGGGGACGGGTTCGGCGGCGTCGACGATGGCCACGGTCAGGGTCGCGTTGTCCTCCTCGTGCAGTAGCACTGCGACGAGTTCGGCTTCGGCGACCTCGCGGGCGCGGCGGGCCACCAGCGCCAGCGCTTCAGCGGTCGTCGTGTCCTCACCGAGCGAGTTGATGATCTCGGCGGTGGCGGCCAGCCACCGCTGCCGGCGCTGCGCCACGGCGTACAGACGCGCGTTCTCGATCGCCGCGCCCGCCGCGGCGGCCAGCGCGATGGTGATCTCCTGGTCGTCGTCGGTGAACTCAGCCCCGTTGTGCTTGTCGGCCAGGTACAGGTTGCCGAACACCTGGTCGCGGATCCGGATCGGCACGCCCAGGAAGCTGTGCATCGGCGGATGGTTGGGCGGGAAACCGACCGATCGCGGGTGGGTGGAGATGTCTGGCATCCGCACCGGCTCGGGGTGGCTGATCAGCAGGCCGAGCACACCATGGCCGGTGGGCAGGTCACCTATCGCCGCGTGCTGCTCGGGTGAGATGCCGTGGGTGATGAACTCCACCAGGCGGTCGTCGGGGCCGAGTACGCCGAGCGCGCCATACTTGGCGTCAGCCAGGCGACAGGACGCGATCACGATCCGTTCGAGGGTGGAACGCAGATCCAGGTCGGTGCCGATGCCGACTACGGCGTCGAGCAGGCTGCGCAGCCGCTCGCGGCTGGCCATGACCTCCGACACGCGGTCCAGCAGCTCCTGCAGCAACTCGTCGAGTTGCACGCGCGAAAGAGGCGACAAGCCAAGCGATGTCCACTGCTGTTCCACAGCCATGATGCTATGGCCCTGGTGTGGGTGCGGCCATGCCCGATTCGCGATGTGGCCGGGCATCGGCGCCGGGGTCGCGGCCTAGGTGCGGTGGTCAGCGGGTCAGCAGGTTGACCAGGTCGCTGCCGGTGATGACGCCGATGGCGCAGCCACGGCGGTCGACGACCGCGACGGCGTCGACGTGGCCGGCACACATGTGCCTGGCCGCGTCGACGACATGCGCGTCGGCGTCGACGGCGGCAGCGGTGCTGTCCAGCAGACTCGCCACCCGGCGTCGGGACAGCGACCCCGGGTCGGACGCCCACGCCGCGACGACGGCGCGGTCGCTGAGGATTCCGGCGCAGCGTCCGGCTTCGTCGACGGCCACGAGGTGACGTAGCCCTGTCCCGGCCATCGCGGCCAGGGCCTGCTCCAGCGTTGCCGAGGCGCTCACCTGCGCAGGGGGTGCGCTCATCACGTCACGGACCGCAGTCTGTGCCTGTGTCGAGGACGCAGCCGGAACCTGGTTTGGATCAGATGCCGCTGTCATGGTGCTCCCCGTTCTCGAGTGCCTGAGGTCAGCTCCTGCGATCGGTCCTCGGGTCCGGGACGACCAGGACCGGGCAGGCGGCGTGGTGCAGAACCTGCTGGCTGACCGACCCGAGCAGCAGCCCGGCGAAACCGCCGCGGCCGCGCGCGCCGACGACGACCAGTTGCGCCAGCTCGCTGAGCTGTACGAGGATGCGTCCGGGCCGGCCGTAGACGAGGTGCTCGCTTCGGCTCCTGTCTGTACCAATTATCGACGGTGGGGGCGGTGCCGGCGGGCTGTCCGCCAGATGAGGGCGACCGTTCCGGGCAGCAGGCCGGCCGCGGACCTGCTGCGCGAACACCTGCCGCAGCTGCGGATCCGGGTCGTCAACGTGGTCGACCTGATGCGGCTGCAGCCGCAGACCGAGCACCCCCACGGGCTGCCCGACGCCGAGTACGACGCGATCTTCACCACCGACCGGCCGGTCGTGTTCGCCTACCACGGCTACCCGTGGCTGATCCACCGCCTCACCTACCGCCGAGCCGGCCACGAGCACCTGCACGTGCGCGGCTACAAGGAGGAAGGCACCACGACCACACCGTTCGACATGCTGGTCCGCAACGACATGGACCGCTTCCACCTGGTCATCGACGTCATCGACCGGGTGCCCGGCCTGGCCCGCAAGGCCGCCGCGCTACGCCAGGCGATGGTCGACAAGCGCACCGAGCACACCGCCTACATCCGCCAGACCAGGTGAAGCGGCTGCGGGCAGACCACCGCGGCCTGGACGTCGACGTGCACGTCGTCGTCGGCCGTCCAGCACCCGTGCTCATCGACGCTTCCCGCACGGCGCTGCTGACCGTCGTCGGCTGCCGCGGTATCGGCGGGTTCACCGAGCTGCTGCTCAGGTCGGTCAGCGCCCAGGTCGCCGCCCACGCGCACGGCCCGGTGCTGGTCATCCGCGCCCACCCGGCGGCGAGCAGCCCGCAGCAGACGCACCCATCCTGGTCGGTGTCGACGCCGCCCCGGGCTGCGCCGAGGTCGTCGAGGCCGCTTTCGCCCATGCTCACGCCCGAGGCGTCGGCCTGGTGGCGGTGCACTGCTGGGCGTCGATGGCAGCGCCCGGCGGCGACTTGGCCGGTGAGTACGACCGGTCGGCGCCCGAACTCGCGGCCCAGCAGCGGCTCGACGACGCCCTGTCCGCAACGAAGCGGCACTACCCCCACGTGCCGGTGATCGGGCGGCTGATCCGCACCGGGGCGACGGGCGCGGCAATGGTTCGGGAGTCGGCCGAGGCCGGACTCGTCGTCGTCGGCAGCCGCGGCCATGCCGGAGCCGCCGGGATGATGCTGAGCTCGGTCAGCCAGGCGCTGCTGCATCACGCCCTGTGCCCGGTGGCCGTCATCCGTTGAGCGCTACCGACCCCACCGGTCCGGCTTCACCCGTGAAGCCGGACCGGTGGAGCTTGTCCGAGGTCCCGAAGGGTCGGGACCAACGGCCCTGACCTGCTGCTCGTTCGGCCGCGACAGTGGAGACCATGATGACACCAGCAGCTCTGCACACGGCCCTGCCTGCGTCGGTCCGCGCCGCTGTGCGGGCGCCGTCGGTGCACAACACCCAGCCGTGGCGGTTTCGCCTCAGCGACGACAGCATCAGCGTGTACGCCGACCCGGACCGGCAACTGCCGCTGACCGACGCCGACGGACGCGCGCTGCGGCTGTCCTGCGGAGCGGCGATCTTCAACGCCCGTCTCGCGCTGGCGTATCTGGGCTGGGCGTCCGAAACCGTCCTGCGGCCAAATCCTGACGATCCGCTGCATCTTGCGACGATCCGTGCGGTCGGCCCGCGGGCCGCGACGCCGGTCGAGCAGGACCTCTACACCGCTGTCGAGCGCCGGCACAGCAACCGCAGCCCGTTTCTCGACACCGCCATCCCGCTGCAGACCCGGGCCCGGCTGCTGGACGCGGCCCGCGTCGAAGGGTGCTGGCTTGACCTGATCGTCGGACCCGTCGCCCAGAACATGATCGCCGAACTCGTCGACACCGCCGACCGGATTCTTCAGGCGACCCCCGGCTACCGCACCGAGCTCGCCGCATGGATCCGGGACCAGCCCAGCCCCGACGGCGTGCCGCGAGACGCCGGCGGTCCCGCACCCGAACCCCAGGACCTGCTCACCCGCCGCGACTTCGGCGGGCCGCCCCGCCCGCCGGGCCGCGACTACGAATCCGAGCCGTTCATCGCGGTGCTCGGCGCCTACGGCGACACGCCCAGCGACGACTTGCAAGCCGGCCAGGCCCTGCAGCGGGTCCTGCTGACCGCCACCGCCAGCGGTCTGGCGACGTCGCTGATGTCGCAGCCGGTCGACGTGCCCGCGATCCGCGAGCAGATGCGACTCGGGCTGCACCGCGCCGGATCGCCGCACATCCTGCTGCGCGCCGGCTACGCCGTGGCCGCCGGCACCACACCACGGCGGCCGGTCGAAGACGTGATGCTGCCGCCCGTGGCGTCGGTCCCGGCCGGCGGGAGCCGTTAGTCCCACCGGGTCGGGTCGGCCGGCACTGTGCGCGGCCCGCCGCGAGCGGTCGTATGAAGACGTCAACCGACGAGAAAGGACACGCAGATGACCGCGCTGTTCACCCCGCTCCCGCCGTCAACGGCCGCCACGGCCTCACCCCCGCCACGGCTGTCGCTGCGACCGAGACCGGTACGGCACGCGGACCGTGGCCCGACACCACTCGCGCATCTCGCGCCGACGGCCGCTGAGCGCAACAGTGGTCGTGCACCTGGCGTCGCCTAAGTGCGCTCTTCGGCCCGCGCCGCTGGCGGTCGCCGGCTCACGGCGACCGCGCAGGGCGGGCACAAAGACGCCCGCGGCAGAGACCTCCGGCCCTGCCCTGGGTGCCGCGGCTGGGATGAGTCTGGCATCGAACCTTTCACCCCCTCGCCGCCACGAGCGGCACCGAACAGAGGTGACACCCCATGGCCACCGTCGTCATCGACCGGCTCACCAAAACGTTCCCCAATGCGAGCCGCCCTGTGCTGGACGAGGTCGGCCTCACCGTCGGCGACGGTGAGTTCCTGGTCCTCGTCGGTCCGTCGGGCTGCGGCAAATCCACGCTGCTACGCCTGATCGCCGGGCTCGAAGACCCCGATCACGGTGGCATCAGCATCGACGGCACCGACGTGACGTACCTGCCGCCGAAGGTCCGCGACATCGCGATGGTCTTCCAGAGCTACGCCCTGTACCCGCACATGACCGTCGCCGAGAACCTCGGCTTCAGCCTGCGCATGTCCCACACCCCGCGTGAGCAGGCCGCCGCGCAGGTCGAGCGGGTCGCTCACGTCCTGGCGCTGGAGACCCTGCTGGACCGCAAACCCGCAGCGCTGTCCGGCGGGCAGCGCCAGCGTGTCGCGATGGGCCGCGCCATGGTCCGCCACCCGAAGGTCCTGCTGATGGATGAGCCTTTGTCCAACCTTGACGCGAAGCTGCGGGTGGCCATGCGCGGGGAGCTGATGCGCCTGCACCAGCGCGAGGCCACCACCACGCTGTATGTCACGCACGACCAGGTCGAGGCCATGACCCTCGGCGACCGCATCGCGGTGCTCCACGAAGGGCGCATCCAACAGGTCGGCACCCCGCAGGAGCTCTACCACCACCCGGTCAACGTCTTCGTCGCCGGATTCATCGGCTCACCTGCCATGAACCTGGCCCTCGGACGCGTCGAGGCCGGCACGGACGGTCCGGTCCTGGTGCTGGGCGGACACCACTGGCAGGTGCCCACCGCGCTGCTCGACCGCTTGGCCGGGCTGAACACCGACACCGGGCACGACGTCGTCGTCGGCCTTCGACCCGCGGCGCTGAACCTGGGCGCGCCTGCGGCCGGGCAGGCTGACGTCACGGTCACCGCGATCACGGTGGAGGCTCTCGGCGACGAGACCAACGTGCTGTTCATGCCGCCGTTCCCGGTGCCCGACGTGATCCGCGCCGGCACCGGGTCGACCGACACCGAACTGACCGCCATGTGGACCGCCCGGCTGGCACCCGACGTCACCATCACCGCCGGCCAAGAACTCACCCTGGCGCTGGACCTGGAGCAGGTGTACCTGTTCGACGCTGGCACCGGTGTGGCCCTGCGAGTGGACAAGGCCAGCTGCCCGGCGGCGTGACCAGCTGCTTCACGGCGCCCGGCTGTGCCGCTGCAACGGCGGCACAGCTGGGCGTCTGCAGGTCGGCAGCTGACAGGTCAGGACGTACGTCCCACCGGACCGGGTCCACAGACCCGTGACCAGGCTCAGGTAGCGGACGAGGCTCAAAGGCGAAACCACCGAAAGGTGAAGGAGAAAGGAGCAGTCATGCGCGCCTGCGTCGTCACCGACTTCGCCGCCCCGCTCACCGTCGGCGACGTGCCCATCCCCCAGCCCGGCCCCGGACAGATCCTCGTCCGGGTGGAGGCCAGCGGCCTGTGCCACACCGACATCCACGCCGCCCGCGGCGACTGGCCCGTCAAACCGGTGCTGCCGTTCATCCCCGGCCACGAGGGCGTCGGCATCGTCGAACGCCTCGGCCGCGGCGTCACCGAGGTCGCCATCGGCGACCGCGTCGCCATGCCGTGGCTCGGATACAGCTGCGGCACCTGCGAGTACTGCGTCAGCGGACGCGAGACGCTGTGCGAGTCGCAGCGCAACACCGGCTACGGCTTCGACGGCGCCCACGCCGAGTTCGCCGTCGCCTACGCCCGCCACGTCGTCAAGGTCCCCGAAGGCGTCAGCCCATTCGACGCCGCCCCGCTGACCTGCGCCGGCGTCACCACCTACAAGGCGATCAAAGTCGCCGGGGTCCGTCCGACCGAACGAGTCGCGATCTTCGGGATCGGCGGGCTGGGCCACCTCGCCCAGCAGTACGCGCAGATCTTCGGCGGCGACGCCATCGCCGTCGACCTCACCGAGGAGAAACTGTCCCTGGCACGCAAGCTCGGCGCCGCCCACACGATCAACGCCGCGCACACCGACCCCGTCGCCGCCATCCAAGCCCTCGGCGGCGCGGACGTCGCCGTCGTGCTCGCGGCCAGCCCCACCGTGCTGGAGCAGGCCCACGCCAGCCTGCGCCGCGGCGGCCGCCTGGTGCTGGTATCGCTGCCCAAGGACAACATCATGCGCCTGCCGGTGTTCGAAACCGTCCTCGGCGGCCTGACGATCATCGGTTCCATCGTCGGCACCCGAGCAGACCTCGCCGAAGTGTTCGCCCTGCACGCTGCCGGACGCACCAGCGTGCAGTACGAGATCCGCGACCTCGACGAGATCAACGACACGATCGAGGAGATCCTGGCCTCCAGCATCACCGCCCGGGTCGTGTTCCGCCTGTGAACCGACGGGCCGGGCGGGCCGCCGACGCGGCCCGCCCGGTCTCGTCTGCGCCGAACCCGTCAGAAACACCACCCGGACGGCCGGGCACCATGGATGATCAGGACGAGCCTCCAGCCGACCACCGGGGCCAACTCAGGAGATCGTCATGACCACCGCGCTGACCCTGAACGACACCGCCTTCCGCGACGTCGTCGCCGCCGCCGTCCGTGCCCCGTCCCTGCACAACAGCCAGCCCTGGCGTTTTCGCAACCTGGGCGGCGCGATCGAGATCCACGTCGACCCCGCGCGCTGCCTCCCGATCGCCGACCCCACCGGATGGGCTGCCCGCATCGCCTGCGGCGCCGCAACCTTCAACGCCAGGCTCGCACCGCCCGCCATGGGCCTCGCCGCGCAGGTGGAGCTGCTGCCCGACGCCGGCAACCCGCAGCTGCTCGCCCGCCTTACGCCCACGGCGGCGTGGCAGACAACCCCGGTCGAAGAAGCCCTGTTCGCGGCGATCGAGCGCCGCTTCAGCAACCGGGAGCCGTTCCATCCCGCCCCGGTCCCGGTCCATGCCCAGGTGCAGATCGCTGACGCCGCTCACGCCGAGGGTGCCTGGGCCGACATCCTCAGCGGACCCGCCTGCGTCGAGGTCATCTCCGAGATCGTCCGCGCGGCCGATGCCGCACTGGCCGGCGACGGCGCGTACCAAACAGAGTTGCGCGCATGGACCCGACCCGACCGCGACGACCGCGACGGCGTGCCCGCCCGGGCCGGCGGTCCGGTCCCACAACCAGGTGATCTGCTGCCGCGTCGCACTTACGGCCACCGTGAAGCCGTCCCGGGCAGTGACTTCGACCCCGACCCGCTCGTCGTCGTGCTTGGCACTGCTGGCGACACCCCGGCCGACCAGCTCCAAGCCGGTATCGCCCTGCAGCGGGTACTGCTCACCATCACCGACGCCGGTCTGGCCGCCTCGATGCTGTCGCAGCCGATCGAGGACCCCGCAGAACGGGACAAGCTCCGGCTCGCACTGGACCGCTCCGGAATTCCGCAGATGGTGCTGCGGGTCGGCAACGGCCGGGCAGGCTACCCCACGCCCAGGCGTGACTTGGCCGAGGTCATCGACCAGGCCTGACCTGCCATCATCACGGCGTGAAACCGCGATCGCTGTCGTGCAGTATCAACGGCAACTGAGGCTTTGACCGTGTCCGCCCGCGCACACTGGGCAGACCCGTGTGGTGCGGGCCGGACGGCAGGACCAGAGGGTGTCTTTGGTCCCGTGACGACGGGCCCTCCAACTCTGCTGGGACAGGTGTGGCGCACGGGATTCTGAGTGCAGACAACGATCCCCCGAAGGAGCCCACCATGAAGCGCAGGACCCTCGACCTGATGTTCAGCCTCGGCGGCGTCGCCATCGCGATCCTGCTGACCGTCGCCGGTGTCGTGCTCACGGCCAACGCGAACTTCGCCACCGACTACGTCACCTCGCAGCTGGCCGAGCAGAACATCACCTTCAAGACCCTCGACACCCTCACCCCCGCCGAGCGCGAGCAGCCCGGACTCGTCGAGAACGCCGGCCAGAAGCTGACCACCGGCAAGCAGGCCGAGGTGTACGCCCTGCAGTTCATCGGCCTGCACCTGAAGAACACCGCCGGCGGCAAGACCTACGCCGACCTCGGCGTGCCGCAGAGCCAGCTCCGGGCCCAGGTCGCCGAGGCGACCAAGAACAACGACCCGAACCTGGCCGCCCTGCAGCAGCAGCTGGCCGACGTCACCGCACAGCGCGAGACCATGTTCAAGGGCGAGACCCTGCGCGGCCTGCTGCTGACCACCTACGGCTTCAGCGAGTTCGGCACCAAGGCAGGCCAGGCCGCCCTGGTGGCCTACCTCGCCGCCCTGGTGATGGCGCTGCTGTCGATCGCCGGCTTCGTCCACGCCTTCCGCACGCCCCGGACCGAGGCCTTCGCCCCGGTCGAGGCGGGCCCGGCCCGTGAGAAGATCAACGCCTGACACTCCGGCTCCCTGTGGGGCGGCACGCCGAAAGGCGCACCGCCCCACAAACGTATGAAGGCCGGTGGTCGCACGTCCCGCCCTGGACCAACATCCAGTTCTAGGCCAGGATGGTGACGCTGCCGGTCGTGCCGTCGACGGTGACGATCTGCCCGTCGTGCAGCCGCGAGGTGGCGTCGCCGGTGCCGACGACGGCGGGGATGCCGTATTCGCGGGCGACGAGCGAGGCGTGCGCGGCAAGGGTGCCACCATCGGTGACCACAGCCGCGGCCCGCGCGAACAGCAGCGTCCACGCCGGTGACGTGGCCCTTGCCACGAGGACCTCGCCTTGCGTGAACGCAGCGAAGTCGTCCGGGCCGCGCACGATCCGCACCGGCCCGGTGGCCCGCCCGGCCGATGCCGGATGCCCGGCGATGGCGTCCGCATCAGGATCGCCGCCGCGGGCGGCGCGCACCGCGTTGTCGATCAGGTCCCCGATCAGCCGCGGCGGGCGGCCGAGCGTGACGGGCGCGGCCAGCCGCCGGCGCTGCTCCCATGCCGCGTGCCGGAAACGGGACCGCGCGGCGAGGTCGGCGGGGTCGGCGTCGATGGCGGCGACCACTTCGTCATAGGTGCAGAAGTGCACGTCTTGCGGCTGATCGAGGAGGTTGCGGTCAGCCAGGTACTGCCCTGTCCTGGCGGCGCAGGCTCGCAGGACCGGCCAGCCGAGGGTGAAGTCGCGAGCCTGTTCCTCGCGGATGGCCGCGTAGCGTTGCGCCACCCGCAGCAGCGCGTCGAAATCGGACAGCAGTCGTGTCCGGTCTGCCAGCACGGCACGGCAGGTTGCCTCAGCGGCAGCCCGCTGCTCAGACAGCATCTGGTGACGGGCGGTGATCCCGGTGTGGTCGGCGGCGATCGGGGGAAGTTCGGCAGCGACAGGCTGGTGCCAGTCGAGGCTTTGCACCTCATGCCCGGCCGGGGCCCCGGGTTCGGCGCCGGGCAGGCCCCGCAGCAGCACCTGCACTCCGATGTCCGGGTCGAGTACGCCGGTGAGATGCTCGCGGCAGAACCGGGCCAGCCGAGCCTCCATCTTCCAGGCCGAGCCGCCGACGACGGCCAGCAACCACATGTAGGCTCCGGCCTCCCGCGCGATCGCGGTGGCCAGCTGCGCCAGCCGGGCCGGACCGGCGGTGTCGACTTCGGCCTGCGCGGTGGTGACCAGTGCCCGGTAGCGGGCCAGTTGCACGTCGCGCCAGTGCCGGTACAGGCCTGACAGGACTTTGCGGTCGGCGGCGGCGGGGTCGCGGCCGACCTGGATGAGCGCATGGAACAGGGTCCTGATGGCCCGGCCACGCCCCCGGGCGAGGACCGCGGCAAGCAGCCGCGCTGACGGGACCGGGGCGGCGGTGTAGTACCAGTCGTTGACCAGAGCCCACCGGAACGGCACCCGCACCCCGATGGTGGTGTGCATGCCATCGAGGTATCCGCCCTCCAGCTCGGGCAGCAGCCACGTCGCGAACAGCGGCGTCACAGCCTCGGGCAGCCACTCGCCGACGCGGAAGTTGCGCATCCACAGACCCGGCCCCGGCGGATCCCAGGACACCGCGTCCGGCAGGGCTGTCATCGGGCGGGACTGCAGCAGCCACAACCTTCCGACCGCGTCGATGGCCCACTCGATGTCCTGCGGGCACCCGTAATGTGCGGCCACCCGCACGGCGAGGTCGGCGACCTCAGCGGCCTGGCCGGTGTTCAGCACACCATCGAGGCCGGACCCGGCACGGGTGCGCACCGCCTGGCCGGAGCAGACCGTCCACTCCTCACCGTTCTGCTCGCCGGAGACCAGGGACTCGCCAAGACCGGCGACGGCGGTGACGACGACCTGGTCACGGGCACCGGTCACCGGATGGGCGGTGAACACCACCCCCGCGGCAGCAGCGTCGACCATCGACTGCACCAGCACCGCCATCGTGGCCTCGCCACCCGGCTGCACCCGACGGTCGTGGTAGGCGCGGACCCGCTCGCTGCCTGCGGCGGCGAAACACCGCCGCACCGCCTCGGCGAGCCCGTCGGGTGCCACGTCGAGGAACGTCTCGTACAGGCCCGCGTACGAGGCGTCGGGCAGGTCCTCCGCCGCGCCCGACGACCGCACCGCGAACCGGCCGCCGCCGCACCGCGCAGCCGCCTGCGCCAAAGCCTCGACCAGGCCCGGGTCGGTAAGGGCGTCGGCGGTCACCACGAACCCGGGCGGCACCGCGAACCCGGCGCCGGCGAGTTCGGCCAGCACGGCAGCTTTCCCGCCGGCACGGCCCCTGGCGGCCGCCGCATCGGCCAGGTCGATCAGCCACGATCGCGTGCCCACACCAGCACCTCCATATGTAGCATCGCAAACTATGGTATTGCTACACTGGAGCCGCCCAGAACGCAACCCTCGCCCGGCAAGGAGAACCCGAAGGTGCTGCCGATGCGCCCCGAACTGCTCAAAGGCCACCTCGAGGCCATCCTGCTCGCCGTGCTCGAAGACCAGCCCCGGCACGGCTACGCGATCATCGAGGCGCTACGCGAAGGCAGCGGCGGCACCCTGGACCTACCCACCGGCACCGTCTACCCGGCACTGCACCGCCTCGAGCGCACCGGCCTGATCCGCAGCGACTGGGAGACCGTCGGCGGACGCCGGCGGCGCGCCTACCAGCTCACCCCGTCCGGCCGTCAGGCACTGACCGACCAGCGGGCCATCTGGGAGCAGTTCTCCACCGCCGTCACCACCCTGCTGACCCGACGGCCATGGCCGGCAGCCTCATGAGCACCGCGGCCACCGCCGACGGCAATCAGGTGCTCAACTGCTACCTGGCAGAACTCGCCACCCGGCTGCACGGCCCTCGCCGCGCGCGCACCCGGATCCTCACCGAAATCCGCGACGGCCTCGTCGACGCCATCGACGCGCGCGTCGAAAAGGGCACTCCACTCGGAACCGCCGTCGCAGCCGCCGTCAACGAGTTCGGCGACCCGGCCACCGTCGCCCGCTCGTTCGCCGGGGAACTGGCCACCGTATCGGCACGCCACACCATCGCAGCGTTCATCCTCACCGGACCGCTGGTCGGCATCTGGTGGCTGCTCCTGCTGCACCCCCAACCGTGGCGCGCGGGCGCTCACGCGATGCTGGCCGCCATCCCCGCCCTACCGCTCGTCGCCATCGCCGTCGCGACCGCGGCCGCAACCTTCGCCCGTACCGGAAGACTGACGCGCTGGCTGCCCGAAACGACCCCGCGAAACGCCGTCACCGCTGCCGTCGCCATCGCCGCGCTGTGCATCGCCGGCGACCTCACCATCCTCAGCATGCTCATTGCGAAGATCCTCGCCGGCAGCACCGTCGACACAGGACTCGCCGTCATCGCAGCGTCGGCGAGCACGCTGCGAGCCACTGTCACGGCCGCGATCCTCGTGCGCTGCATCCGCAGCCGCCCATGCAACGGCAGCTCGCTGCCATGCCGTCACAGCAAGCCTTTGCAGGGCGACGGCTGGCGCAGTCCTCGTAAGAGCCAGGTGGATGTGATCGCCGACCGGCGCGGCAGCGACTCCGACACCACTTGATGTTCTGCACCCGCCTTGACGGTGTCTCCTCGGACCCGGGCAGCGATGACGTCCGGCCGACAGCCTGGCGGCTCGACGTGGTCGACGGGCAGCCGCTTGGGGCAGCCGAACTATCGGACGTTTACGGTGCCCATCATGCCGAGGTCTTCGTGGTCGAGGATGTGGCAGTGGTAGACGCTGCGCCCGGAGTGACCGGTGAACGGGATGCGCACGCGGACCTGGCCATACGCCGGTACGAGGACGACGTCCTGCAGGATCCCGGCCGGTGGTGTCCCGATGCTCGCGTCCATGACGTGGAAGGGCCACGCGTGTAGGTGGAACGGGTGATCCATCGGGCAGGTGTTGACCACTGTCCACTCCTCGGTGGTGCCGAGGGTGACGGTCTGGTCGTCGCGGCCGGGGTCGAAGGTGCGTCCGTCGATGGTGAACGCCATGCCCATACCCATGCCCATGCCAGGGCCCATCCCCATGGCGAGGGTGAGCCGGCGCTGTCCGATGACCGGTCCCTGCGGTGTGGTCGGCGCGGGCAGTGCCGCGGGCAGCGGCGGTGGCGTGCCGGCTGCGCCGGTGACGGCCAAAGTCGCCAGGATGACCGGACCCCGTGGTCCACCCGTGGTCCCCATACCGCCCATCATGGCAGCGCTGCCGCGGTCGTAGGGTGCGGCCAGCAGCGCGAACCGGCCACCGGCCGTGGGACGCACGATCACGTCAGCGCGATTTCCCGGGGCGAGGACCACCTGGTCGCGGTTGACGGGCGCGGCAAGGAACCTGCCGTCGAAAGCGATCTGGGTGAGCCGGTGCCCGTCCAGGCGCAGGGCCAGCACCCGCGACACGCAACCGTTGATCACCCGCCACCGTTCCACGCTGCCCGCAGAAACGTCGAGGACGGGCTCGTGCTGACCGTTGACCAGCACCAGGTCACCTTCCCGGCCCTGCACCCTGGTCATGGCGTCGGCCGGCACGACGTGGCCGTCGCCGTCCAGCGTGGTGTCGGTTACCACCAGCACCCGGTCGGTAGTCACCGGCAGGTTCACGCCGTCTTCGACCAGGAGCGCGCCGGCGAGTCCGGCGAAGATCTGGTCGGCGACGGTGCCGTGATGGTGCGGGTGGTACCAGAACGTGCCGGCGGGATGATCGGACGGAATCGGGATCTCGTAGTCGAATCCCGCCCCGGGGTCGACGGTGATGAACGGGTTGTCGCCGTTCGCCTGCGGCGACACGTACAGGCCTGGGTGTGCAGGTTCGTCGGCTGCGCGAGCTGGTTGACCAGCTGTATCCGCAGCAGGTCTCCCGGCCGTACGCGCAGCGTCGGTCCCGGTGAGCTCCCGTTGTACCCCCACGCCGACGTGTCCAGGCCCGCTAGGCACGCGCCCGCAGCGGCCGTCAGCCGCACGTCCAGGATTCCATTCCGGCTGGCCAGCACCTCGGGCTGGCGCAGCGGCTCGCCCGTGTCGGCCGGTGACAGGCGGCCACCCTGCGACGGCCTACCAGAGTCGGTGTACCAGCCGGTCATCCCGGCAACGACGCTCGCCGCGCCCAGCCCGGCCAGGCCGAGAGCCCGGCGACGGCTGATCGGGCGCGCGGTCATGGCAGCTCGCCCTTGCGACGCCGGTACTCCTCTTCATCGATCTCGCCGCGAGCAAAGCGCTCATCGAGGATGCGCCGGGCCCGCGAGCGGTCCGGGTGGCGTGTGGTCGCCGGACCGTCCGGCCGGGTCTGCGTGACCCTCAGCGCGAGATAGCCCAGGACCAGCAGGCCGAACACGATCAGGAACGGCCAGATCCACATCCAGCCCATCGAATAGCCCATCATCGTCAGCACCTCTCTCGTAGTGGCGAGGCCGACACCGGCGTTGAAACGGACTGTGCAGGCCAGGCACCCTCAACGCTACGTACTCGTCCGGGCTCTCGACCCCTGCCATTGGTCCCGACCGCGGCGCCAAGTGACCCAGACCGATGCCGAACGACACCCAGCCGTGTGCGGCCGGGACATGCCGAGGAGGTGGGTCGTTCGCGGGTCACGACAAGGCGCAGGCTGACGATTGGCGGTCGTCGCCCGTGATCGCCGAAGCGCAGCGTGGCGGCATCGCCAATGGGCCATGCGGGACCAGCCGGTGGCACCTCCAGGGATCCCCTATCCGGTGCCGAGCCGGCGCCCACAGCATCGCCCTACGCTCGGCGGCGTTAACAGCTTGGGATCGAATCATCACTGTGAGATGAGGATGTGCTGTGACGAAGTCCGTAAACCTCCTCGGCCTGGCGGCGCTGACGACAGGGGTGTTGCTGTCCGGGTGCGCCGCGACCGACGCTGAAACACCCGGCGCCTCTGCCGCCACGTCCGCCGTCGCCGCCGCACCCGCCACGCCAGGAGCAGCGACCGTCGCGAAGATCTCCGCGAACACCGCGTCCGAGTCGGAGATCGCCGCCGCGCTTCGGGCAGCAGGGGTCACCAGCCCCGAGCGGTGGGCCGAGGAGGTCGTCGAATACCGCCCGTACGCCACCGACGACACGGCCCTGAACCGGTTGCGGCAGAAGCTCGCCAAGTACAACCCTGGCGAGGAGACCATGAACAAGATCCTGGCCGCGCTTCGGCCATGACAGTCCTCGACCGCATCCGTACGACCGACACCGCCACCAACCTGCGCGCGGGCATGCTTGTCCTGGCCGCGGTGGCGGCAGCGGGCACCGCGGTCGAACTGGCGACGGAGCGGCACTGGAACGGAGCGGTGCAGCTGATCCCATGGTTCGCGCTGGCCATGCTCGTCGCAGCGTGGGTACTGACGGCGTGGCGGCCCCGGCGCATGTCGCTGACCGCCGCGCGCGCCCTCACCGCTGTCGTGCTGCTCGCCTCGCTGTACGGCGTCTGGGAGCACATCGAGTCCAACCTGAACGCGGGATGGCTCGACGCGTTCTACGCCGCCGGCTGGCAGTCACTCGGCACCGGCACCCGCTGGTGGTACGCGATCACCAAGACGGTAGGCGCCGCACCGCCGCTCGCGCCGGGCATCCTCGCCCAGGCCGCGCTCCTCGTGCTGCTGGCAACCTGGCGCCATCCCGCCACGGCGGACCCCGACCCCGGGGCGCGCTGATCGACTGCACCGTCAGCCCGCGACCGTGCACGATTCGACTTCGCGATCAAGGACCCGCCAAGCCGTGCCTCGACGTGCCGCGCCACCCCTCTGCGGCAGGTCGGCGCGGTCGTGTGATGCGGTCCGCGTTGCCGCCGCCATACCCCTGGGGGTATGGTCGGATCATGCAGTTGAACGAAGCACTCGCCGGGGATGCCCTCAACAGGCTCAAGCGCGCCCAGGGACAGCTTGCCAGCGTGATCTCGATGATCGAGGAGGGCGAGGAGTGCGAGAAGGTGCTCACCCAGCTCGCCGCCGTGTCCAAGGCTCTGGACCGGGCGGGGTTCAAGCTGGTCGCCTCAGGCCTTCGGCACTGCCAGCGCGCCCGCGAGCGCGGCGAGGAGCCGCCGATGAACGAGGACGAGCTGGAGAAGCTGTTCCTGGCTCTGGCCTGATCCACTAGCCGACACCGGGTCCGGTGTCGGCTTCTTTCGGCCAGGCAGATACCCCTAGGGGTATATCTCACTTGCTGAAGTCTCAACGAAATATACCCCCGGGGGTATCAGTCAAGGAGTGGAAAGTGGAGATCATCTCGTTCCGCACGCCTGGTCTGGGCGACCAGACCTACCTGCTCACGCACGAGGGCCAGGGCGTGCTCGTGGACCCGCAGCGCGACATCGACCGGTTCCTGGCCGCAGCCACCGAGCGCGACGTGCAGTTGCGGTTCGTGCTGGAGACGCACCTGCACAACGACTACGTCTCCGGCGGTGAGCAGGCCGCCCTGCGTACCGGTGCCGAGCTGGTCCTGCCCGCCGCGGCCGCGGCTGCATATCCGCACACCCCGGCGTTCCACCTGGAAGACATCAAGGGCGGGCGGGGTCTGACCCTGCGCCCGATCCACACCCCCGGCCACACCCCGGAACACACCAGCTACCTCGTACTCGTTGACGGCGAGCCGGTGGCCGTGTTCTCCGGCGGTAGCCTGCTGGTGGCCTCCGCCGGCCGGCCCGACCTGCTCGGCCGGCCCCGAGCCCGCACCCTCGCCAAGCTGCAGTACGGGTCGCTGCACCGGCTCGCGGGACTGCCCCGCGACGTCGAACTGCTGCCCACCCACGGCGAAGGCTCGTTCTGCACGGCCAGCGGTGCCGGCCGCTACACCTCCACCATCGGCGCGGAGGTCGACACCAACCCGCTACTGGCTGTGGCCGACGCCGAAGCCTTTGCCCAGCGGCTGATGGCCGAGCCGATGCCCATCCCGGCCTTCTACCAGCACATGGGACCGGCGAACACGCTCGGCGTGCCGCCCATGCCTACGGTGACCGTTGACGAGCTAACCCTGGACGACGTCCCCGACGGCGCGCACGTGGTCGACATCCGGCCGCGGGCCGACCTCGCCGAAGGGCACCTGCCGGGAGCGGTCGGTATCGAGCTGGGCACCGACTTCGGCTCCTGGGCAGGGTGGCTGCTGCCCTACCAGGAGCCGATCGTGCTGGTGGCCCAGCGCGACCAGGACGTGGCCGAGGCGGTCACCCAGCTGGCGCAGATCGGCGTCGACAGCGTCCGCGGAATTGTCTACGAGCTCGGCGACGCCGCGTCCGCGGCCTTCGAACTGCTCGACCTGCGGGCGTTCACCGACTGCGTGAGGGCCGATGACGCGCAGGTGCTCGACGTGCGTATGCCCAGCGAGCAGGCCGCCGTCTCGCTTGACGGCGCAGTGCGGCGGTTCCTGCCCGGTCTGATCACCGAAGGTATCCCGGCCGAGCTGGACCGCAGTCGACCGGTGCTGGTCGCCTGCGGCTCCGGCCGCCGCGCCGCCATCGCCGCGACCCTGCTGCTGCGCGAGGGCTACCAGCCGGTGGTACTCACCGGCGCCGGCGTGCCCGACGTCGTCGCCGCGCAGTCCGCCTGATCAAGCACCCGTCCCGTGAAAGGAATCGCGCATGACCACGACCGCATCCGCCAACATCCGCGTCGACGCCACCCGGGCGTTGATCGCTTTCGACCCCGACGTGCTCCTTGTCGACGTGCGCACGCCTGGTGAGTACGAAACAGCCCACATCGCGGGGGCCGTCAACCTGCCCCTCGACCGGGTCGACAGCCACCTTCAGGACGTCGTCGCCGCTGCCGGCACCACCATGGTGATCATCTGCCAGTCCGGCAACCGGGCCGAACAGTGCCGGACCAAACTCGCCACCGCCGGCCTGACCAACGTGGCCGTCATGACCGGCGGCATGAACGCCTGGCTCGCGGAAGGCTGCCCCGTGGTACGCGGTCGGCGGCGCTGGTCGCTGGAGCGCCAGGTCCGCCTCGCCGCTGGAGGCATCGTGGTCGCGTCGGTACTGGTCAGCGTCTGGGTGCCCGCGGCACGGTACCTGGCCGGATTCATCGGTGCCGGGCTCACCTTCGCCGCCCTCACCGACACCTGCGCCATGGGCATGATGCTGTCCAGGCTTCCCTACAACCGACCCGCGAGCAGCACCGACGTGCGGCAGGCGCTCGCCGGGCTACGCGACAGGGCCGGCCGGTGACCGCCGGGCTCGTCCTCACCCTTGCCGCGTCCGTCGCTATCGGCGTGGCCCTGGGGCTGCTCGGCGGTGGTGGTTCGATCCTCACCGTCCCGGTGCTGGTCTACCTCGCCGGAGTCGAGCCCAAGCCGGCGATCGCCATGTCACTTGTCGTGGTCGGCGTGACCAGCGCGGTCGCGCTGGTGACGCATGCCCGGGCGGGCCGGGTGCAGTGGCGTACCGGGGCGCTGTTCGGCACCGCCGGAATGGCCGGAGCCTACGCAGGCGGCCGGGTCGCCCAGTACATTCCGGGCACGGTGCTGCTGATCGCTTTCGCGGTGATGATGCTGATCACCGCGGTCGCGATGCTGCGGTCCCGGCACGGCTCCACCGCACCGGACCGGCACCAGGACCAGCCGCTGCCCGTGGCCAAGATCCTGGCCGAGGGCGTGGCCGTCGGGCTGGCCACCGGCCTGGTCGGCGCGGGCGGCGGGTTCCTCGTCGTGCCGGCCCTGGTCCTGCTAGGCGGGCTGCCCATGCCCGTCGCCGTGGGCACGTCACTGCTCGTCATCGCGATGAAGTCGGTCGCGGGACTGTCCGGCTATCTGCACAGCGTCACCATCGACTGGCGCCTGACCGCCGCGGTCACCGCCGTCGCCGTCGCAGGCAGCTTCGCCGGCGGCAGGCTGGCCGGGCGGATCGACCCCGCCCTGCTGCGCCGGACATTCGGCTGGTTCGTCGTGGTCATGGGCGTGGGCGTCTTGGCCGGCCAACTCGCCGGGTAGAGGCCCTCCGCGGCTGGCCGGCGAGCGGAAGGCCGGCACTCGCCGGTTGTCCCTGAAGCAAGCATGAGCGTGGACCGCCGGCGATCCAATATACCCCAGGGGGTATATTGGCTTGGGAAATGAGATCTACGAAAGAGAGCGCCATGTGCCAGCGTGCCGTCTGCAGCAAGTGCGGCAAGGCGACGTACCAGGGATGCGGGATGCACGTCGAGCAGGTCCTCGCCGACGTGCCAATGCCGCAGCGGTGCACGTGCGACCAGGCACAGGACCGGCCGAGGCGTGGGCTGTGGGCAGTGCTGCGTCGCCGCTGAACACCCAGGCACCGCAACATCACAGCGGCCCGAGTGGACCAGTGGGCTGGCGAAGGTGCCCGTAGAACCGTCCCGTGGCCTGCTCCCCCATCCGGCGAAGGCGGGCCAGCAGCGGATGTTGCCCTCCGCGCTCGCCCCGCCCTGAATGCCAGTTCCGCGGCCCGAAGCGGCTCGGTGACCCGCACCCCGTGTGCGGGTCACCGGAATGGCACGCCGACGTCACGCGGTCAGATCGATGCGCACCGACGGCGGGTCGGCCAGGCTGTTGTGCACCGTGCAGTGCTCGATCACGGCACACAGGGCGGGCCGTCGATGAGCGGGCAGCGCGGCGGGGACGGTGACAGTCAGGTCGATCGCGGCCACGCGGGCCGGGCGGTCGGCGGCCATGCGGTACGCGACCTGCACGCCCAGGCCCTCGCGGGTGATGCCGTGGCTGGTCAGGAAGCGCCCGGCGTAGTAGGCGACGCAGCCGGCCAGCGACGCCACGAATATTTCGACCGGGGTCGGGGCCGCATCCTCGCCACCGGCCTCTGCGGGCTGGTCGACGAGAATGCGATGCCCGCGCACGGTGATCTCGTACCGTTCGCCGCCGTCGTGGCGGACCTGCAGGACGTGGGCCGGCATCTTGGTGATCGCGGTGGACATCGGCGTCCTCCCCCTAGATGAAGATGATCTGGGCACCGTCGGACTTCTCGATGAAGTCGGCGGCGCTGATGATGGCCTCGACGGGCTCGAACAGATCGCTTTCGGCGAGGTGCATCATGTCGGCCGACATCCGGCACGCCCACAGGTGACCGCCGGAGTCGACGATCTGCTGCAGGAGCTCCGGCACGCTCGGCACGCCGATCTGCGCGATCTGCTTCTTCATCTGGCGGGTCGCCATCGCGGTCATGCCGGGAAGCCCGCCCAGGCCCTGCGGCAGGTGGGTGGCGGTGTTGCCGAGCATGGTGAACTTCAGTTCGTCCATCCGCGACTTCGTGATCATGTCGAAGCCCCAGAAGGTGAAGAACAGGTGGGTCTCCACGCCCTCGCCGAGGGCGGCGTTGGCGAGGATGAGCCCGGGGTAGGCCATGTCGAGGTTGCCTTTGGAGCAGATGATCGCCAGCTTGCGGCCGGCCGGGGCGGTGGAGCCGAAGTCGGGCACGGTCGCCGCGTGCGGGATTTGCTCGTCGGCGTGGACGGTGGTCATGGCTTGCCTTCCTTTACACGCAGCCGTGCGGTTTGGGCAGCCCGGCGATGTAGGCCATCTTCTTGGCCGGCTTGCCGGGGAACAGGGTGAACAGGTCCTTGATCGGGATGCCGGTGAGGGTGGAGACCCGGCGCAGGGTCGCGGTCTGGCCGAGCTCGGGGAAATCCGCGCGCAGGAACCGGATCGGTGTCCAGTGCGCGTCGGTCATCTCGATGCCGATGGCGGCGGCGAGCTGGCGGCCGAGTTGCTCGTCCCACTCGTCGTAGTCGGTGAGGAAGCCTTCGGTGTCGACGTGGACCTGGGCGGTCCCGACGGTCGTGACGGGCATGGGTTACTCCTTGCTGATGTTGGGCTGGTGTTTGCCGGCCATGGACAGGTGGGCCGGCAGCGGAAGCCGGCGTCCGGGCAGCAGCGCGTTCCAGTACAGCCAGCGGAACGCGAGCTTGCCCCAGTGGTTGGGTCTGGTCTCCTCGAGCAGCCGGAAGGGTCCGGCTGTCGGTATGGGGTAGGTGCCGGGCAGGGGTTCGGTGTCGTAGTTGAAGTCGATGAGCAGCGCCTTGCCGTTGCCGGACTCGACGAAGCAGTTGGCGTGCCCGTCGAAGGCGCCGGTCATCGGACGTCCGTCGATCAGCTGCAGGAAGTTGGCGGTGAAGACCTCGGCCGCGAAGTGGGCCACCGATCCGGCTTTGGAGGTGGGAATGTCGTTGGCGTCGCCGAGGGCGAAGATGTTGGCGTGGCCTTTGGCCTGCAGCGTGTGCTTGTCGACCGGGACGTGGTTGAGCTCGTCGCCGAGGCCCGAGCGGGCGACGAAGTCGGCGCCCATGTTCAGCGGCACGGTGACCAGCTGGTCGAACCCGATCTCGCGCTCGTCGTAGGAGACCAGCGTCTTGCGGTCGGGGTCGATCCGCTCGACCAGGAAGTCCGCCTCGACGGCGATCTTGCGGTCGTCGAGCATCGACCCAAGCAGCGTCGATGCGATCGGCTTGGTGAACGCGCCGGTCAGCGGCGTGGCATAGACCATCTCGACCCGGTCGCGGATACCGCGGTGCCGGAAGTACGCGTCGGCCAGGAATGCGAACTCCAGCGGCGCCACCGGGCACTTGATCGGCATATCGACGATGTGGACCACGAACCGGCCACCGTCGAAGCCCGCGAGGGCCTCGGCCAGGGCGGTGGCGCCGTCGAGGGTGTAGAAGTCGAAGATGCTCTTTCGCCACAGCGGGCCGAGCATGCCCGGGGTCTGGTCCGGGCGCGGCTGCGTACCGGTCGCGATCACCAGGTAGTCGTAGGGCAGTACCGTGCCGTCAGCCAGGTGGACGGTGTTCGCGGCGGCGTCGATCCGGTCGATTTCTTCGATGACCAGGTCGACGCCCCTGTGCAGATGGCGCCTGCGGGGCTTGACGAGGTCGTCGGGCCGGTATGCACCGAACGGGAGGAACAGGAACCCCGGCTGGTAGGCGTGCGCGTCGTCCCTGTCGACGACCGTGACCTGCCACTGCGCGGCATCCAGACGGCGCCGCAGCTTGTTGGCCACGATCGTCCCGGCCGTACCCCCACCCAGAATCACCAACCGGCGCATCCCGGAACACCTCTCAGCTACTCAAGGAGTGGCCCCTTCACCTTCGACGGTATGGAAGCCGGTGTTCGGTGCTCAGGGCCGTAAGTCCTGCTCCGGCTGGGAAAGGTCCCGTTCGCGCACGCCCAGAAGCGACTATCGACTCGCACGCATGATCCGTCGGCCCAGGCGCTATGCGCGGCCCAGGTCCTGACCGACGGCCGAAGCCTGCGTAGGCGACGCACCCGGGACCTCGGACCGGGCGCACCGGGACTATCGGCCCTGACCAGGCAGCCCTCGGCACCCCTACGCTTACCGAGAAGCCACGCCTGCCCCGGGGAGGTTCTCGACGATGGCGGCAACGGGATGGCCTGCCATGGCCAGCGAGCCGGTCAGCCGGCGCCGGGCCCTGGCCCTGCTGGGGCTGGGCGGGATGGTCATTGCCGCCGGTGGGGTGGGCTGGACGAGCTGCGCCGCAGGTAAACCCGGCAGTGGCGAGGCCCTGACGCAGCCGCAGCTGCTCACCAGCCGCGACGGGCTCCTCGAGGTGACACTCACCGCAGCACCGGGCACACAACTGGCCGGGCGAGAATCCTCCGCATGGGCGTACAACGGCACCTCGCCCGGACCGACCCTGCGGGTCAAGGCCGGTGACCTGCTGCGGGTGAAGCTGGTCAACAACATCGACCAGCCCACCAACCTGCACACCCACGGCCTGCACGTGTCCCCGCAGGCAAACAGCGACAACCCGTTCGTCACCGTCGCCCCCGGCAACAGTTTCGACTACACCATCGCCGTCCCGGCCGACCACCCGCCCGGCACGTACTGGTACCACCCGCACCACCACGGCACCGTCGCCGACCAGATCTTCGCCGGGCTCGCCGGGGCGCTGCTGGTCCAGGACGGCCTTGACCTGCCCGTCGACGACGACATCGTCCTGCTGGTCACCGACACCACCCTCGACGGCGCCGGCAACGTCATACCGCCCAGCCCCATGGTCAGGATGGCCGGCCGAGAAGGCGAACTCGTGCTCGTCAACGGCCAATACCAGCCCGTCATCACGGCCTCGCCCGGCACCACGCATCGGTGGCGGATCATCAACGGTTGCGTCTCGCGCGTGCTCGACCTGCGGCTTGAAGGGCACCGGCTGACCCAGATCGCGCTCGACGGCGTGTTCCTGCCCGCCCCGGCCGAGCACGACCGGCTGGTGCTGGCCCCAGGCAACCGTGCCGACCTGCTTGTACGCCCGGCTGACAGCGGCCGGTACGCGCTGATCAGCGAACCCTACGACAGGGGCGGGCTGGGCATGATGGGCGACATGATGAACGGCGGATCGGCCACCCGCGGCCCGGTCACCCTGGCCACCCTTCACAGCCAGGGACCGGCCGCCGCGGCGCCGCCGCTGCCCGCGACCCTGCCCGCGCCGCCCGTCCCACCGGACACCGTGACCGCCCGGCGTCAGATCACCTTCGCCACGGGCATGGGCATGGGCATGGGATTCACCATCGACGGCCGGAGCTTCGACCCCGACCGCGACGATCAGCGGGTTCAGCTCGGCACCACCGAAGAGTGGACGATCGTCAACACCAGTCGCATGGACCATCCGTTCCACCTACATGCCTGGCCGTTCCACGTGTTGACGCCCCCCGGCACCAGCCCGGCGGCCGTACGCCAGGACGTCGTACTGGTGCCGGCGGGCGGCTCGGTCCGGCTGCGCATCCCGTTCACCGACTTCGCCGGCCGCAGCGTCTACCACTGCCACATCCTCGATCACGAAGACCTCGGCATGATGGCCACGGTCAACGTCAGTGCCTGAGCACCCCAGAACCATCCGCCCGAGCGGCACCGGCATTGGGGAGCCAGACGGCCGTCATCGTCGCAGCGATCACCACCGCCGGATACCAGGCCGTCCACGCGCCACAGACCTGACCTGCCACGCGCCGTACGGTGCCGGTGCGACATCAGCCAGGACAGGCAAGATTCGAGGATCCAGCGGCGGCGGCCGAGCCGCTTGGATGACTCGACACCCTTGCGGGCGACCCGAACCCTTGGTCCCGCGTCGACGTAGCTCCTCGCGCAGGGCACGCATGTCGTAGTCCCTGTCTGCGTGTAGCTTGGCCGACCGCCAGCGGCGTCGGCCGGCCGGGGTGAGAAACCGCGGGCACGCAGTCGAGCATGGGCAGTAAGACCTGGCTGTCAGGTACGTTTGCCGCGGTCGCAAGGACGGCCAGGGGTACGCCGGCCCGGCCGCAGATCATGTAGATCCTGCTGCCTGGCTTGCCTCGATCGACCGGGTTTGGGCCGGTCGCCGTCAGCGGATACCGCATCGAGTTCATGGTCTTCGAGCGTCGCGGCCCTCTGCCTCGGACGAGCCTAACGGTTGGGCACGGGCGGTCGATCCCTACTGGAAGCAGTACGGGGAACAGGCGGACCTATGCCTTGCCAGACATTCATCGGAACTCTGCGCCCTGGCTCATGCCGGTCGAGGTGCGCGCCGGTCGCGGCGACGCTCGAGTTCGTCCTCGTCCACGAAGGTGACCATCTGCGCTCCGGGCACACCCAGCATCACCACGATGAACCTGGTCGTCGCGTCCTCGAGATTGTTGGCGTCCTGGTAGTGGATCAGGTCTCCCCCGGGTTCCCAGAATGCCTCACCTGCCCTGATTACCCGTTCGGGCTCACCCTCGAGCTCGAACAGCATCTCCCCCTCGAGCAGGTAGCCGAAGACCGGACCGGAGTGCCGATGCGGCGGCAGACCGCGTCCACCCGGCGGTATCTCCACCAGCAGGGTTGTGACCTGGGTGGGTTGCGGGACGGTCGGCGGGGTCTGCTCGGACAGCGTTGTCAGGACCGAGGTGATCGGCCACGCTGGCTGCGGTGAAGAAGTCATGATTTCACGCTAGGCACGGTAGATGCCGTTTACGGCCAATTTCGATGCTTTGGCCCGGCGTCGACCCCGGGGCCCGGAGGGCTGCAAAACCCGCTTCTTGCGGCGACCCGGCGCTTCCTGATGTATGTGGCGGGCGATGTGCTCGGCCGAGCCGGCGTTGACGCCTAGATGATCTCTGACGTTCTAGGCAGGTGTCAATGACAGTGGCTCTTTGCCGGCCAGCCACAAATTTCTCGAGTCCGCCTATGCAAGGGCGGCCACTCACCGTGGTAGGCGATCTCCAAGGCTCGCATGTTGTGTGGTCACGCCTGGCCAGTCAGGATGCGTAGACCGCGGGCCGAGCGCGCGCGAGGTCATCGGGCGACCGCGCGCTCTGCACTGCTTGACCGCTGGCCGGTGCGGCGCTGGCCGTACGGCGTCACACCCCGGGGTTTGAACACGGCCAGGACTGTCGCGGCGAGCAGGACGATGATCGCGGCGACCGCGTCGGCGACGAGTTGTACGCGCACGCCGTGCAGGTCGGTGGCGTGTGCATCGCTGCTGGTGGCGAGGATGCCGATGGGTTGGGTGTGCAGGAGCAGCACGGCGGTGGCAGGGATGGTGAGGATGAGTTTGGCCAGGACCCAGTAGTGGCGCAGCAGGCCCCAGGGTGTGCCCAGCGACTGGATCATGCCGGTGAGGAATGACGCCAGCGCGAGCGGGACGATGATCGTCCAGGTGATGACGTCGGCGGCGAGGTAGAGGGCGTGGGCACGGTCGGGGTCTGTGGTGTTGAGGCCTGCGATGGCCAGGGCGAGGAAGGCGGCGACGGCGCCGAGCCAGCCCAGTGAGGTGGTGACGTGTGCGGTGAGGGCAGTTTTGCGAAGCCGGGGTGGCATGGCCATCACTGGCCGCCGTGTGCGGGGGTGCTGCCGGTGAGGTGCAGGGCGAGGAACGCTGCGACCAGTAGCACGGCGATGAGGCCGGAGACCTTCACCCAGCGGGGCATGCCGATCGGTGCCGGGGTGCGGTCGTCGCCGGCCGCGGTGTGCTGTGTCATGTCGACTCCTCGAGCGGGGTGTGCCGGTCCGCCATCACCTTATCGATACACATTGTCTTACACAATACACTGTGTATGTCTCATGACGGCTCGTACACTGCTCGGGTGCCCAAGCTGTGGAACGCCACGATCGACGCGCACCGCAACGCGGTGCGCGAGGCGGTGCTGGACGCCACTGCAAAACTCGTCGCCGCGCATGGGCTGGCGTCGGTGACGATGTCGCAGATCGCCGAGTCCTCGGGCATCGGCCGGGCGACGCTGTACAAGTACTACCCGGACGTCGAGTCGATCCTGCAGGCGTGGCACGAGCGGCAGGTCGGCGCACACCTGCACCAGCTTCGGGCAGTGCGCGAGCAGGCCGGCGACACCGGCCGGGCGCTGGTCAGCGTGCTGGAGGCGTACGCGCACATCTGCCATGCCCGTCACGGCGGGGACGTGGCGGCGATGCTGCACCAGGGCCCGCACATGGCTCACGCCCACCAGCACCTGCGCACGCTCGTCGCCGACCTGATCGCCGAGGGGGTACGCACCGGCGACGTGCGCAACGACGTTCCCCCGGTGGAATTGGCCGGGTTCTGCCTCAACGCCCTACAGGCCGCCAGCAACCTGACGTCGAAAGTCGCACTCGGCCGTCTCGTCGCCGTCACCCTCACCGGCCTGCGGCCGCCAGCCTGACCTCGCTCCAGCCGCATACGTAACCGCAGCCGCACAGGGCGGCCCATGGGACGGTGACGTTCGACGATGCGACCGGCTCCCACCACCACCCAGCACGGCTTGACCGTGCGTGACATCGCAGCAGCTCAGCGAAGTTGTTCTGGCCTCAGGTTGAAACCGGCTCGCCTTCTTTCCTAGGGTTGGTGACCAACTGCCGCGTACGCCTGGTTGCACCCCCTGCGACCCCGCAGCAGTCACCGCCGCCGGGCTCACCCCAACTTCCGGCCGCGGTCGGCGGCAAAGGAGATCCGGTGCCACCCCTCCATCCCGCGAACCGCCCCCTCGCGCACGCCCTGATCTTGGTGGCTGCGTTGACAGCCGGGCTGGTCTCAGCGGCTCCGGCGCACGCCGAGCCGACTCCCGCGGAGATCGAAGCTCAGATCACCACCGCGTGGAACAAGCTCGAGCCGGTCATCGAGGAGTACAACAAGGTCCACTCGGAGCTCAACAAGCTGAAGAAGAAGGCCGCCGCGCTCGATGCGAAGCTCGCTCCGCTGCGGCTGACGGTGGAGGCCACCCGGGCCCGGGTCGGCGTCATCGCCTCCGAGTACTACAAGGGCGGACGCGCTCAGGAGATCAACTCTCTGCTGTCCACGGGGTCACCTGCGCAATTCGCCCAACAGTTGTCGACCTTGACGCAGCTGGCGCACTCTAAGCAGCAGGAGATCGCCAAGACCACGGAAGTCAAGGCCGAGTTCGACCAGCAGAAGGCCGAACTCGACCAGATCATCGAAGACCAGGCGAAGAAGGACGCCGACATGGCGGCCAAGAAGAAGGCCATCGAGGCCGACATGGAGCGCCTCGCGGCCCTGCGGCTCAAGGCATACGGCAGCGGCGGCCCCGGCGGCTCGTTGAAGATCGGCAACCTGTGCCCGGTGCCGGCCCTCGGCACCCAGGACAACACGTCCACCAAGGGCAACACCGCTGCGCTGGCCGCGTGCAGGCAGATCAGCAAGACGTACGTGTTCGGGTCCAACGGCCCGAACACCTTCGACTGCTCAGGACTGACCCAGTGGGCCTGGGCGAAGGCCGGCGTGGAACTGACCCACTACACCAAGGCGCAGTGGACCGAGGGCAAGCGGGTAAGCACCCCCATCGTCGGTGATCTGGTCTTCTTCTACCCCAACGACGGCTTGCACCACATGGGCATGTACGTCGGAAAGGTCAACGGCAGAAGGGTCATGGTCCACGCGCCGCACACCGGCGACGTCGTGCGTATGCAATACGTCGATGTCATGCCGCTGGCCGGGTACGTGCGTCCCAGCTGATCGGCCTCCGCGCTGCACGTCGCTGTTCGTCGAGCACGCACGCAGTCGGCAACCGAGCCGAGCTGGGCGGTGCCGGGGATTCATCCCGGCACCGCCCAGCTCGGCTTCTCGACGTTCCAGCCCTGCCGCCTGCCTTCAGCGTTTAGCGCCTTCGCCGGTGTCCGCGCTAACCCAGGGTCTGCTGGTGGTTGGCACGCCGCTGTCGGAGCAGCTGCGACGTGAGCCGCCATGCGTAGTACGCAGCGAATGCGCTGGCGGCTGCCGTCAGCACGCCGGTGCCCTCGTAGAAGACCGAAGTGGCTTGCGGCGACCACAGCCGGTAGACGGTGGGCACCACATCCTGGTCGCTTCCCGGCAGGAAGGTCAGGTTCGACAGACCTGCCGCCTTGAGGACGTGGTCGAGGAACCCGTCGACCACGCCGAACCACCACACGACGAGCACGTTGTACAGCAGGTAAGCCGCCAACAGCCACCAGCTGGTCCGCCAGCGGTAGAGGGCCACCAGCACCAGCGGCACCAGCGACAGCCCGATCGCTGCCGGCAGCACCGCTGTGCCCAGCCGGAACACGTGATGAACACCGGTCGCGACCATGGCAACGGTGACGGCGACCAGGGAGCGGCGAAGCACTCGAGTCACGAAGCGTCCCTTCATTTTCCGAACATGATGTCCGGAAACGAACGCTACGTTCGCTAGGATGGCGGCACCAGGCACAGATGCCCCGGCACTGTCCCGTTGCGCACACCCGGCAGATGCTTCGTCCAGCAAAGGACCGTGATGGTGGCCACAACGTCAGACCGGCGCGTTCGACGCTCCCAGAAAGCGCTGCAAGAAGCACTGCTGAGCCTCATGAGCGAGAAGCCCTACGACCAGATCACCGTTCAGGACGTGATCGACCGCGCCGACGTCGGCCGCTCGACCTTTTATAGCCACTACGTCGGCAAGGAAGCACTGCTCGACGCCGCGCTTGGCGAGCTGCGGGCCGTCTTGACCAGCCGGGGCGTACCGCCGTTGGGTTTCAGCCTGCCGTTGCTGCACCACGTCCAGCAGCATCGCGTCCTGGGTCAGGCGCTGTTCAGCTCGGCCAGGCACACCTTCGTCGCGCAGCGCATCGTGGCCCTGCTCGAGGAGGCGATCCGGCACGATCTGGCGAAGGCGGGCTTGACGAATCTTCCACTGCCGCCGGATGGCTTCGTGAAGTACGCCGCGGGCGCCTACATGGCGATCGTGCAGTGGTGGCTGCACAGCGCAGAACCGATGCCCCCGGCGGAACTGGACCAGAAGGCCCGCGGGCTGATTCTCGCCGCTGCGCAGCCCTGACAAATCGACGTCGCCTTCGCCCCGCTCGGAGCGGTGGCACGCCCCGGACCTGCCGTTACTTCGATGCCCGTCGGTCGGGTCGCCGCCGACGGGCAGGTAAGAGCCGCATCGACAGTCAAGCGCATGCCGAGGTGCGCCGCACGCTGGCTGCAGTGCGCAGGCGGGCTGGCAGCGGCGTCCACTGCCAGCCCGCCTCACCACAGCCGCGCTCGCCGTGCGCGCGGCCGACCGGCCCGATTCAGCTGGCAGCCTTCGCGGTGACAGGCGTGCGAGCCGGCTGCGGCGCAGGCGGAGTGTGCCGACGTAGCAGCAGGGCGTTGAAGGTGACGATGATGGTGGAGGCGCTCATCAGCAGCGCCGCCCACTGCGGTTGCAGCAGGATGCCCAGGCTCGTGTAGAACACGCCCGCGGCGACCGGGATGGCCAGCACGTTGTAGATCGCGGCCCAGAACAGATTCTGCTTGATCTTGGTGCGGACCGCGCGGGCGATCCGCAGGGCGAACGCGACGTCGGCAGGGTTGTCGCGGATCAGCACCAGGTCGGCCGTCTCCACCGCGACGTCGGTGCCCGCCCCGATCGCGATGCCGATGTCGGCCTGGGCCAGGGCAGGTGCGTCGTTGACGCCGTCGCCGACCATCGCGACCTTCGCGCCGGCCTGCTGCAGCTTGGCGATGTTGCCTGCTTTGTCTGCGGGCAGGACCTCGGCGATGACGGTGTCGATGCCCAGCTGCCGGGCGACCGCCTCGGCGGTGGAGCGCTGGTCTCCGGTCAGCATCACGGTGCGCACGCCTGCGCTGTGCAGCGCGCTGATCGCGGCTTTGGCGGAGTCGCGGATCGGGTCGGCGACCGCGACGACACCCAGCGGTCGTCCGTCGACGGCGACGTACATGGCCGTCTTGCCGTCGGCTGCAAGCGCCGCGGCTTTGCCGGTCAGCGTGGCGATGTCGATGTTGTCGCGCTGCATGAGCCGGGCGTTGCCGATGAGCACCGTGCGGTCGTCGACGGTGGCCTGCACTCCGTGGCCGGGGATCGAGTCGAAGGCCGCGGGCGGGTTGACGGTGATACCGCCCTGGCGGGCGGCGTCGACGATCGCCGTGGCGAGGGGGTGCTGGGAGGGCTGGTCGGCGCCGGCGGCCAGCCGCAGCAGTTCCTCGCCGCTGACGCCGTCGGCGGGGATCAGGTCGGTGACGGTGGGTTTGCCTGCGGTCAGGGTGCCGGTCTTGTCGAACACGACGGTGTCGATGCCCGCGGTCGTTTCCAGGGCGGTCGCGTTTTTGAACAGCACCCCGCCGCGGGCGCCCTGCCCGACACCGACGGTGATGGCGGTGGGTGTGGCCAGGGCAAGGGCGTCGGGGCAGGCGATGACGATCGCCGACACCGCTGCGGTCAGCGCGAACCCGACTCCGTGCGCGCCCCACAGCATCCACGCGGCGAACGTCAGCGCGCCCGCGGCCAGCGCAACGTAGACCAGGTACTTGCCTGCGGTGTCGGCCAGGCGCTGCGCGGGTGCTTTGGACGCCTGGGCGTTGCGGACCATCTGCACGATGCGCGCCAGGGCAGTGTCAGCGCCTACCGCAGTGGCGGTGAACGTGAAAGCACCGGTGGTGTTGATGGTGCCGCCGACCACCGCGTCGCCGGGCCGTTTGACGACCGGCACCGGCTCGCCGGTGATCATGGATTCGTCGACGTAGGACTCGCCGTCGGCGACGGTGCCGTCGACGGGGACCTTCGCGCCTGGCTTGACGACGATCACGTCACCGGTGACGACCTGATCGAGGGGGACCTCGGCGTCCTGGCCGTCGCGGCGCACGATGGCGGTCGGCGGGGCGAGTTGCAGCAGTGCCTCCACGGCGCGGCCGGTCGCGAAGCGTGAGCGCATCTCCAGCCAGTGGCCGAGCAGGCTCAGCGTGGTCAGCATCGCGGCGGCTTCGAAGAACACCTCGTGGCCGCCGAGCAGGGTCGAGGCGACGGAGTACAGGTAGGCCACGAGGATGCCGACGGCGATAAGGGTCATCATGGTGACCTCGCCGTGGCGCAGTGAGCGAGTCGCGGAGGAGATGAACGGCCAGCCGCCCCACCACACGACGGGGGTGGCCAGGATCAGTCCGAACCAGCCCATGGACAGGCCGAACGGCGGCTGCGACGGGAACCCGAACACTTCGCCGATCGGGGAGAACAACACGATCGGGATGGTGAGGATCGCGCTGATGACGAAGCGGCGCAGCATCGAGGCGACCATGTCGGCGCCGTGACCGGCGTGTTCGTCGTGGCCGCCGTGTTCGGTGTGCTCGCCTGGGTGGCCCGGCTCGGCGGCGTGCGGGTGGTCCATCGTGGCTGTGCCGGAGTGCTGGTGGTGTTCGGCGTGGGCGTGGACCGGGTTGCCGGCGGGTGGGCTGGCGGCGGTGTGGCTGGGGTGGTGGGCGTGGGCGTCGGGTTCGTCGGTGTGGCCGGCGGCCGGGTGTCCTGGCTGGCAGCACGAGGCGGGGCAGTCGGCGCAGTCGCAGCCGTAGCCGTGCCCGCGTAGCAAAGCCTGGATGCCTGCGGTGTCGGTGCCGGCCGGGTCGTAGGCGATGTGCAGGACCGAGCGGGTCCGGTCGGCGACTGCGGAGGTGATGGCCGGCTGCGCAGTCAGGAATCGTTCGAGCGCAGCCAGTTCGGTGGCGCAGAAGCAGAAGTCCAATGCGACCTCGGCGACATGGCTTCGGTGTCCGCTGTCGTGGCGTCCGTCGTGGCCGGTGTCTTGGTGTTTCATCGCGGTTCCCCAGTCCCGTCTTTTCTAGATCCACTTCCGACCATACCCCGTGGGGGTAAGTCAGGCGCGGGATTTGATCATTATTCGAGAGCGCTGCCGGTGGTGCCGGTGAGGATCTGGTCGGTGGCGGCGGGCAGCTGCCGTGTCGGCAGCTGCCCGCGCGGTTGGTCAGGCTCGTACGTGGGCGTCGCCGGTCCGCCGTTCGGCGGCCGCCTGCCCGGCCGGGGCCGGGGTGGACGGTGGTGTGCGCAGCGTCAGCGCGGCCAGGACCGCGGCTGCGGCTGCGATGACGGCGGCGCCGGTGAACGCAGCCGAGAATCCGCCGGTCAGCGCCTGGGGGTCGCCGAGCGCCGTGGCGCCGTGGGAGGCGGCCAGGGCGGTCATCGCGGCCAGGCCGAGTGCCGAGCCGACCTGGTAGCTGGTGTTGACCAGCCCGGAGGCCAGGCCCCCGTCGGCGGGCGGTGCGGCGGAGATCGCGGTGCCCAGTGACGGGATGAACGCCAGCGCCATACCCACTGCGGCTAGCAGCGACGCGGCTAGCACGTCGGCGGTGAAGCTGCCGTCGGGGCGTACCAGCGCCAGCCAGCCGATGCCTGCGGCCAGGATCGCCAGGCCGGTGACCGTGGTCGCCTTCGGCCCGAACCGGGCGATGGCCCGTGGCGCGACGGTGATCATCGCGGCCATGATGAGCACCGTCATCGGCAGCAGCGCTGCGCCTGCGGGCAGGGCGCTGTAGCCGAGGACCTGCTGCAGGTAGAGGTTGAGGAAGAACCACATGGGGATCCATGCCGCGCCCAGCAGCGCCTGGGCGAGGTTGGCGGAGGCGAGGTTGGGTGAGCGCAGCAGCGACAGTCGCAGCAGTGGCGCCCGCCGCACACCCTGGATGATCACGAATGTGGCCAGCAGGGCGATCGCGGCGCCGAGTACGGCCCAGGTGTAGTGCGAGGTCCAGCCCCGTTCGGGGGCGGCGATGATGCCGTACACGAGTGCGGCCAGTCCGGCGGTCACGGTGAGTGCGCCGGCCCAGTCGATGCTGCCGCGGGCGCGTGTTCCTGCGGGCATCAGGGCCGGTGCGGCGATGACCGCGACGATGGCGACGGGGATGTTGAGGTAGAAGATCCACGGCCAGGACAGGTACTGGGTGATCAGGCCGCCGAGAAACACTCCGGCGGTGCCGCCTGCGGGAGCGGCCGCTCCGTACAGGGCCAGGGCCCGGGTGAGTTCGCGGGGGTTGGCGCCGAACAGCATCATCAGCAGGGTCAGCGACGAGGGGGCGATCAGGGCGGCGCCTGCGCCTTGCACGGCGCGGGCGCTCAGTTCGGTGGCGACGTTGCCTGCGGCTCCGGCCAGGGCGGATCCGGCCAGCAGGATGATCCAGCCGGTGATGAACATGCGCCGGGCGCCGAACAGGTCGGACAGGCGTCCGCCGAGCAGCAGCAGTCCGCCGAAGGCGATGACGTAGGCGTTGAACACCCAGGACAGGTTCTGCTGGGTGAAGCCGAGCTGTGTCTGGATGTGGGGCAGGGCGACGCCGATGATCGACGTGTCCATGATGACCATGAACTGTGCGGCGGCGATGAGCGCCAGGGCCCACCAGCGCCGCGGTTGCGTTGACATGACTTCGAGGTCCCTTCAGGGTTCCGGCCGGGTGGGCCGGCTGGTTCTAGGGGTGTGCGGTGTATCCGGCGGCGGCCACGGCGGCGGCGATGTCGGCCTGGGTGGCGGTGCCGGCGACGGTGAGGGTGGCGGTGGAAAGGTCGACGGTGGCGTCGGTGACGCCCGGCACGGCCCGCGCTGCGGCGGTGACGCGGGCGGCGCACGAGCCGCAGGTCATCCCGGACACGGTGTAGGCGCGGCCGATGGCCGCGACGGCGGTGGTCGAACAGGTGCCGTTGTCGCAGCAGCCCATGACAGAACCCCTCTCATATACCCATACCCGGTGGGGGTATGGCGTCTTCGGCAACGTAGCATACCCCCCGGGGGTTTCGCTATAGTGGTGTCATGACGACGCACGCCCACGCCCCGACGCCCGCGACAGCCGCCCCGGCCCGCGGCTACACCGCGACCAAGGACCAGCTGCTCACCCGCATCCGCCGCATCGAGGGCCAGGTGCGCGGCATCGAGAAGATGGTCGAAGACGACCGCTACTGCATCGACGTGCTCACCCAGATCTCGGCGATCCAGGCCGCGCTGGACAAGGTCGGCCTCGGCCTGCTGGACGGTCACGCCCGCCACTGCATGCACGAAGGCGCCGAGCAGGGCCGCTCCGAGGAGATGGCCACCGAGATGATGGCCGCGGTCGGGCGGTTGATGAAGCGCGGCTGAACGGGTCACCGCGTCGTGGACGGCGGGTGCAGGGCTGGTCCCTGCACCCGCCGCGTGCCGCTACTTCAGCCGGTCGAGGATCTGCTGCAGCGTGGCGATCTCGGCGGTCTGATCCTTCTCGATCTTCGCCGCGAGCTCCTTGGCCGCGGGGTCTGAGCCGTCGGCCTGCTCGGTCTTGGCCATCGTGATCGCGCCCTGGTGGTGGGCGATCATCATGCGGACGAACTCACGGTCGAACGCCGCGCCCGACATGCCTTCCAGCGCGGCCATCTGCTCGTCGGTCATCATGCCGGGCATCGACTGCATGTTGCCCATGTCGTGGCCCGGCATGGCGCTCGGCTGACCCCATGCCTTGAGCCAGTTCTGCATGGTCTCGATCTCGGGTCCCTGCGCGGTCTTGATCTGCGTGGCGAGCTGGGCGACCTGCGGGTCGGCTGCTCGCGTGGCGGCGAGTTCGGACATGCGCACCGCCTGCTGGTGGTGCGGGATCATGGCCTGGGCGAACGTGACGTCGGCGGCGTTGTGGGCCGCCCCGGCCGAGATCGACGGCGCAGGCGTGCCGGCGTGGCCGGTGTTGCCGCCGTGCTCGCCGGCGGCCGAGCAGCCTGCCGCGAACAGGGCAGCGGTGAGGGAGCCGGTCAGCAGCAGCCGCCGGACGGTGTTCTTCGCGTTCATGGGTGTGCCTTCCATCGGGGTGCCTGACGTGAGGTTTCCGTGCGGCCGCGGGTGGGCCGCCGGGTCGTCTCACGTCCGCGACACCGACAGTCGGGCTAGGCGTATGCGCAGTGGATCCACCGTGGGCGGGCCGCGTGAGCAGTGGAACGCCGCTGCGGCCGGCCGTGGCGGATGGACGCGGCCGGCCGCGCGGCGCAGCCAGAACAGGGCGATCGCGAGCAGGACCAGTGCCGACAGCACGGCCATGCAGACGCTGAATGCCTGCCATGGCTGGTGGTCGCCGCAGCCGTGGCAGTCGTCCTGCTGGAATGCGGGGACCGCTACGGGCGCGGCATGGGTGTAGGCGCCTGCCGCGTCGGGGTGGTGAGGGCCTGCGTGGGCCGCGTGGCCGAAGGTGTGCATGACGGTGAGGCCGAACAGCACTGCCATCAGCAGTGCTCGCAGCGTCACCCTGTGCACGTCGGTCACCTTTCCACCGTAGCCATGCTCTCGCCCGCGCAGCGGGCGATCGCGTCTGCGGCCAGCGTGCCACGCGCCGCCGCCGTGATACGGGCGGGGGGTATCTTCAGCGGGCGAGCAGGAGCTTCGAACATGGCGTCACCTGTCACGGGCCGGCGGCGGCTCGGCGCTTAGGGCAGTTGACGGTGTGGCCTGCGGGGAAGAAGCGTCTGGTGTGACGACGCTCATCACCGGCCGCTAGTCACACCCCCGGGGGGTATGCTACGGTCCGTGGAGTGATACCCCGTGGGGGTATCCTGAGGAGGGAGTTGTGATGGAGACCGTCTACACCGTGAAGGGCATGACCTGCGGGCACTGCGTGAACTCGGTCAGCGCCGAAGTCGGCAAGATCGACGGCGTGACCGGTGTGCAGGTCGACCTGGCGACCGGTGCGGTCACCGTGACCAGCACCGAGCCGCTGCAGCAGTCCGCGGTCGCCGCCGCGGTCGACGAGGCAGGCTACGAACTGATCGGAGCACAGTCATGAACACCCCGCTCAAGCTGAGCCTCTACGGGCTCGGCCTGGCCGCGGTCTTCGCAGCGTCGCTCGGGGCCGGCCACCTGGCCGGCCCCGGCTCCGCCGCCGACAACCCCCCATCGACCAGCCCCGCGCACGGCGGCCACACCGCCACACCTGCCGCCCCGCAGGCGGCCGAGGTGCCCGGCGGGCTGCAGACGGCACAGGACGGCTACCGGCTGCAGCTGCTGACCGCCGCCCTGTCCACCCAGTCGGCCACCGCAGTGCGGTTTGCGGTCCTGGGCCCGGACGGCAACCCGGTCACCGGCTATACGCCCACCCACGACAAGGACCTGCACCTGATCGCCGTGCGCCGGGACCTGACCGGTTTCCAACATGTGCACCCCACGCTGGGTCCCGACGGCGTGTGGCAGATCGACCTGAAGGCACCGGCCGCCGGGCAGTACCGGCTGTTCGCCGACTTCCAGCCCACCGGCCGCGACCGGCCGCTAACCCTCGGCGTGGACCTGCCCGCCGCAGGTGACTACCAGCCACAGCCGCTGCCCGCGACCGCACCCACGGCCACCGTCGACGGCTACACCGTCACCCTCGACGGCGACCTGGTTCCCGGCACCTCGTCAAAGCTGACGCTGACCGTCGCCAAGGACGGCGTACCGGTCACCGACCTGCAGCCGTACCTGGCCGCCTACGGGCACCTGGTCGCGCTGCGCGACGGCGACCTGGCCTACCTGCACGTACACCCCGACGGCAGCCCCGACGACGGCCGCACCGCGCCCGGACCGCAGATCGTCTTCTACGCCGAGGTCCCCTCGGCCGGGGCGTACCGGCTGTTCCTGGACTTCCAGCACGCCGGCGTCGTCCGCACCGCCGCGTTCACCGCGGTGGCCGGGCAGGCCGCCGCACCTGCTTCACCGGCGCCCGCGCCCAGCGCACCGGCGCCCAGCCCGTCGCACGGACACGAAGGAGGGCACTGATGAGCACCGACAGCAAGCCGCTCACCTACGCCACCCAGCAGATCGAGCTCGCCATCGGCGGCATGACCTGCGCCTCCTGCGCCGCGCGGATCGAGAAGAAGCTCAACCGCATGGACGGTGTGACCGCCACGGTCAACTACGCCACCGAGAAGGCGTCGGTGACGTTCCCCGACACGGTGAGCACCGATGACCTGATCGCCACGGTCCAGGCAACCGGCTACACCGCCGCCGTACCGGCACCCCCGCAAGCTGAATCCGACGAGCTGGCCGAGCCGGCCGACGAGCTCGCCGGGCTGCGCCGACGGCTGTGGACCTCGCTGGTCCTGGCGGTGCCGGTCGTGGTCCTGGCAATGGTCCCGGCGTGGCAGTTCACGAACTGGCAGTGGCTGTCGCTGACCCTGGCGGCACCGGTCGTGGTCTACGGCGGCGCGCCGTTCCACCGCGCCGCGTGGGTCAACCTGCGCCACGGCGCCGCGACCATGGACACCCTGATCTCCGTGGGGACCCTGGCGGCGTTCGGGTGGTCGCTGTGGGCGCTGTTCTTCGGCACCGCCGGCACGCCCGGCATGACGCACCCGTTCAGCCTGTCGATCTCCCGCAGCGACGGCTCCGGCAACATCTACCTGGAAGTCGCCGCCGCGGTCACGGTGTTCATCCTCGCCGGCCGGTTCTTCGAGGGCCGGTCCAAGCGCCGCGCCGGCGCGGCGCTGCGGGCGCTGCTGGAACTGGGCGCCAAGGATGTCACCGTCCTGCGCGACGGCCGCGAGCAGCGCATCCCGGTGGCGCAGCTGGCTGTCGGGGACAGTTTCGTGGTCCGGCCCGGAGAGAAGATCGCCACCGACGGCGTCGTCGCCGACGGCAGTTCGGCGGTGGATGCCTCGATGCTGACCGGTGAGTCGGTGCCGGTCGAGGTCGGTCCCGGTGACGCGGTGGTCGGCGCGACCGTCAACGTCGGCGGGCGGCTGATCGTGCAGGCGACCCGGGTCGGCGCCGACACGCAGCTGGCACAGATGGCGCGGCTGGTCGAGCAGGCCCAGACCGGCAAAGCGGCCGTGCAGCGTCTGGCTGACCGGATCTCGGCGGTGTTCGTCCCGATCGTCATCGCTCTGGCGGTCGCGACGCTCGCGTACTGGCTGGGCACCGGCAACGGTGTCGCGGCGGCGTTCACCGCCGCGGTCGCCGTGCTGATCATCGCGTGCCCGTGCGCGCTGGGGCTGGCCACGCCGACGGCGCTGCTGGTCGGCACCGGCCGCGGCGCGCAGCTGGGCATCCTCATCAAGGGGCCCGAGGTCCTCGAGTCCACCCGCCGCGTCGACACCGTCGTGCTCGACAAGACCGGCACCGTCACCACCGGCCGGATGACCCTGGTCGACGTCGTCACCGCCGACGGCACCGACCGCGCCACCGCGCTGTGGCTGGCCGGCGCGGCCGAGGCCGCCTCCGAGCACCCGATCGCCCAGGCCATCGCCGCGGCGGCGGCCGAAGCCGGGGACCTGCCGCCGGTGTCCGGCTTCGCCAACACCCAGGGTCTGGGTGTCACCGGCACGGTCGAGGGCACGGATGTGGTCGTGGGCCGGGCTGCGCTGCTGGCCGAGCACGGGCTGACCGTGCCGGCCGAGCTGGACGGCGCGCGGCAGCTCGCCGAACGCGGCGGACGCACGGCGGTGCTGGCCGGCTGGGACGGCGCCGCACGGGCCGTGTTCGCCGTCGCCGACGTCGTCAAGCCGACCAGCGCCGCCGCGGTGGCCGGGCTGCGGGCGCTGGGGTTGACGCCGGTGCTGCTGACCGGTGACAACACCACCGTCGCCAAGGCGATCGCGGCTGAGGTCGGCATCGACGAGGTCGTCGCCGAGGTCATGCCCGCCGACAAGGTCGAGGTCGTCAAGCGGCTGCAGGCCCAGGGCAAGGTCGTGGCGATGGTCGGCGACGGCGTCAACGACGCCGCCGCCCTGGCCCAGGCCGACCTGGGCCTGGCGATGGGCACCGGCACCGACGCCGCGATCGAGGCCGCCGACCTGACCCTGGTACGCGGTGACCTGATGGCCGCCGTCGACGCCATCCGGCTGTCGCGGCGCACCCTGGCGACGATCAAGACGAACCTGTTCTGGGCGTTCGCCTACAACGTCGCCGCCCTGCCGCTGGCGGCGCTGGGGCTGCTCAACCCGATGATCGCCGGTGCGGCGATGGCGCTGTCGTCGGTGTTCGTCGTGTCCAACAGCCTGCGGCTGCGCGGCTTCAAAACCGTCACCGCCCGCCCCTGACCGCACAACGCCGGGATGCCGCCCGTACGAGGGCGGCATCCCGGCGCACCATCTCGCCCGGAAGGCCACGCCTCATATGCCCTCCCCCGCTCCCACTGCAGGCACCTGCCGGGTCGTGTTGTGCCGCGGCTGCTGCTGCGGCACCCCAGATAAACACCCCGACACCGATCACCGGCTGCAGGCCGACCAGCTGCGCGCCGCTGCGGGCATCGACCTGATGGTCACCGGCTGCCTGGGCAACTGCGAGCGCAGCAACACGCTCGTGGTGCTGCCCAGCGCGGCAGGCCGGGCCGCGGGCGGGCGGGTCACCTGGCTCGGGCGCATCCTCGACGCGACGCTGACACAGGCCGTCGCTGACTGGATCGCCGCAGGTGGCCCCGGACTCGCCGACCCGCCGAAGGAGCTGGTCGCGCACGTGCAGCCGCCGGGCCGGCGCATTGCCGCGGCCGAGCCGGCCGATGCGCGCTGACCACACCGCGGTGCAGCGGCAGACTGCGGCCGGGCGCACCCCGTATCCTGTGCCCATGCGGCACAGCGCGACCCGACGAGCGGCGATGCCGCTGCGTGTCGTGCTCGTCGCGCTGCTGCTGGCGGGGCTGGGGCTGTGGCAGTCGTGGCAGTGCACCGACGACATGGCCCCGCTGCTGATCCCGGCGGCGATGGCAGCCGACTCCGGCCACGGCGGGCACGCGGCCGTATCCGGGCACGGTGATCAGCCCACCGACGATGACGGAGACGGCAGCCTGGCCGCGGCGTGTATGAGCGTGCTGGCTGCGATCGCCGCAGCGCTGATGCTGCTGGCCGAACCGTCTCGGCTGCTGACGTTGCTGCGCCGGGCAGGCCAGGTGCTGGTGCGCCCTGTCGGGCCGCTGCCGCGTGCGGCGACCCTCGCCCAGTTGTGCGTCCTGCGCACGTAGGAGTAACCCGCCCCGATGCATCCACTTATGTGGATGTTGTGCTGCTGGTTTCCTCCTATCTGCGAAAGGTCTCATCCCCACGTGTCGACGAATCTTTTCTCCGTGCTGCTGCTCGGCCTGCTCGCCGGCGGCGTGTCCTGCGCCGCGGTGCAGGGCGGCCTGCTGGCAGGCCTGGTGTCCCGTCAACGCCAACCCGTCACCACCGGCCCCCACCCCCGCCGCGCCGCCCCGGTTGCGCCGGTCGGTGTCGGTGACGACCTCGCCCCCGTCGGCGGGTTCCTGGCGGGCAAGCTCGCCTCCCACGCACTGCTGGGTGCGCTGCTCGGCGCCGTGGGCACCGCGGTGCAGCTCGGAATGCATCTGCGTGCCATGGTCCAGATCGGCGCCGGGCTGCTGATCATCGCGATGGGTCTGGGCCAGCTGGGCGTCAAGGCGTTCAAGGGCCTGACCTTCACTCCCCCGGCGTCCTGGACGCGGCTGGTACGCGGCCGTGCCCGCTCCCAGTCCGCGCTCGCTCCGGCCGTGCTCGGCGTGGCCAGCATCCTCATCCCCTGCGGGGTGACGCTGTCGGTCATGGCCCTGGCCGTGGCGTCCGGGTCGCCGTGGCAGGGCGCGCTGATCATGGCTGTATTCGTGGTCGGGACCGCGCCGCTGTTCACGGTGCTGGGCTTCGCGGCCGCCCGTGCCCGCCGTGCCGCCGGCGCCTGGGCCAGGCGCCTGGCTGTCGCGACCGGCGTGGTGATCCTGGCTCTGGGTGCCTACACCTTCAACGGCGGCCTGGAACTGTCCGGCTCCCCGGTCGCCGCCAGCCAGATCGCCTACGCCCTCGGCCTGACCGGCGACGCCCCCACCGAGGTCACCGGCCCCCGGGTCAGCGTCGAAGCCGGCCACCAGACGGTGATCGTCAGCGCCGTCACCGGCGCCTACACCCCGGCCAACCTCGACGTGGCCGCCGGGCTGCCCACCACACTGATCGTGCGCTCGAACAAAGCGCAGGGCTGCGTGCGCTCCTTCGTCATCCCCAGCCTCAACATCGAGAAGATCCTCCCGGTCAACGGCGACACCCGCATCGACCTCGGTGTCCTCAAACCAGGCCGGCTGGGGTACTCCTGCGGCATGGGCATGTACACCGGCCGCCTGACCGTCACGGAGCAGTCCCCATGAGCGCCACCTACGTATTCGCCGTCACCGGGATGCACTGCGCCAGCTGCGGACTGCTCATCGACGAGACCCTCGAAGACGAGGTGCCGGGCGTGCAGCGGGCCGAGACGAGTGTCCGCAAAGGCCGCACCGTGGTGACCAGCGACGACAGCCTCGACCCGGCCGTCATCGCCGCGACGATCACCGCCGCCGGGTACCAGGCGGTTCTCACGCCGCAGACCTGAGCACGAAAAGACACCTCCTGGTGCCGGTGGCGCGACGACCGCCACCGGCACCGGCGTTCCCACCGCCGAGCCCGGCTTGCCACGAAACCGCACCCATGAACGCTTTTCGGACATATGGTGGTCGAGGATTGCTGAACCTTGTTCCAGGGAGCCGACATGGGCCACACCGTTCGCGCGACAGCTGTCACCGCCGCGGTCCTGATAGCCGCCGGTGCCTTGTCCGGCTGCGCGGGCACGCAGACCACCCAGAACACCCCGGTGCCTGCCGCGGTGCAGCCGAGCCCGACGCAGCAGTTCAACGACACCGACGTGCAGTTCGTCCAGCAGATGATCCTGCACCACCAGCAGGCACTGATGATGGCCGACATGGCGGCGCAGAAGGCGGCCGGTGCCGACGTCAAACAGCTCGCCGTGCAGATCGGGCAGGAGCAGTCCCCCGAGATCGAGCAGATGAGCACCTGGCTGCGGCAGTGGGGCAAAGCGGTGCCGTCGATGGGCCCCGGCATGGCGATGCCGTCGATGTCGCCGCCGATGGGCCACGGCATGATGCCCTCGATGGGCCCCATGCCCGACATGGGCCAGATGCAGAACATGACCGGTGAGCAGTTCGACCAGATGTTCCTGCAGATGATGATCGCCCACCACGAAGGCGCGGTCGCGATGGCCAAGGCCGAGATCGCCGGCGGCGCGAACCCGGCAGCCAAGCAGCTGGCCGAGAAGATCCAGGCCAGCCAGAGCGCCCAGATCGAGCAGATGCGCCAGATGCTGGGCGCGACGCCGAGCCCCACCAGCTGACACCAGCGCCCACCTGACACTGCCCCGGCATCGCGACCGGGTCACCGCCACCGGCGTGGCATGACAACGCCACGCCGGTGCGACATAGTGGTGACCGTGCATGGCGGCGGCAGGCGGGACCGGTAGGGATGCGCGGATTCGGTGACCTCGAAGCCGTGATCATGGACATCATGTGGCGGCGCGAGTCGCCGGCCACCGTCCGCCAGGTCCAGCAGCAGCTGACGGCGGCCAGGCCGGTGGCCTACACCACCGTCATGACCGTCATGGACAACCTGTTCCAGAAGGGCTACCTGCAGCGGCAGATGACCGGCCGCGCCTGGTCGTATGAGCCCTCGGCCAGCCGGGAGCAGTACACCGCGCAGCTGATGCGCGACGCGCTGGAAGCCGCAGGCGACCAGAGCGCGGCGCTGGCACACTTCGTGGCGTCGATGAGCGAGTCGCAGTCGCAGATGCTGCGGTGGCTTCTGCGCCGGCGATCAGCTGGCGGGCGCTGATGCACATCGCCGAGTGCCTGCTGCTGTACGGCCTGGCGGTGAGCCTGCTGGCGCCGGCGGTGCTGGCCCGGGTCCGGCTGGGCGTGCTCGCGCCGCGGCTGGCGGTGGCAGCATGGCTGATCGCGCTGGTCACTGTCGTAGCCGGCTGGGCTGCCGCGGGTGCGGTGGCGGCCGCTCAGGCGCATGCAACCGCATCGCGGGCGCTGGCGTGGATCCTGCTCGGTGCGTTGACCGTCCGCGTGATGTGGGGCGTGTGCGTGACCGCGTGGCAGGCATCGGCCCGGCGTGCCCGCCACCGTGACGGGCTGGTCCTGCTCGGACGTGCCGACAACCGGCTCGGTGCGATCGTCGTGGACTCCGGTGAGGCGATGGTCTACTGCCTGCCCGGCCGCCGGTCGCTGATAGTGGTCACCACAGCGGCTCAGCAGACCTTGTCCGGCGAGCAGATGCGCGCTGCGCTGGCTCACGAGCGCGCACACGTCGCAGGCCACCATCACGTGGCCTTGATGCTCGCGTTCGGCCTGGCCAGGGCGGTGCCGTGGCTTCCGCTGTTCGCGTTGGCCGGCCGGCACGTGGGTCTGCTGCTGGAGATGAGCGCCGATGACGATGCCGCTCGCAGGCACGGCCGCACTGCGGTGGCCGGGGCGTTGGCGGCGTTGAGCCTGTCGGCTGCGCCCGCCTCGGCGCTCAGTGCGACCGGCGGGTCGGTGCACTTGCGTGCGTCCCGGCTTACCGGGCGGGTGCCGGGATGGCGTCGGCGGGGTGGCGGGCTGGCGTTGGCTTCGCTCGGCGCGCTGCTGGCGGCAGGTCCGTACTTGGCTGTTGTGTCGCCGTGGTGCCTGCACCCGTGGCTGTGACCACGCCACAGTAAACCTGTCCGGCCGTCTACTACGCTGCCTCGTAGTCACCCGTCACAGCTTCAGCCAGGTGCTTTGCGCGTGGCAGGTTCGACATCGCTATCCTGCTCGCCGTTAAAGGTTCAGTAATGCTGGCCTCGCAGCGGTGCATCTACGATCGTCCATAGTAGTTGTTGTCATATCGTTACCCATCCATCTTGATGGTCATCAATAAGGGTGGAATTCTCAGCGCATCCCCGTACACCCCGATGCGTTGGGAGTCCCTCATGCGCCTACGGCTCATCGCCGCGGCCACCGCCGCCGCCCTGGCCACCCTCGCCCTGCCCGCCACCACCGCCCAGGCAAGCCACGCCTGGTCCAACTACCACTGGGCCCGCACCGCCAACCCGTTCACGCTCAAGCTCGACAACAACGTCACCGCCGCGTGGACCTCCTACCTCAACGAAGCGTCTTCGGACTGGACGGCGTCGACCGTGCTCAACACCACGGTCGTGAGCGGTTCGTTCGGGTCCAAGACCAGCTGCACCCCGACCACCGGCCACGTGGAGGTCTGCAACGCCAGCTACGGCTCCACCGGCTGGCTGGGCATCGCGTCGATCTCGATCACGACCGGCAACCACATCAGCAGCGCCTTCGTGAAGGTCAACGACACCTACTTCGTGCAGGCCCAGTACAACACCCCGGCCTACCGGCGCCTGGTGATGTGCCAGGAGGTCGGCCACACCTTCGGGCTGGGCCACCAGGACGAGAACCAGACCAACCCGAACCTGGGCAGCTGCATGGACTACAGCCGCGACCCCGACGGCCCGCCCAGCAACGAGCACCCCAACAGCCACGACTACTCGCAGCTGGTGTCGATCTACAGCCACGTCGACAGCTTCAACACCCCGACCGTCGCGCCCGCTAACGCCGGGCAGGCCTGGGGACGGCTGGTCAAGGGCACCCACGGCCAGGGCGTGAGCACTTACGTCCGTGAACTGGGCCGCGGCAACTACACCGTCACCCACGTGCTGTGGGCCAACTGACATTGCTCCTCCCCTACCGGGCCGCCCGCGCCACCGCGCTGGCGGCCCGGGCTCGCTGCGCCGGCCGACTCGCCTGCAAGGTCGCCCGCAAGGGCGTCCCACCCGCAGCACCCGCCGGCGGCAGCCCGCCCCGGCGCAGCGGCCTCACCCGGACGGTGGACGGACGTAACAGCGCGACATGTGCCGGACATGTCAGCGTGGAAGCTGCCGCCGGCAGCCGGACTCGTCATGGGGGTGGATATGCAGCCAGCCGGGCCGCCGGCCGTGGCACCCGCCAACGCCCACACATGGTTCGACACCGTCTGGGATGGCAACTACCAGGCAATCCTCGCCTACGCACTGCGCCGCACCGACACCCCCGACGACGCCGCTGACGTCGCCGCAGAAACGTTCCTTACCGCTTGGCGCCGAGCAGCCGACGCACCCGACGGCGAGCAGGTCCGGCTGTGGCTGTTCGGGATCGCCCGGCGGGTGCTGGCCAACCAGCAGCGCGGCCTGCGCCGCTTCGACCGCCTCACCCAACGCCTTCGCGATCACACCGCGCGCCGGGCGGACACCTCGCCACCTGCCGACGGGCCCGAAGGTGTACGCGAGGCGTTTGCCCGGCTGCGCCCCGCAGACCGGGACCTGCTCACCCTCGTCGCCGTCGAAGGGCTCAGCACCGCCCAGGTCGCCGTGGTCCACGGATGCAGCCACGTCGCGGTCCGCGTGCGGCTGCACCGCGCCCGTGCCCGGTTCGCCCGCGAACTGGCCGCCTACGGCGTCACGGTGTAACAGTCGCCCCGATGGTGGACATGGCATGACAACCCACCCGGTGCACGCGTTCGACAGGGAGGCACGGCAGTGAACCACGACCGGCTCGACGACCTGGTCCGCCAGGCACAGACCCTCGACGCGACCCGCGCCGCAGCGCTGGGCGACCCGCACCTACGCCAGCGAATCCGTCAGGAGATCAACGCCATGGACACCACCTCGAACTCCCCCGCACCACCAGCACGCCGCACCTGGCGGATCGCCGCGATCACCGCCGCTACCCTGGCCGCCGCCGCAGCCGCATTCGCCATCTCCGGCCTTCCCGGCCGCGGCGACCAGCCCCCTGCGGCCGTCGCGCCGACAGCAGCCGCGAGTCCGGCACCATCCGGTGACGTGTTCGGCGGCGCCGCCAGCTGCGTCGAGCAGTACAGCCCAGACACCCTCGCCCAGCGAGCATTCGCGTTCGACGGGACAGTCCTGGCCGTGGGCACCGCCGATCCCGCCAAAGCCGAGCAGTTCCCGGAGGTGCCAGTCACCTTCCAGGTGCATCACTGGTACCGCGGCGGTGACGGCGACCAGGTCACCGTCGCCATGCTGCCCCCAGGCGGTCTGACCAGCACCGGCCGCGCCGGCTACGGCATCGGCTCGCGGCTGCTGGTCTCCGGCGAGGCCCGGTTCGGCGGAAAACCGCTCGACGACCCGGTCGCCTGGTCGTGCGGCTTCACCCGCTGGCACAACCCCGCTGACGCGCAGACCTGGCAGCAGGCGTTCCGCTGACGCTCACCGCCCCGACACCGTTGTAGGCGGCGCACCCGCCGCCTACAAACGATCAATTACCGAGACGGCCGCGATAAAGCGCCATGACCCCAGCCGACACATCACATCAGCTAAGCCCTCGCCGCTGGCATAGCTCGCCGCGCCGTGCCCACCTGAAACTGATGGACAGGGCTCACGCCGGATCGGGCACCGGCGGAGGCGTGTTCGACGGCACCGGGCTTGCAGGCGATGGCGACTGCGAGGGCTTCGGCGACGGCGATGAGCTTGCGCTCGGCGAACTGCTCGCCGGCGGCGGCGAGGAGCTCGCCGGCGGCCGCGGCGAAGCCGTCTGCGTCGGCGTGCTTGTTCGCGTCGGAGCGGGCTGGTTCGGGGCCGGGAGCGCGTCGACGACCCGGGTGGCGAAGTCGACCGAGCCCAGGTTGACCGTGGAGATCCGCACCACGTCGCCGGTGGTACGCGCCTGAACGACGCGGCCGTTGCCCAGGTACATCGCCACGTGGTGGATCGTGCGCCAGTCACTGGGATCGGTGGCGTAGAACAGCAGGTCACCGGGCAGCAATGCGTTCTTGCTGACCGTCTTGTGCCGGGTTCCGTAGTACTGGTCCTTGGCGACACGGTTGAGCCGGACGCCGGCCGAAAGGTAAGACGCGAGCATCAGCCCGGAGCAGTCATAGGTGTTCGGGCCCTCATCGCCCCAGCGGTACGGCTTGCCGCGCTGGCTGAGTGCGAACATGACTGCCTCGCGCGCCTTAGGATGGGCGACCAGCCCAGCGTTACTCTGCCCGGCGTCGTAGGAGCCGAGGTTTTCCTGCTCGAGTTCACGCAGCCGGTCGGCTTCGGACTGAAGCTCGGCCAGGCGCCGCTTCAGCTCCAGGAAGGCAACTTCCTTGCGCTTGAACTCCGTCTCCACCGCCGAATACGCCGACGACGCCTGATGTTCGGCGTCGATCGCCGCGGTGAGTACCGTGTACGCCTGGCGTTCGTCCTGCCGGGCACGGGCCAGATCGGCCAGTGCTGCCTCGGTATGCGGGGGCGCGTCAGTGTGCGGGATTAGCTGCTCAAGCTCATCGAGCGAGTTACCCAGCTGCGGTGGTGCCTTCACCGCGCCCTGGTAGGCAGCCACCGCCGCGGCTTCGGCTTCCTGCTTGGCGGTACGCAGGTCGTCGGCAGTCGCTCTCCACGCGAAGTCGGCGAGGGCTTTGGCCACAATGGCGTTGGCGTACGTCTGGTACAGCTCGCTGCGGCGTGCCGCGAGAACCGACAGCTCCAGCTCGGCGGCGCTGTACTGCGCCAACAGCAGCGCCTGGGCGGTAGTGGGCTGGGTGCGTGGCTGGCTCAGCGAGCCCAGTGGCAGCGCCGGCAGCCCTTCGGGCTGAGGACGGGCACCCGGGTCCGGGATCGCTGTGATGTTGGAGCCGACCGGCGGATCCGCAGCGGCAGGGATGGCGATGCCACCTGCGATGAGTGCACTCAGCACGGCGCTGCCCAGCGCAACCTGGCCCTGCCGCCTGTTTCGTCCACTTCGTCGTTTGGACACCGTCGTTCTCACTCTCCCCAGTCCCACCGCTTTCCTACCGGAGTCGAGCGACGGTGTCGACCCGTCAACGACGATGTGCGGCTGTGCATCTCCTGTGAACCATGACGAGTCGACACCCACAACGCCGCCCCGTCGCCGTCAGGCGAAGGCGGCCATATGCGCACCGGCCGCCAAGCCCACCACAGCATCCCGGCCACAGTTGTCCCAGGCTGCCGCAGGCGGCAGACCGTGGTGCGGTCACCGCCTGCGGCATGATTCGTGAGCTACGGAGTCGTGTCGTAGCTGTACCAGGCTGAGGCGTCGAGGACCTGGGACGGGGTCAGCGGCTCGCCCAGCAGCGTCACCATCGTGTCGTCCAGGCCCTGCCCGCTGGGCGGCTGCTCCGCGCCCGCGCCGGGCAGGTAGGTGCGGCCGTCGCGCAGCAGCCACGCCTCCCACAGCCGGTCGACGTTGCAGTGGTTGAGGTAGAACAGCGGGTCGTTGGGCGAGCTGCCCGGACCCATGTCGCCGCCGACCCACACGTGCACCCGGTTGTGCATCTGCGGGCTGCCCGCCTGCCCGATGCGGCGCGGGTCGATCCAGCCCTCCACCCGGTTGCGGAAGCCGTCGGAGCTGACGTCCCACGGCAGGCTGTCGTAGGCCAGGCCCGCCTCCAGGGCCCACTTGGCGTCCTCGGCCGTGGGCAGGCCGGGCACGTCGGTGTCGGTGCCCGCGGCGCGCTGCAGCGGCCGCGGCTCGACCGACCACAGCTGCGTGCCGTACCCGACCAGGCGAACCCGCATCGCGGCCAGCGGGCCGCTGACCACGTCGCCACGCGCGTCGCCGAGCGCCGTCGCGCCCCACAGGGAGCTGGTGTGCTGCTGGTCGAAGGACAGGCCGCCGTCGACGGTCCAGTCCCAGTACGGCAGGCCCGCCTCGGCGTCGCCGGTGATCCGCTGGATCTGCTGCTCCAGGCGCAGCAGGAACATCCGGTGCCAGGGCAGGAAGATCGGGCCACCGTGCGCCAGGTTGCGCATGGGCCGCGACGGGGAGCTGGGCATCTGCATGGCCACGAAGTGCCACAGCACGAACAGGTCCCAGGTGGTCAGTTGCTGGTCCACGCCGTACAGCCGGAAGCCCGGGATGGACGGGGACAGCAGCTGGTTGAGCTGGGAGGTGGTGTAGCCGGACTGCTCGGCGTTGAGCGCGACGACGCCGGCCAGGAACCGGTCGCGGGCCTGCTCGGAGTTCTGGATGTTGGCGCGTACGGCGGTCACCGGTGGCTCCCGTGGTCGTGGGTGTGGTCGTGGCCGTGGTCGTGCTGCTGCGGCATGGAGGCCAGCGTCGGCGCGGACGCCGGGGAGTCGCCGTGCTGGTGCTGGCCGTGGTCGTGCTGACCGCTGGTGTCGGGCACGCAGCAGGACGTGCCGTTGCCGCAGTGGTCGCCGTGCTCGCCGACGCCGCAGCCGAGCTGGTCGACGGCGGGCGGCTCGGTGCCGAAGTAGTCCAGCACCCGCTTGCACATGTCGATCGCTGACGGCAGCGCGTACTGCGGCAGGCCGTGGTAGTGCACCGCGCCGTTGTCGAGCACCTCCAGGCCGCCCTGCAGCGGCTTGCCGTCGATCGTGATCTTGTATGTGGTCTCGATGCGGATCTCGCGCCCCTTGTGGATCGCGGTGCGGACCCCCGTCGACACCCCGTCGACGCCGTGCGCGTGGCCGTGACCGGCCGCAGCTGGATCGGGCAGGCCATAGCCGCCGGCCCGCAGCGCGGCCGTGAAGTCGGCCTGTCCTGGGCCTTCGTCCTTCAAGAAGGTCACTGTTCCTCCACCGTCTCGCCGCGGCGGTGGGCCGCGAGCGAAAGCACTGTGGCACCACGCCGCAGGTGAAACAACGTGACGACGGCATTCCGACACACCTGCCGCTAGCCGACGACCGGAGGTGGCCGGCCCAGCCGCCAAGGGGACAACCGGACGCAAGGACACGTCCTCTGCTACTTGCTGATGGCCAGCTACTCCCGTCACAAACACCCCCCGGAGTGCGGCGGTCAGCATCCCGATACGCCTGTTTCATGCGCATGGAAGCTGTTACGTGTGGGTATACCTGCGGGCGTAGCGACCAAGGGAGAGCAGCACCATGACCAACGTGACCATGCCCATGCTCGAGACCTACCCGCTGGAGATCAACCTTGACCGGCGCCAGCTCGCGTCCGCGATCGACTCGTTGATCTCCTGCAGCGAAGCGTGCACTGCGTGCGCTGACGCCTGCCTGAGTGAGCCGATGATCGCCGAGCTGGCCAAGTGCATCCGCACCAACCTCGACTGCGCCGACATCTGCCAGGCCACGGCTCGGGTGCTGTCGCGGCACACCGGCTACGACGCCAACATCAGCCGCACGTTGCTGGAGGCCTGTGTCATGGCCTGCCGCACCTGCGCCGACGAGTGCGAGCGCCACGCAGACATGCACGAGCACTGCCGGATCTGCGCGCAGGCGTGCCGGGACTGCGAGGCGGCCTGCCAGCAGCTGCTGGCGGCGATGAAGTGAACGATCCTCGGTTCGCTCGCCCGCCGCATCAGGCGGCGGGCGAGCGAACCGCAGGATTGGTGTTGTTGCACAGGAGACGTTGATGAACCGGCACGTCAACGACATGCAGCATCCCCGGTTCGCCCGCTTCTACACGGCGATCAGCAACAGGGCCGAGGCTCACGGTGGGGCTGAGCACCGCGCTCGGCTGCTGGAAGGGCTGGCCGGGACGGTCATTGAGGTCGGTGCGGGCAACGGCCTCAATTTCGCCCACTACCCGCCGGAGGTCACCCGCGTTTTGGCCGTGGAACCGGATGACACTCTTCGCGCACTCGCTCAGCACGCCGCACAACGCGCCCCGGTGCCAGTGGAGGTCGTCGCCGGGCATGCCGATGCGCTGCCTGCGCCTGACAACGCCTTCGATACAGCGGTGGCGTCGCTGGTCCTATGCACCGTGCCCGACCCGGCCCATGCTCTAGCCGAGATCAGACGGGTACTTCACCCGGATGGGCAGCTTCGTTTCTACGAACATGTCCGATCTGACAAGTTCGTCCTGGGACTACTTCAAGACCTGATCGCCCCGGTGTGGGCACGGCTAGCCGGCGGTTGCCGGCCTAACCACGACACCGCCGCGGTCATTGTGGCCAACGGGTTCATCATCAGCAGCTGCACTCGGTTCGGGTTCAGTCCCTGTGTAGGTGTACCCCGGTTCGCCCACATCGCGGGTACCGCTTATCCGACCGCAGGCAGCCGGCAGAGCGCCTAGGCCAAACGGGTCGGCTGCCGCTGTGGTCCGTTCGGCGAAGGCGCAACTTGCACCTGGGTCCAGCGGAAGGCCGCAGCAGCAGGGAGCTGGCGCACCGTGGGTAAAGCCGTCCTAGGACCCTGGCCTGGTTCCTTTTGACGGGCTTTTCGCTGGCCCTACAGCGACTGCGGTCCTCGAGGTCACCGACTTGACGCAGTTAAGGGGTCCACCACTGGGGTCGCTCAGTCTCACGGCGAAGCGCGGAAGCAGATGCTAGGTGTCCTGCCTGCTGAGCATGCTCGCTTAGCGGTCCGCAGCGATGAGGGCGGCGATCACTTTACGTTCAATCAAGTGATCAGGACGGGAGCCCCGCCTCGGCGGTTTTGCTCGGGGGATGGCTCAATCGCGAGCCGCAGGGAATGGTGTCCGCCTGTGGTCCATCTCCCTGAGAACTTTTCGGAACTGGTGGAGCACTAGCGCCTGTTTCATAAGCGGGGTCAGAGCCATTCGTTGATCGCGGCGATGTTGTAGGTGGCCTGGTAGCGGACGGCGAGCTTGTCGTACCTGGTGGCCACGCCGCGGTTGCGTTTGAGCCGGTTGATGCCGCACTCCACGGCGTGGCGCTGCTTGTAGATCTCGGGGTCGAAGGTCGGCGGCCGTCCGCCCTTCGGCCCCTTCTTGCGCCGGTTGGCGGCCTGGTCGGCCTTGACCGGGATCGTCGCCTTGATCCCGCGTCGCCGCAGGTGGGCCCGGTTGGCGGCCGAGCTGTACGCCTTGTCGGCCAGGACCCGGTCCGGTCGGGTCCGTGGACGCCCGCCGCCTGGGCGTGGCACCCGGATACGGGCCAGGACCTTCGTGAACTGCGGGCTGTCGCCGCGCTGCCCACCGGTCACCACCACGGCGAGGGGCTTCTGGCCCTGCTCGCAGGCCAGGTGCAGCTTGGTGGTGAACCCGCCGCGGGACCTGCCGAGGGCGTGGTCGGCGGGTTCTTCCTCGACGCCGCCGGGCGGTTCCTTCTGCTCCTGCGGCCGGGTACGGGCGCCGGCGGCGTGCTGGTGAGCGCGGGCGATCGTGGAGTCGACGCTGACGTCCCAGCCGAACAGCCCGGCCGCGTCGGCGCCGGCTTGCAGGCCGGTGAGGATCTGCTGCCAGACCCCCGCGCGCTGCCAGCGGCGGAACAGCCCGTAGACGGTCTGCCAGGGCCCGTACGCGTCCGGGATGTCGCGCCAGGGGCAGCCGACCCGCACCCGCCACCTGATGCCGTCGATGAGCTGGCGCTTGTCCCACTTCGGCGGACGACCTGGCTTGCTGCCCTTGGGCAGCAGCGGTTGCAGCGCGGCCCACTGCGCGTCGGTCAGGTCGTGCCGCCTCGCCGCCGGTATGGTGGCCACGAGGTCTCCGGTGTCAGTTCTTCTTCGTCGTTGAACGGTCTACCGGAGACCTCGCTGTTTATCTATCAACGACACGCGCGCCAGCAGGGTGAGCGGTTCACGGCCGTGGGCAAGCGCTCCACCGCACTTCTGAAACAGGCGCTAGTCGATAGCGAGCAGGGACGGCGGATCACCAATCCGTTCGACGACGAGGCCGCGGCACGCAGGTCAGCCGAGACCGCCTACACCTACGGGCGGCGGTTCGGTCGCTGGCGCGTCCAACGCGCCAGCGACTACGCGCCGCAGGGAGCCTCCGTAACTGCCACAGGTTGGGAACCGCGGCCGCTGACCGTGGCGGCCTGAGCTCCTCAATCAGCCGACGTTGGCGACACCTGTCGGTTCCGCGGCTGTGGCTGAGCTTACGAAGGCTCCCTGGCTCGGGCTAAGGTTGTTCACCGTAGTCCAGGTATACGGCTGACCTTTTCGTTCTCCAGGTACAGCACATAGTGGATGACCTTGCCAGGTGCCGATCCGGTTTCGTCGTCCACTGGCCCTAGCGGTGCCAACGCGGTCTCTTCGTAGGCGAGCAGGTTTCCGCTGGAGGTGTCGATGACGAGCATGTCGCGCACGGTGTAGGTGACGGGTTTGTGGTCTGGACCCATGCCTTTGACGGTGCTTTCGGTTCCTACGGCGATCCCTGGCCTGCCCTTACGGTCGGTGACCTTGCCCCAGTAGCGCAGACCCGCGGCGGCGAGGACATCCAGCACGGCGGCGCGTTCGGCGTTGCCGAGGTGGTGCTGTCGGTATAGGGCGCCAACGGCCCGGATCAGCTGCCGCGGCGTGCCTCCGGGATGGGAGGCGGCAAGCTGTCCGGCAAGATTTCGGGGGTCCTCGGACGGGTCGGGAATCAGGACCGTGATCCCCGAGTCCGAGCTGCCGTCGGGGATGTCGTGGTAGCCGGTGAATGTGAAGCCAGCCGGCAGTTTGCCGGTGTAGTCGGCTCGGACTCGGTCGGGTTTCTGGCCGGGCAAGGTGGTGGTGCGGGTGTAGGCGTAGCGCTCGGCGTTCCACCAGACCTGCCTGTCTTGCGCCACGAGCAGCTTCGGCGGATGAGGGTCGGTGAGATTGAGCCCCCACTCTTGTAGCCGAACGTAGGTGACCTTCCTGCCCGGCGGCGCCTCCGGGCCGGTGATGTCGCTCATCAGTTGTCGCAGCATGCCGGCGGCATCTTCGTCGATGTCTTCGCGGGGCAGCTCGGCCGGTGTGTACGCGACGAGTCTGATGCCGGGCCGCGCCGAGGCACTAGGCCCTGCCGCCGTGGGTGAGGTCAGACCGGATGGCCCCGGGTCGCCGGGTCGCGCGTTCGGCATGATCACCGCCCCGCCGCCCAGCCATAGGAGAACTGCGACGATGATGCTTCCGCCTGCCAGAGCTTGAGGTCGCCGCGACCGGACTGGCCCGCGAGGACGATGCACGTTCGGACGCAGCCGTGGCAGCCTCCAGCGGGTGGCACGGCGGGCGTCCTCGGGTGTGCGCAACATTGGCGGCAGGGTCCAGTTCCGCAGCGGATCGGCCGCGCGCAGCAGCCGGACGACGTCGTCGTCGTGGCGGTCGGGTCCGGTAGGCGTCATGACTGATCTCCTCCGAGGATGAACCGCTGCGGGTCCTGGCCGATGCGGGCTGCGATCTGGTCGCGGGCGCGCTTGAGGCGTTGGGCAACGTTGCCCGGGGTTAGCTTCACTTTCGGGTACAGGGGCTGTAGTGCTGCGCCGACTTCGGCGTGGGTCAGGCCTTGGTTGTAGACGAGATTGAGGATCTGGCCGTCGACCTCGTCGCCGGCCGCCTCCATGAGCACGCGCCATACGTCGCTGTCCACGACCGATTCCTCTGCGGAGGGCGTCGGCCGCTCGGGAATCTGGCCCATGGGTGCGCGGCGATCTCGGTGGCGCGCCTCGGCCCGCCGCACCCGCTTCACCTCGTTCGCGGCGACCCCCAGCAGCCACCTGAGTGCGTCGTCGCCGTCGGGGACCTGCTCACGCTTTTTCCACGACACCTCGCGGACGCCTTGCACGACCTCTTCGAACAGGTGCCGCAGTGAGGGCTCGAGCACGCTGAGGGCGAACTTGGCGATCTGGCCGTCGCTTGCCTCGCACAGCTTGGCGTGCCAGTCCGTGTCGCGAGGGGTGCCGCTTTTCAATGACGTACTCCGTTCGTCCCTGCCCGGTGCCCGTTACTCCGGGCACCAGCTTTAGCCGCACCGTCGCTTGTAGACGCCCACGGAAGGCCGCGGTTATGACACTGTCGCGACCGCGAATTCGTCAAAGTCACCCACCCGACACAACGCATCGATGCTTGACTTATCCCTGCGTGCAACATGGCAGGTCATGGTCATTACATTCATTCATGTAAGTTTCTTAACATCGCGGATCGGCCGAGCGGCAGGCTCCCTACGATCGGTTCATCGGTCGCACTGTGCGACGACGTCCACACTCAGAGCTGATGTTGACGGGGACTCGGCCAACCCACGCACAGCGCTCACGATCGTCTCGCACCACGCTGGCACACACCCCGTGGAGGCTCCGTGAAACCCATCCCGCACCGCATCGCCCGCGCGCTGGCCATCGCCGCCGCAACGGCGGCGCTGTCCGTCCCGCCGACAGCCGCCCTCGCAGCGGCACCCGAACCGACCCTGCAGCATCAGATCGACGGCTACCTCGCCGCACATCCTGGCGGCACGCAGATCAACGCCACCGAGATCAGCTACAGCCAGGGCAAGTTCGTCGTCACGTTCGGCACGCGGCCCAACCGCGCCGCCGCAGCCGCCGGGCCGGTCGCCGACTGCCCGTCGGGATGGTTCTGCTTCTGGGACCAGCCTGACTACGCCGGCCTGCGCGGCAGGCTGTCCAGCTGCGGCTGGCAGGACCTCGCCACATGGGACTGGAACGATCGCACCATGTCCGCCTACTACGCCATGGGCAGCGGCTCCGCGCAGTTCCTCAACCACGCCGCCGGCACCAGCGCCCACACCCGCGACACCGTGCTGTTCACCATTTCCACCAGCAAGCGCGGACTGCGCCTGGTCCCCTCGCCGGGCATGGCCGATCACGTCAACCGCATCTGTTGAACCATCCACCCTCGCGGGCGGACATTCTGGTGACCGCCCGGGTGTCCGCCCACACCCCAACCTGACCGTCACTGCACGCAGTCAACGCACCACAGCCCGCGAGCGCTACAGAAGGTGGCCTGTGAGCTGCGCAAACATGGCGCGCCGAAACATGACACGATCTGCGGAACAAAACAGTCCACTAGACGTCACAACCGACGAATTCCGTCGACCGTGGCTCCCCACCCGCCCTAGATGGATCTTGACGATGGGCGCGACGTGAACACATTCACCACCATCACCGCCATCCGGACACCGCGCACACCCCCGCAACGAGCCGATCTTGGACACCTGACGCACCATCAGTGCGTTTGACACCCGCGCAGGAATTGACCGCGTCACACCGTGGGTGCACGATCGGCGGTTGGAGCCCCGCAGGTTCCAGGTATAGCGACGGCGCCCGAGTTGGACCCTCAGACGCCGTCTAAGCCACTATCCGCTGCCGCAGACAGGAGGCTCATGCCGACCGTAACCCCTGACGAGCCGCAAATCTATGGAACAGGTGGGCCATATCGGCCCAACCGCCGCCTGAGCACCTATCAGGTAATGGTCGCGGCACTGTCCACCGCCGCCGCCTACGGCGCCTGGTGGTATACCGACGGCGATGCGCTCATCACCGCATACGTCCTCGCAACCGCTCCCCTGATCCTCAAGAAGTGGACCCGGCCGTAGCGAATCAATGTGCTGGTGGTGTCCGGAGAACGACTGGACGCCACCAGCGCCACAGGCCAAATGCAGGCTCCGTCCACCGGCCGCTCCTGTACCAGCAGGCGCCGACCTGCGACCACTAACTACATCCCGAATACCATTGTGCGATGACCCACTCGGCAATGATCAACATCATGAACGCCGTTAAGCCAGGCGCCACCGCAAAGGCCAGCGCCCCACCAAGCCTCACCCGTGGTCAACCGGCACTTGGTGAAGGCACTTCAATCGTCGTCATGGACAATTAACCGGTGCTCCCACACCTTCTTCCCGGCGCAGACCGTCGCACGGCACTTCGCGTATTCACCGAGATCCACATCTCCGCCTCCAACCTGCGCGGCAACGGTGGCAACGGCAACCTCCTCGGCCGCTACCTCGACTGGTCGGACAACTCCGCCGCCCAGCTTCGTGGGCAAGTTCCCCGCGGCGAGATCGATCGCCTGATCTTCACCGACCGGCACCGTCTGCTGTGGGCTTCACACGCAGCAAGGTCCGCCGCAGACAATGGCGTCACCTTCGAACTCGACGAACGCATCGCCGCACTCGAAGCCGCGAAGAATGCCATCGCTGATCGGATACGCAGCTGGGAACGCGTCGACGTGTTCCTCGCCCTGGACACGACATTCTTCCTGAACCACGACAAGCCGCTACGCGAAACGAACTTCCACGACCTGCTCGACGACAATCGCGAAAACATCCAGATCCTCGTGCCGCTTGCCGTGATCGACGAACTCGACCGGCTCAAGGAAGGCGCGGAGCGCTACCGGGCCCGAGCCCGCTACTCGATCGCGGTTCTCGATGATCTACTGAGAGACCCCGACCGACCCGGCCTGCTGCTACCCGAGAACGGCACACCGACGACCAGCCGTCGCGAGACCCGGGTCGAGGTCATCCTGGACCGCCCCGGCCACATCCGGCTCGCCGACACAGACGACGAGATCGTCGACCGCGTCGCCGCCATCGAGTCCTTCGCGGGCAGGCCGATCATGCTTATCACCTTCGACACCGGCATGGCGTTACGAGCACGTGCTGCTGGGCTCACCGTCGCAAAGTTCAAGAAGGACCCGGGTCCCGAACAGAAGCCCCGCCGCGAGGACAAGTTCCACGGCCCATCAACATTCACGATCTGGCGCAGCCGCTCCCGGTGGGATTCCTGACCGATCAGGTTCCAAAGCAATCTTGCGTCTGACTCCTCAAAGTCTCGGGCATTGGGCGAACGACTGGTGATCAACTTCTATTGGACTTCTCCTCGTCCACCGCGACAATCGCGCAAGCGCAGCCCGCACCGTACGCATCCAGAGCCACGGCCGCATCCAGCAAGCGGCTTCGACGCGCGTCGTGCGCTTGGCTGTCCTCTGGCTCCATAACCGCTACGTGCGGATCCCCAAGCCGATCTTTGAAATCGTCAGGGCTTACCTTGAGCACTTTGACCATCGCGTCGACCATCCGGCCATGTGACACCTTCAGATAGTCGTTGATACCGACCACCTCATGACCTTGTAGCACCTTCACCGCCGTACCGCGTACCTGAACAGGCGCCAGACGCTGGTCAGGGTCGGCGGTAAGCCAGTCGCTACTGGGATAACGGTCATCGTCCGACCACGCAGTCAACGGAGGGACCTTCAGATCAGCTGCGAGCATGCTCGCGATCCGAGAGGTGGCCCAAGCGTAGTCCAGCGAAGCCTGGGCGTAGAGGCTCGTCATGTTCCAGTGATGTGTGATCCAGATGCTGTGCCACCGATGGCCGCGAGCGCCCACTTCGCCATAGGCGCCGGCAGCCTTCCCTTCGAGCATGGAAGTGAGGCTGTCCATTCTCGTGACACCGGCACCAGCTGCTGTCACGTCAGCGGCCAGATGGCGGCACAGGGTGTGCACGACCTCAAGCGAACGCATGGTCACTTCATCCACAGCTTGGAATCGCTCGCGTGGACCCTGCCACACGCGCCAGAACGGGTTGTCGATGGACACCGGGAATTGAAGCACTTCGTACTCCTGTCTCAGATGTTGTCCATCTTGTAGCCAGACACGGGCTGCCGGAAGCAGACACGGCCGCTCGCTCCTCTCACTCACGGGCCAGCGACTTGATCGAGCCACACTTGAGTAGTCGGGCCACGGCCTTCAAGGCGGCCCGTCGGCCACACCGTCTGCCATACGCAGCCTCCCCACCTCACCCCACCTCGACTGATCGGCGAGGTCAGCCGGAAGCCGTCATGAACACGCATCGGCAGATCGGCCCGCGCCTGGCGTCGCGTTGGGTGCTGTTGGGTGCTGTTGGGTGACCGTCGCTAGCCCAACACCGCAATCAACAACCCAAGGCGACCCTTTAAGGGCATGACCCGTAGCGATCTCAAGCAACATCCTGCACTCCGCTGGTCACGCAAAGGCAGCCAACGATCGGCAGACAGCTCTCCTGTGAACCGATCGCGCCCGCGTGGAGTCAACCATGACGTTTGATCCAGACCAGTTGATCTCCCGGACACCCAAGACGTGGGCCAGCTACCTACGCGACTGGGACCGATCCCTGCGTGTCAACGGCCATCGTGAGGTCGCCACTGGTGGCCAGCGAATGTCGCCACCTGTG